>CAVDPT010000008.1:0-82651 GCA_963610935.1 Bifidobacteriaceae bacterium | reverse complement strand
TTCCGTGTTTTACGGAATTGCTATAAACACTATAAAAAACCTTTTCATAAACCGCAAGTGGTTACGATGCTTTTTGCCTTAAATGTATTGTAAGACGACACAAAAATTTCTTTGAGAATAAAGTACAACCGATTGAAGAAAGCAGAGTTTTTGTGTTAGAGTATTCATGATAGCGATAGGTTTTCCTTTAAAGTATTTTGTTGGTACTTAAACTTTAACGTAAAGAAAATCTTTTCGCTATCTTTTTTATTCTCTTTGTCTCATATGTAGTGTAATCCTACAAAAATTTTTCGGGAAAATTGCCGTTCCCCCTTGAAAAACCGCGAGGTTTATAGTAAAATATGAAAGACGGGTAAAAAGCGTAAGGCTTATTCTGCCCGTCCGTCCGCAAAAAGTGCGGAAAAAATACTTACCGTACCAAAATAAAACAAAGGGGGACAACAATAATGGGTAAAGTATTGTCGGATAACATAAGGAACGTGGCTATCATAGGTCACAGCGGAGAGGGCAAAACGTCGCTTGCGGAAGCGATTCTTTTTAACGGAAAGAGTATAGACCGTCTCGGCACGATAGCGGATAAGAACACCGTTATGGACTACGACGCGGAGGAAATCGCGCGCGGTATTTCCATATCGCTGTCCGTCGCTTATACATATTGGGACGGGGTTAAAATAAATCTGATAGACGTCCCGGGGTTCTACGATTTCGAGGGCGAATTCGAAGAAGCGATGCGCGCGGTGGGAAGCGCGATACTCGTCGCGGACGCAAACGGTCAGGTCTCGGTCGGTGCAGAAAAAGCGGTCGAATACTGTATACGCCGTCATATTCCGCTTATGATTTTCATAAACGGTATAGACAAGGAGAATTCCAACTATGTCGCGACGGTGGAGGCATTCCGCGCAAAATACGGGAAGATAATCGCGACTATGCACACGCCCATAATTTCGGGCGGCAAAATGAAAGGCTACGTCAGCGTTATTTCGGGCAAAGCTTACGAATTCACCAAGGGCGGAAGAAACGAAATAGCCGTTCCCGAAGGTATGAAAGAAGAGGTCGCGCTCCTTAAAGAAGGGCTTACCGAGGCGGCGGCAGAGACGTCCGAGGTTTTTCTCGACAAATACCTCTCGGAGGGCGCACTCACCAACGACGAAATCATCGCGGGTATCAAGACGGGGCTTTTAGAGGGCGGCACCATTCCCGTTATGGGCGGTAGCGCGACGCAGAATATGGGCGTTATTAACCTTATGAACGAAATAACGGAGATTCTTCCGTCGCCGATGGAACGCCGTCCCGTGCTTGCGACAGACCTCGCTACGGGCGACGTGCTTAACATAATCTGCGACGAGAACGCGCCTTTTTCCGCGCAGGTATTCAAAACCGTAGCCGATCCGTTCGTCGGCAAGCTCAATATGATAAGAGTGTTTACGGGTACTCTTAAAAGCGGTATGACGGTGTACAACGCGACTACCGGCGAAAAGGAGCGCGTCAATGCGTTATACCTTATGAAAGGCAAAAAGCAGGAGGCGACGGACGAACTCGTCGCTGGCGATATAGGCGCGGTAAGTAAGCTTAACGCGACAAACACCGGCGACACCCTTTGCGACGAAGCTCGCAGGATAAAATTCTATGACATACCTCTCCCGCGCCCCGTGATAACCATGGCGATTTTTGCGGCGAAGCAGGGAGAGGAGGATAAGGTTTTCCAAGGGCTTAACCGTCTTGCGGAAGAAGACCTCACCTTTAAGGTAGAGAAAGACAAAGATACGGGAGAAACGGTTATAAGAGGTCTCGGCGAGACGCAGCTCGATATTCTCTGCAAAAAGCTAAAGGCGAAATTCGGGTGCGAGGCGGTCCTTAAGGACCCGAAGATAGCGTTTAAGGAGACTATAACCGCTACGGCGGAAGCCGAGGGCAAGCACAAAAAACAGACGGGCGGCGCGGGGCAGTTCGGCGTTGTCAATATCCGCTTCGAGCCTGACGCGGCTGACGGCGTTTTCGAATTCGTGGACGCGGTTGTCGGCGGCGCGGTGCCGAGACAGTTTATTCCCGCGGTCGAAAAAGGACTGCGCGAAGCCGTGACGAAGGGCGTTCTCGCGGGGTATCCGATGGTCAATATCAAATGCACTCTCTTCGACGGCAAATATCATCCCGTGGATTCCAAGGAAGTGGCGTTCGTTTCGGCGGCGAAGCTCGCTTACGACGAAGCTTGCATGAAGGCAAAGCCCGTTATATTAGAACCGATTTACTCGTATAAAATCACCGTTCCGGATAATTATACCGGCGATATTTTAGGCGATATGAACAAGAGAAGAGGCAGAATTCTCGGTATGGAATCGGTCGGCGGAAAGCAGGAAATTGCGGCGGAGGCTCCGCTTGCCGAAATGCTTAAATACGCGACGGATCTTCGCAGTATGACGCAGGGACGCGGAAGATTCGAGGCGGAATTCGCAAGATACGAGGAACTTCCGTTCTCGGAACAGGAAAAAATCATAGCGGCGACTAAAAAATAGCGACGTGTTAAAAGTAAACGCGACTAAAAAACGAAAAGCGAGTGCCTTCCCTCGCAAAAGGGAAGGCACGATTTCGGCTGTAAAAGACTAAACGAAAAGGTCAGGATAATTACGATGATATTGACAATTTGTCCGAATCCGAGCGTTGACTGCACTATAGAGTTAGACAGTCTCAACGTGGGCATGCTTAACAGGATAGACAACAAGGTGGAGACGTATTCGGGCAAAGCCTTAAACGTGGCTATCGGCGTGGCTCGGCTCGGCGAGGAGTGTACCGCCACGGGGTTTATGTTTGAAAATCACAGGCGAATGTTCGAACACGTTCTCGATAAAGAGGGAGTAAAGCACGACTTCGTTTTGAGCGGCGGCTCGGCGCGCACCAACTATAAAATCATAGACAAAAAATCTATGCTGACCGAAATCAACGACAGAGGCGAAGAGGTCGGCCGCGAAAACCAGTTAAAACTTATAGAAAAGGTGAAAAAACTATCGGAAGATGTAGATATAGCGGTTATGAGCGGCAGCCTTCCGAAAGGCGTTGCGCCCGCATTTTACGGAGAAGTGCTTAAAGTTATACCCGAAAGAGTGAAAGTCGTCGTCGATACCGAAAAGGACAATATGCTCGCCGCGTTAGGCTCGCGGGAGATATTTATGGCAAAGCCCAACGTCAAAGAGCTCGAAAAGTTCTCGGGGCGAGAGGTGAGGACGAAGTACGATATGGCGGAAGCGGCGAAAGCGTATCTCGACAAGGGAGCTAAATACGTCCTCGTTTCCATGGGCGCGGAGGGCGCGGTGATAACCGACGGGAAAGAGCATTACTTCTGCAAGAGCGCGTCCGTTGCGGTCAATTCCACGGTCGGCGCGGGAGACAGTATGATAGCCGCGGCGTGCGTTGCGGAAAGCTACGGCGTGCCCATGGAAGAGCTTTTAAGGCAGGCGGTCGCGGCGGGGACGGCTGCGGTTACGACGAGCGGGACGAATCTTTTTTATAAAGAGAAATATAAGGAAATTTACGCCAAGGTCTTTGCGGAGAGGTTTTAGCATAAAAAACAATAAAAAGCGGCGCGCGGTGAGATAAAACCCGCGCGCTTTTGTGCGTCCGACGGCGGGAGGCTTTGCTGATAGGTTTAGAAGATAAGAGAGAAAAAAGCGAACGTACAACGCGGAAACGGGTATAAAACCCCCTTTTCGCCGCTAAATTTACGCATAAACGTATGCAGAGCTTAATTTCGCTTGATTATTTTGTTAAAAAAGTATATACTAAACGAGTATAATCTGCATACAAATATACGTAATTTAATTTTTTCGGAGGATATTATGCCGGAAGGCTCTGTTCCGCGACTGATTGCCATTATCGTTCTCGTTATTTTTTCGGGATTTTTTTCCGCGACGGAAACGTCCTATTCCTGCGCGAGCCGCACAAAGCTTCGCGCGCTTGCGGGGAACGGAAACAAACGCGCCAAAAAGGTGCTTTTGCTTGCGGAGGATAAGTACGATAAGCTTTTAAGTACGGTGCTTGTCGGAAATAATATCGTCAATCTTTCCGCGGCGACTATTGCCGCAACATTCTTCTCGCTGATTTTGGCTAAAACGCCGAGCGTGGATTCGGGACTTATCTCTACAATGGTTACTACTCTCGTAGTGCTTATATTCGGCGAGGTTACGCCGAAGTTCGTGGCTAAAGTCTATCCCGAAAAGTTTGCGATGACGTTTTATCCCCTCGTCGTATTCTTCTTTTATTTATTATACGTTTTCACCTTCTTCTTTTCGGGTTGGAAATGGCTCATTACCAAAATCTTCCGCATAAAGAGCGAGGACGTGGTGACCGAGGACGAGGTTATGACCGTGGTGGAAGAGGCGGAAGAGGACGGCACGTTAAAGTCCGACGAAACGAAACTTATACGTTCGGTTATAGAATTCGACGATCTGGAAGTCGGGGATATTCTCGTGCCGCGCGTAAACGTGGTGGCGGTTGACGTGCAGGCGTCTATGGAAGAAATCCGCCGCGTGTTCGACGAAGAGGGGTATTCGCGTATTCTCGTTTATAAAGATACGATAGACACCGTTATCGGCACAATTCACGAAAAGGACTTTTTCAGTGCGTACCTTGCGGGAAAGAAGAACGTGGACGATATTTTGCAGAACGCGTTCTATACGACCGAACACGCCAAAATTTCCAATTTATTAAAGCAACTGCAAAAGAAAAAGGTGCATATTGCCGTCGTTTTGGACGAGTACGGCGGGACGCTCGGGCTTGTGACTCTCGAAGATATTTTAGAGGAGCTTGTCGGTGAAATCTGGGACGAACACGACGAAGAGGTCAACTTTTTCAAGAAAATCGACGACGAACATTATCTCGTGGACGGCAACGCGCCGCTCTCGGACGTGTTCGAGTTCTTCGGGCTGAAACACGAGGAGGAGCGTTTCGACTCAAACACCGTCAGCGGTTGGGTAATCGAAAAGCTGGGCGAAATTCCGCACGCGGGCGTGAAAATAGAGTTTTCGGGCTTGGAGTTCGAAGTAATGAAGTCCACCGTGAAAAGGGTTTTGCAGGTAAAGGTTACCGTCCTTTCTCACGAGGACGAGGATGAGAGAGATAAAGAATAAAAGCGCCGCCGCGCAGAAAGGCGCGGCGGAGAATAAGCATCCGTAGCGCAATTGGATAGAGTGTCGCCCTCCGACGGCGAAGGTTGCGGGTTCGACTCCCGCCGGGTGTACCAAAAAGAAAAGCTCCGAACAAAATTCGGAGCTTTCTTTTTGTTCATTTCCAATAGGAAATGCCGAACCCTTGCGGGTTCTGATCGCCTTGCGGCGGACGGCAACCCTTTTGTCGCGATGCGACATTTCCCCTAAAGGGGAATCCCCCGCCGGGTGTACCATTTAAGAAGAATAGGTTTGATACAATATGTGTCAGACCTTTTTTCTTTGCAGAAAGGGCGTTTTCTCCCTTTCCTTAAGTAATCATCCAGACATTGTGGAGGTATTTTATCTAAATTTCCCAACCCTTCGCTCCATTGTTATGGAGCGAAGGGTTGGGAAATTGCCGTAAAGGACAAACACAATTGCTTAGATCTCAAAATATCGTTATTACGCTTTTTACGGGCTTTTTTGTCTTACTCTTTTTTGCTATTTTTTACATTAAAAAATTTTTTCGTTTTACCCCTGTTTTTCGCTTGACTTTTCATAGCTGGTCTTGCCCTTGATGGCTGTATTCTATCCGGCAAAGGTGCAAGGTTTTTGCACCTTCAAAAAAGTTTTTTAATTTTTTCCGATTGTTTTTTGGCAATAAAAAAAACCACCGACATAGGAGACAGATCCAATTAAGGATTATCTCGAATGTCGGTGGCCTCTCGCTTACCGGGTTAACCTACCGCTCTAATACAAATGAGGGACTTGGCTTTACAATGTCACTGTTTCAGGCTGACCAATAGTGCATATATCGGTCTGTCGATCCTATTTACATCAACCTCCACGGCAATGCCTAATGAAGTTTCCGCCTTAATCATAGCATCGATAGATTTTTTCTCAGCATCTCATCTTTTGAATTTTTAACAACTACCGATGCGTTTTTAGTATTAACACATTTCACCGCGTAGCTATTTTTCGTCTGTTTTCTTTCTCGGAAGATACAAATATACTACGTATGCTCCCAAGGCAACCGCCGCTACGCCGAGCACTACAAGCCATACGATCTGCGCCACGGGAATCACTCCGCCGAACAATCCCGCCGCATAAAGCTTATTGCCTTTTGTTTTTCTCTTTTTGAGAACGATAAGCACGATTTCCGCCGCTACGATTACCGCAAGGATAAGAATGAGCCACCATGCCGAACCGCTGTTGTCTATAACGAACGTGAACTCGGACAACTTATCCACGGTGAACACCGCATAATCGCCGTCTATCGTGTATTCGACTTCCGTCACTTTCTCTCCGTGCAAATGGAGAATACGGAACGTTCTGCCGTTCGCTTCGTCGGGGACAAGAAGTCTTATCGTGATGTCGCCGTTCGGTTGAATCTCTACTTCATCGTTGTAAAGTTTGATGTCGTATACCGCAGACACGATTTCGTTACGTTTAATGTCTTCTTGAACCGCTATAGGAGTTTCGTCTTGTTTTACAACAACGAGTTTTACGTTAGGGTCTATACCGCCTTCTTTTTCGACAACAACGTTTGGCTTGGTTTCGTCACCGCCGTCAACGACCTTTTCGATGCTCGCTTGCTTGATTGTAAGCGTTGCCGTCTTGTCGGGAATAAGATTGTAATTGTCGCCGTCACCGCTGAATTTTGCGGTAACAGTATAATTTCCGCTTTCCGTTTTGCCGTTGTTTGTGTACGTAACGGTAACTCCGCTCGGAAGTGTTCCGCCTATCGCAAGAGTGTGCGCTTTGCCGTTATAAACGAACGTATTGCCTTCAAACGTCACGCCGTTCATATTGTAAGTTGCTTTTGCTATGCTCCAAGTTTTAGTAACGCTCCCCGTGAAGTTGCCGTTTGCAGTGATTGTAAGAGTGTAACTTTCTGCGTTCGTGCCGACGTTACCGCTCACCGTATATGTTACCGTCAAATCGTCAATTTTTACGGAAGTTACGGTTTGCTTCTGCTCGGAGCCGTTATATGTGAGAGAATCTCCGAGCGTTACGGTTGCGCCCGAAATATTTTTTGCGTTTATCGTAAGCGTAGCCGTCATATCGGCAATAACTTCGTAGTTGTCGCTGTCGCCGCTGAACTTCGCCGTAACGGTATAAACTCCGCTTTCCGTCTTACCGTTGTTTTCGTAAGCAACGGTAACTCCGCTCGGAAGGTCTCCGCTTATCGCAAGAGTGTGCGCTTTGCCGTCATAAACGAACGTATTGCCTTCAAACGTCACGCCGTTCATATTGTAAGTTGCTTTTGCTATGCTCCAAGTTTTAGTAACGCTCCCCGTGAAGTTGCCGTTTGCAGTGATTGTAAGAGTGTAACTTTCTGCGTTCGTGCCGACGTTACCGCTCACCGTATATGTTACCGTCAAATCGTCAATTTTTACGGAAGTTACGGTTTGCTTCTGCTCGGAGCCGTTATATGTAAGAGAATCGCCAAGCGTTACGGTTGCGCCCGAAATATTTTTTGCGTTTATCGTAAGCGTTGCCGTCTTATCGGGAATGGCATTGTAATTGTCGCCGTCACCGTTAAACTTTGAGGTAATGGTATATTCGCCAACGTTGACTGCCGAATCAACTACTATGCCGTCTTTATCATTGATTTCGTATGTAACGGTTACTCCGTTCGGAAGAGTTCCGTCAATCGCAAGACTGTGCGCATTGCCGTCATAAACTAATGTATTGCTATTGAACGTTACATCGCTCATGTTGTAGATCGCTTTGTTTACGGTTACTACAACCGTAGCGGTGTAATAACCATCTGCATAGCCTTCAATTCCCGCCCAATCGTAATTGTCGTTATCGACTTTAATTTTTACGTTGTAAGGCGTCTTTTTGCTATCGGATACGCTCGGTTTGATCGTTCCGTCAACCCAAGCCCAACCGTCCGGAAGCGTGATATCCGAAAGCTTCTGACCATACGTCAATTCGGTTGAAATTGTCGGGGCTGACGGTGCGATTGCCTTCGGTTTGATAATACTGATTCCTCCGGACTGATCTACAACAACCTTGATATTGTCGCCTTCGGCATCTTGATCTCTTGTGTCCGTATAGGTTTTGCCGTTGACTGTTACAGAACCCGATTTAGGAATAATGATGGTTATTCCGTCCTTATCGCCTGTGATTTCTATGTCGCTATTTATATCGCTTTTTACTGTTGTATTGTTGATTTTTATTTCACTGTCTTCAGGAACGGTTACGACAACGTTATTTTCCGTTTCGTTCATATTGGCAAAATACTTTTTACCGTCTGCCACATCGACAATTTCAAAGCTATGATCAAAGTCACCTATCGTAACAACGATTTTTTTGTCAAACTCGCAACCGCCGCCGACAAGGAAGATTGCACCGCGACTATTATATGTTACGGTCGCGCCTGTGCTTGCGCCCTTTATGGAGCAACCATTTGTGCCGGTGATAATTGCACCCTTGCTTACCGATACGCCGTCTGCAGTAAACGTAAACGTGCCTTCTCCTGTATACTTAATGCCATAATTATCCGTGACGGTAGTGTCTGCCGGAACGGTAAGCGTATTACTCTCCTTATCGACGGTATAGGTTTTACCGGTTTCGGCGGTAAAGACATAAGTGTCGTCTCCGAGTTTGACCGTTACTTTGCCCGTGACCTCGAATTTGCCGTCTGTCACAACGGTACCGAGTTTGTTGTCAAATGAAACGGTCGCTTCGCCGTCAACCGCCTTAAAGATATTGCCACTTATATCGGTCAGAGTTGCCCCTGCGCCGACGGTCACGCCGTCTGCAGTAAACGCAAACGTGCCTGCTCCTGTGTATTTGATGCCTTTTTTATCGGTAACGGTTACACCGTCTTCTACGGTAATTGTGCCTTTTGTTGCGTCGACGGTATAACTGCCGTCACCGCTCGCCTTTGAGAATATATAAGTATTTGTGCCGATTTTTGCGGTCATATTGCCGCTCGTTCTGCCCTGTCCTGCGATAAGCGTAGGTACACCGTCATCGATTAAAATTTGTGTATCTGCGTCAACGATTTGTATCGTATCCGTAGTTCCGTCCAAGTATTCTTCGCTACTGACAGTGCCGTTTCCATCGGCAGTGCCGCTGATAACGGTTCCGGCATCGGTTTCGCTCAGTTTGAAAATGCCGTCCGTCAACGTAACTCCACCTATGCAAGCGGTTTTGTCTTTCGCCACCGTCAATGTAACTCCGCTCGAGATGACTTCTGCCGTAAACTCGTCGCCGGTCAGATAATAAGTGTCGCTTCCGCTCATGACGTTCATTGCATTGGCAGTTCCTTTTTGCGTAAACGTAAGTTTTCCGCCTTTAAGAGTTACTGCGCCGTAGCTCGTCATATCTATGGTAGCGTCGCTATCTGCCGCAAATGTGCCTGCATCTGTAACAAGCGTAACTCCGGCTTTAAGCGTGCCGTCCGAAACGGCGGTAAGACTGTTTCCCGTTGCGGTTATCGTGCCGGAAGTCGCTTTTGTCAGAGCCTCTCCGACCGTTGCATATTTACCGATTACGTTGCCGTCGCCGTCGGTCACTTTTGCCTGCGCCGCCGTCATCGTCAAATACTCGCTTAAATTAAATGTAAGACTCTTGGTCGGCGTGCCGCTTATGGTTATGGTTTTTGCGGTTTCGTTAAATGCAGCCGTCAAGCCCGCGCTTGTCAATTGTGTGTTGATAGCCGCTGCCTGAGCTGCCGTCAGATCCGCATAATTCTCTCCTGCGGTGAGAACAATATTTTCAATTGCCGCGCCCTCTACTATTGTCTGGCTGAGATTGCCCGAAACGGTTACGCCCGCAGGTGTCGTGAGGTTGATTTGATATACCGCCCTTGTCGGAGCAACGCTGCCCGTGAGAATATCCGCAAGCTTAAGGCTCACGTTCTTTGTGGGTGTTCCGCTGATTGTCACGTTGCCGCCTGCATATGTTGCGGTCAGTCCCGTGCCGCTCAGGTTATTATTGATAGCCGTTGCCTGAGCCTCGGTCATCTGCGAATAACCGCTGTCGGCTTTCAGCACTATTTCACTGAAGGCAGTGCCGTTCGCACCGGTTTTTGTTTGATTCAGCGAGCCTTTTGCAGTGTCGTAAGTCACACCGGTCACCATGGATATATCCACGGTGTATACTTCCTTGCCGTTCACATAATCTTTTTCGTTATATTTGCCGTTTGCAAGGTCGCCGTCAACGTAGTAAACACCGTCAGACGTACCTGTCGAAAGTACGCCGTTTTCGTAATACCTATTGTTATATACCCCGCTGAATAGAACGCCATTTTCATATACTTTGCCATTATATTCGCCGCTGACAAGAACGCCGTCAACGTAATAAACGCCGTCTTCTGTTCCCGTAAAAAGTTCGCCGTCCTTGTATAGTTTGCTGTCGTACACGCCGGTTGCGGGATCTCCGTCTACATAATAAACACCGCCCGACGTACCCGTTGCAGGGTCGCCGTTTTCGTAATATTTACCGTTATACACGCCCGCACCGAGTACGCCGTCTTTATAATACTTCCCGTCGTACACGCCCGCACCGAGTACGCCGTCTTTATAATACTTACCGTCATACACGCCCGTGCCGAGTTCGCCGTCAACGTAATATTTGTCGCCGTCAAGCCCCGTGAATTTCTTTTCGCAGCTTGTGCAAACGCCGCTTTTATAATTATGTTTATGCGCCATAAGCACGTCGCCGTAAGCTGTTCTGCTTTCTTCAACAACTATCGCCTCGTCTATGTTTTTCAAGTCATCTTCGTCAAACATAGGCAAGAACTTGCCTTTATTGTCTTCGGTTACTTTGCAGACGATATATTTCCCGTCGGATACGGTATCTTTAAATTTTATCGTTATCGTGTCATCTCCCGTATACGATTTTGTTCCGTCCTTGCTTATCGCCCATATGGACGTTGTCAGATAAATATCGTAATCTTTGCCGTTTACAACCGAGTCACCGTACAGGTACATTCCCGCAGAATTGCTTTGGTGGTAAATACCGCAATATTCGGACACGACCGTACTGTCACCGATACTGAGGAGTGTTGCGCCGCTTATGTTGTTTACTGCATACCCCGCCGATTCGTTTGTAACGGTAGAATTTGTTATGGTCGCCGTCGCGCCGTTATCGTTTACGATAACGCCTTGGTCATTAGCCGTTGTATTCGCTCCCGTCACTCTCGCGCCGTCAACGGTAAGCGTACCTTTATTTACTATACAGTAGTAACGGTGGTTAGTCGTAATCAAGCCTGCTCTGTCTTTATCCAAAATCGTCAGACTTCCGCCGCTTTCTACGGTTATATATTTACTTTTCAGATCATACACCTTGCCGTTCAACGCAAGTTTTACTTTTGTGCCGTTCTTTATCTTAACGGCTTGCGACAAAGCAACGTTTTCCGTCAGATAATAATTTCCGGTCGGAATGTAATTGCCGTTACTATTCAGAAGCGTTTGTAGACCGTCTGCCGACAACGGACTGAAAATTGTCGTTCCGCCGTCGTCGGAATACAGCTTGCAAGCGCAGATACCCGTCTCTCCGCTAAAATCGTGGGTATGCAGTTCGCCGTCCAAATAGTACTTGCCGTCACTGCCTTCACCGGTGAGCTTTCCTGCCGTGGCGGTTATGACGATATTGCCCGTGACGTAATCGGAGATTATCCTTACTACACCCGAATCCGTATTATAACTATATTCGTCGGCAAGAGCAAGTCCTGTTCCGCCGACGGTAACGGTTATCGACGACGGGAGAGTGCGACCTGCGCTTGTCGCGCTAAGAGTCGTAGTATAATCCGAACCTCCGGTCGCTTCGCTTTCGCCGGAAGCGGTAAGCCCGTCCAGATTGTTCGTAACGCTATACGTTTCGACGGAGGTTAAAGCGAGAACGGGATAACCGCCGCTTACGCTTTTCCATGCCTTTGCTGCTACCGTCGGATTTGTCGCGTTGTACAAAGCCGCGCCTTTGTTGAGCGCATCGACAAGACTAAGCTCTTCCTCTGCGGAGCTTGCACTCTCTTTGTATGTAACCGTACTGCTTGCCGAAGTAAAATAATCGCTTGTGGAAAGCGAAGATTCAGAAGCAAGCGAGCCTGATTCGAGCATTGAGCCGTAACTATCGGCATCTTGAAAATAATATGAATTTTGCGCGAGAGTTTCGCCTTTTCCTATAAGCCTGCCTCTCGAGCCTTCCCCTTGAGACTTACCTGTATTGTAGCAGTTGACTACTTGGCATTTTCCGGCAAGATTTGCAAGGGTTTTACTGTACCCGACGATACCGCCGGACGAACTGTTTTTAGATGACCCGTCCGCGTCGGTAAGGCTATATACGTCCCCCGTGTTGTAGCAGTTGACTATCGGAGCAAAAGCGTCGCTACCGTTATATCCGACAATTCCGCCGGCAACGGAGCCATTAACTTCACAACCCGCATTATAACAATTCGTGACCGTTGTGCCGCCGCCGATATATCCCGCTATCGAGCCTGCGTAAAGATATGCATTCGAATCCCCATAAGACTTCACCCATACGCTCCCCGAGGTTATGCCGAGATTGCTTATAGAACCGCTTTCTACATAACCGAACAAGCCCGCCGGAGTATTGGTAGTATTATTGACCGACAGGTTGGAAACCGTATGCCCGTCGCCGTCGAAATGTCCTTTGAAGCGATAGCTGCTATCTTTATACCCTATCGGATACCAAGTTTTGCTGTTTAAGTCTATATCTACGGTCAGTTTGAAGTAAACTCCGTTGTAGTTACTGCCGCCGTTCGTATTTACTCGCAGTCCGTTGAGTTCCGCGGCTGAGGTTATAAGATAGGGATTATCTTTTGTTCCCTCGCCGTCAAATTCTGTATCGGAAGTCCCGTCCCAAGTCGAAACGGACGCCGCAACGGCGACGTTCGTTTTGCCGAGTCCGCAAATGCCGAGAACGACAGACGCCAGAATAAAAACGGCAATCAACAAATTTTTCATTCGGTTAAACGTAAACACTTTTTTCATAAACTTTAACTCTCCGTCATGGCGAATTTCGGAAAAACCCTCGGCGCGCACAGATCGTCCGACGAGATTTTCTCGGCTTTATTTTAACAAAACGATTTGAACAAATCAATATTCGCCGCCCTTGCGTTGCGTTTCTTTACCATTCTTTACTTTTGTCCGTTGATTTTAAAGGCAAAATATGCTATACTGAAAATATGAAAAATGCGTGACGGCAATATTTAAAAGACAACGTTCTTATCTTCGGAGGCAGCAATGAAAAAGGTGGAATACAAAAAAATACTCATCGTAGAAGATTCCGAAGAACTATCCGCGCGCTTATACAGGCATTTTTCAAAAGCCAACAAAGTGTTTTTGGCAAAAAGTCTGTTCGAAGCGACCGAGATTTTATCCGAAAACAAACTCGATATTATTCTTTTAGACGTCGTTTTGCCTGACGGAAGCGGTTTGCAGCTTTTTGACCGCATGCAGGAATATATCCCCGTCGTGATTCTATCCGATCTCGGCGCGGAAGAAAACGTCATTTGCGGTTTAGAGCTCGGCGCGATGGATTATATCGTAAAACCCGCTTCCGACGAACTGATCGAAACAAGAATGGCTCTGCGACTACTGCCGACGCAGGAAGCCGTTATCGAGTCGCGAGGATTGACGCTGGACTCCGACAGACGGACGGCAAGTTACAAGGGAACTTCTTTGGACTTAACCTCGAGCGAATTTAACGTTTTATATTTTCTGATGAAAAACGCCGGCGTATTTTTTACCGCAAACGACGTTTACACCGCGGTGTGGCAATTACCGCACTTAAACACTTCCACGATAAAAATGCACATACACAATATGCGTAAAAAAATGATGAACGTTTCACCCGACTGCGCCGCGCTTATCGTCAATCAATTCGGGCAAGGCTATGCCTTTTGCAAGGGGGACGTAAAATGAATAACCGTGCGAAAAAAATCAATGCGATCGTCGCCTTATCAACCGTTTTGTTTTCCGCAATCGTTTTTGTCTTGTCGCATTTTGCGTTTGCCTCGCCCAAGCCCGTTCCCGAAGCAAAACGCACGCTCAAAGAGATAACTTACGTTTACGATGAAGTTACAGGCGAATCGGAAATGAAAGAAGATTCTATCGTTATAGGCAAAAACATTTCGGCAATCGATATTTCGGACGTTGCGGAAAGCGGTTTTATAACCCGTGCGAATTATATTCCCGACAAGTTTGTATCGGTAGACGAGTATTGCGCCGACACGCAGATAATCGACCTTACCGAGCCTTTCGATTTCGCCCCCTCCGGCACAATCTATTTTGCTTTTCTTCCGCCCGATCCGAGCGACGAAAACTATGAACAAAAGAAAGAACTTTTAGAAAAATACAGAGTCGGAGACGATTGGGTTATATCCGTCTGCCTTCCGCAGATTTTTGCCGCTTCCAATATCTACGCGGCAAACTCTC
The DNA here is from genome assembly GCA_963610935.1 of Bifidobacteriaceae bacterium. Lineage (GTDB taxonomy): Bacteria > Bacillota > Clostridia > Christensenellales > Borkfalkiaceae > UBA1259. The sequence continues at coordinate 68,097 of CAVDPT010000008.1, read as the reverse complement.
TCGACACTACTTTGGGGGTTATTGAAAAATACGATTACAGCGAACATACCGTTTATTATTCCTTCGTCAGCGGAGAATTTTCTCCCGAAACCGCCGTAACGACCGTTAATCTGCGGTTTTCCACACGCGCGCAAACGTATACGGACGAATATTATTCGGCAAGAATAATCGCCATACATTATCAGTCGAAATACGGTATCGCCGGCATACAATCGTTGCCGACAGCAGGACTTGGCGGCGACCTCGAACAAATCAATCGCTCGTCGCTTTTCGCTATAGGCGTAGTTGTAGTTTTTTCATTGTTGCTTATCGCCGTATATACGGTGCTGTCCGTATCGAAAAGAACGTCTGCTTTGCTTTTGGATATCGTTGTAATAACGGGCATACTTTGCGCCGCAATCGGTCGTTTTGCCTTTTCTCTCGGTAATCATGCCCCGCATTTCTGGACGGCGTGTCTTTGCGCTTTTCCGTATATAGCATGCTTCGGCGCGCTTTCAGGGCTTGGCAGACGGGTAAAAATAAAGCCGCTTAAATACTCCTCTTTTGCATTGACGGCTATCGGTTTCGTTTTGGCTTTCGTCAAGCCTTATATGGCGTTTGACGTCGCGCAGGTACTCTCCGTAACGGAAATTGTCGTAAAACTTGCGATTCTGCTTTTCTCCATATGTTTTACGGTATACGAAATCGTAAAAGCCAACCGCGTCGAAGCGTTATTTTTGGCGCCGTTTATACTTATTGTTGCAACGCGGGCTTGCGGTATGCTTGAATCGTCAAGCGTGCCGACGTATTTAACGGCGAGTTTTTGGCTGTCGGTTGCAACGCTGTCCGTATTCCTCGTAAAATTTACTAAAAACACCGCGGATATAGAAGCGAAAAACCGAAATCTCACGCGCAATCTTCAGACGGAAGTGAAATTACAAACGGAAGAAATGCGTACAAAGGTAAAAGAACGCGACGATCTTATACAGTTTGTATCGCACGATATACGTAAAACCGTTTACGCCACGGCAACCGCTTTGGACTCGGCGATAGCAAGAGAAAACAACGAAGAACAAATCAAACTGCTGAAAATCGTAAAGCACTACAACGACGTTTCTTTGGATAATCTTACGGAAGCGGCAGGATACGCTAAATTCAATTATTTAACCGAAGAATCGGTTGCGGCGGATCTGTTCTCCGTATGCAAAACCGTTTACGATTCCTGCTCATTCGACTGCGAAGCCAACGGAATAGTGCTGAAAAACGAATGCGTATCTGCAGTAACGGCATATGTAAAACCCAAAGGACTTGAAAACGTAATCGTCAACCTGATTATGAACGCTATCGAACACGCTCAATGCAAAAATATAACGATTTCGGTTAAGGAAGAAAAAGAATCGGTAAAAATAATCGTTGCGGACGACGGCAAAGGAATAGAAAAGGACTTAGACGTATTTGCGCCCTACACCACCGAAAAAGGTAACGAAAACGGCGGAATAGGTCTGTTCGTCTGCAAAAACATTATCCGTTCCATGGGCGGGACGTTGACGTTTTCGTCCGACGCGGGAACCGCCTTTGAAATTACCCTTCAAAAACTTTAAGTCTTTACGATATATTTAGGTTACCATATTCCCATACGAATGTAGATTCAAGTCCTGCTGTACGGTGCTTTTTGTACATCACGCTTCAAGTGTGGCAAAACGCTTTTTTTGAGCATAAGAAAAGACCGAGCGAACATTCGACGTTCAACTCGGTCAACGATTTATAGGTAAAATTGCTTAAAAACGGGCAAAAACGCCCTAAAAATAGAAAAAATGATGGTCTATAAGAAAAGACTTATAGACCATCACACTTGGTGCGAGTAGCAGGACTTGAACCTGTACGGCTGTTAACCACCAGAACCTGAATCTGGCGCGTCTGCCAATTCCGCCATACTCGCGTTTGTCTGCGACTCCGCAAAACCTCGCTTCCCGAAATCGCGCTTTCAATTATACTATTATTTTATCTCAAAGTCAACCGCTACGCTCGCGTTAATCACGGCGTGCATATATTTTTTTACGACGCTACAATGATATTCGTTCTTCTGATAGCTTTCGAGCGCGTCTTTATCCCGAACAACGACGGACAGAAAAACGTCGTATGACCTTGCGGAACGTAAAAAATCCGTTCCTACTTCCATTTCTATGATTTCGGGCACGTTCCCTCTCATACCGCGGAGGACTTCCGCCGCTTTCTCTGCGCGTTCGCCGTCGTTTAATTTAAAACAAACTATATGCTTTATCATTTTTCTTCCTCTTTAATTTATCTGTTTTGAAAACGGCACGACCGCGCTCGCGTTGAGCGTCAGGTCGGCAAAATTGCCGCGCTTATATTGTATATACCCTTCCGCGCCTATCATCGAGCCGTTGTCCGTGCAAATCCTCTTTTCGGGAATAACGGATTTGAACCCGTTCTTGCTTGCGGCTTCCGCAAGCGTTTCCCTCAAATATCCGTTTGCGGCAACACCGCCCGTAACCGCTATCGTTTTATAACCGAAACGTTTCGCCGCATTTATCGCTTTATCTACGAGAACATCTATCGCCGCGTGCTGAAAGCTCGCCGCAACGTCCTCTTTTTTCCACGCTTCGCCCTTTTGCTCGGCGGTGTGGACGTAATTTATAACCGCGGTTTTTAGTCCGCTATACGAAAAATCGTACTCCCCGCCCTCGTAATGAGAAAGCATTTTGGGAAGCTTTACCGTATTTTGCCCTTCCCTCGCAAGCTTTTCAACCGACGGTCCTCCCGGGTATGACAAGCCGAGAACTCTCGCGACCTTGTCGAACGCTTCTCCAGCCGCGTCGTCTATAGAACTGCCGAGGACTTTCATTTCCGAATAGCTTTCGACCGCTATAAGCGCGGTATGACCGCCGCTTGCGAGAATGTTCATAAAAGGCGGTTCAAGCGTTTTATCAGCGATATACGCCGCCGCGACATGTCCCCTGATATGACTGACGGGTACGAGCGGAATACCGAGCGAAAACGCAAGCGCTTTTGCAAACGAAACGCCTACGAGAAGCGCCCCCAGAAGCCCCGCGCCGTAAGTTACCGCGACCGCGTCTATATCGGCGAGCGTTTTTCCCGCCTTTTCGAGCGCGCGCTCGGTTGCCGTTAATATCGCCGTAGTGTGCGCGCGCGAGGCGATTTCCGGCACTACGCCGCCGTAAACCGCGTGCGCCGTCGCCGAGCTGATTATCTCGTCAGCAAGCACTTCCCGTCCGTTATCTACGAGGGAAACCGCCGTTTCGTCGCAAGACGTTTCTATCCCGAGAATAAGCGGCCTTTCCTTTACGGTAAAATTTCTTATCTTTTCCGAATACGTCATTGTGATTTTTTAAGATAGTCGTTGATAAAACCTTGAATGTCACCGTTCATAACGGCTTGCACGTCGCCCGTTTCGTAACCCGTTCTGTGATCCTTTACAAGCGTATACGGGCAGAAAACGTAGCTCCGTATCTGACTTCCCCATTCAATCTTTTTTATCTCGCCTTTTATATCCTGATCCCGCTCCATCCGCTCCGCTTCTCGGCGTTCGGTGAGCTTACTTATGAGCATTCTCATCGCCATTTCGCGGTTTTGCGTCTGACTTCTTTCGTTCTGACAAGAAACGACTATTCCCGTGGGCAGATGCGTTATTCTTATCGCCGAATCGGTTTTGTTTATATGCTGTCCGCCCGCGCCGCTGCTCCTGAACGTATCTATGCGAAGTTCGTCGGGGTTTACCTTTATTTCCTCGTCGTCTACGATTTCCGGCATAACTTCGAGCGAAGCGAACGACGTGTGACGGCGTTTATTGGCGTCGAACGGAGAAATGCGCACGAGCCTATGCACGCCCTTTTCCGCTTTCAGATACCCGTACGCGGAATCTCCCTCAACCTTAAACGAAACGCTCTTTATACCCGCTTCGTCGCCGTCTAATCTGTCGAGCTCGGTAATGGTATAACCGTGCTTTTCCGCGTAACAAATGTACATACGATAAAGCATTTCCGTCCAGTCGCAGGCTTCCGTTCCGCCCGCGCCGGCGTGCAGCGTGAGTATTGCGTTAAGCTTATCGTATTTACCGCGAAGGAGCGCGGCAAGGCGCATTTCCTCAACCGTATTCTCGACCTCGGAAAGCTCGCCGTCAAGTTCGTCTAAAACTGTTTCGTCGTTTTCTTCCTCGGCAAGTTCTACGATACCCTCTGCGTCGTCAACCGTTCTCTCCGCTTTATCGAACGCCGACACCTTGTTTGAAAGCGCGGCTATTTCCTTTGAAATCTGTTGCGATTTGGCTAAATCCAGAAATATTTCGGGCTTTTCGGACAGCTCCGTCTTCTCTTTTAATTCCGTCCTTAACTTTTCGACGTCAAAGAGAGTGCCCTGCCTCTGTTAAAATTAAACGGAGATCTTTTATCCTCTGCCTGTATTCTTCGGTTTTTATCATATACCGTCCTCGACTTTTGCGTTTTTATTTAAGAGCTTTTCGTTAAACCGCCAAGCTTATTTATTCGCGCCGCAGCAGTTTTTATATTTTTTGCCGCTACCGCAAGGACAGGGGTCGTTCCTGCCGATATTTTGCTTCGCCTTGCGAACGACGGGAGCCGCGCTCTCCTGATTCGTAGACAAGTCCTTTGGGGCTTCTCTTTGCTCTTGCGGCACCCTGCGAAGCTCCGCCTTTAAAAGCAGAGTAATTGTATCGTCCTGAATGGACGCGGTCAGGTCCTCGAACATTTCATAGCCCTCTTTCTTGTATTCGAGAACGGGATCGACGTTGCCGTAACCGCGAAGGGATATGCCCTTGCGGAGCTGATCCATGGCGTCGATATGGTCTATCCATTTGTTGTCTATGTTTTTAAGTAGAACTATACGCTCGATTTCGGCGAAGTTAACCCCCTCCTCTTTATACCGCTCTATCTTCGCTTCGTAAACGTTTATCGTCTCTTCGGTGAGCTTTTCTATAAGGTATTCGAAGTCCCAATTCTCCGCTTTTTCTTTGGTTATAAAGTTGCTGTCCTTGGGAAGGAGCTTCATTTCGATAGCGTTGTTTAAAGCTTCTAAATCCCAAGTCTCGGGCTTGTTCTCGTTGTTGACGACGGTGCCGACCGTGTAACGCACGAAGTCGGGTATGAGTTTTAATATATCCTCGTGGACGTTTTCGTCCTTAATGACTTTCATGCGCTCGGCGTACATAACCTCGCGCTGTTTGTTCATAACGTCGTCGTACTCCAAAACGTGCTTTCTTATGCCGAAGTTTCTGCCCTCGATTGCGCGCTGTGCGTTTTCGATAGACCTTGAAAGCATTTTGGACTGCATCGGCTGATTTTCGTCTATCTTAAACATCTCGTAAATACGCATCATTCTATCGCCGCCGAAACGTTTTGCCAAATCGTCCTCGAGCGAAATGAAGAACACCGAAGACCCAGGGTCGCCCTGACGACCGCTTCTGCCGCGGAGCTGATTGTCTATACGGCGCGATTCGTGGCGTTCGGTACCGAGAATGTGTAGTCCGCCCGCCGCTACTACCTTGATTTTTTCGGCGTCGGTTTGCTCTTTGAGCTTTTCGTAAATTTCGCGGTAACGGCTCCTTACTTCCTTAACGTCGTCGGGAATTTCCGCAATGAACGACGTAGCGAGGTCGATAGTTTCTTCGGGAATTCCCTCTTCGCGGAGCTTTCTCTTCGCCATAAACTCGGGATTGCCGCCGAGCAGAATATCCGTTCCGCGCCCCGCCATGTTCGTTGCTATGGTTACCGCGCCGTAACGCCCTGCCTGCGCGACTATATCCGCCTCGCGCGCGTGATTTTTGGCGTTGAGAACGTTATGCTTAATGCCCTTTTTAATGAGGAGCTTGCTGATTTCTTCGGATTTTTCGACGGTAACCGTACCGACGAGGACGGGCTGTCCTTTTTCGTGACGGGCGGCGATTTCCTCTATAATCGCGTGGTTTTTGCCGTTGACCGTCTTATAGATAATATCGGGCGCGTCCTTTCTCGCGACCGGCTTATTCGTGGGAATTTCCAAAACGTCGAGTCCGTAAATCGCGCGGAATTCTTCTTCCTCGGACTTTGCGGTACCCGTCATACCCGAAAGCTTTTTGTAAAGTCTGAAGTAATTCTGGAAGGTTATGGTGGCGTAGGTCTTGTTCTCGTTGCGAATCTTAACGCCCTCTTTTGCCTCTATCGCCTGATGCAAGCCGTCCGAATATCTTCTGCCTATCATAAGACGACCGGTAAATTCGTCTACGATGATGACTTCGCCGTCCGAAACGACGTAGTCGTTGTCGCGCTTAAAGATATAATTCGCTTTTAATGCCTGCTGAATGTGATGAGAAAGCGAAGCGTTTTCTATGTCCGAAAAGCTTGCGAGACCGAAGAACTGTTCGGCTTTGTTCGCGCCCGATTCGGTTATTTGCACCGTCTTTTCTTTTACGTCTATGGTAAAGTCCTTGTCGAGGACGAGCGTTTTTACAAACTTGTTTGCCGTCGTATACTTCTCGCTCGACTCCTGACCTTTGCCGGATATTATAAGCGGCGTCCTCGCTTCGTCGATTAAAATGGAGTCAACCTCGTCCACGATGGCGAAGTTGAGCTTCCTTTGAACCATCTGCTCCAAACGACTTTTGAGGTTGTCGCGGAGGTAATCGAAGCCCATCTCGTTGTTAGTACCGTAGGTAATGTCGCAGGCATAAGCGGCTTTCTTGTCCTCGTCTTCCATTCCCGACACCGCTACGCCGACGGTAAGCCCCATAAACTTATAAACCTTACCCATCCACTCTGCGTCGCGGGAAGCGAGGTAATCGTTTACGGTGACGATATGAACGCCCTCGCCCGAAAGCGCGTTAAGATACGCGGGTAGGGTTGCGACGAGCGTCTTGCCTTCGCCCGTTTTCATTTCCGCGACTCTGCCCTGATGCAGACAGATACCGCCGATTATCTGTACCTTGTAGTGTTTCATTCCGAGAACGCGGAACGCGGCTTCTCTTACCGCGGCGAACGCGTCTACCAAAATATCGTCGAGCGTTTCGCCGTTTTTAAGACGGTCCTTAAAGACTTCCGTCTGCTTACGAAGCTCTTCGTCCGTCATTGCCGAATAAATCGGTTCTTTTGCCAAAACTTCGTCCGAAAGTCTGTCGAGCTTGCGGAGATTTCTTCTGCTTTCCCCGCCGAGAATATAACGAAATAGTCCCATTTTCTACTCCTTATTTTTTACGGTTTTCTTATTTTTCAAAAACGACACGGCGGCTACCGTCAGTAAAATTACCGAACGCGCCCCCGCTTTTTTCAGCGTCTCGGCAACGGCTTCTCCCGTCGCCCCCGTCGTCGTAACGTCGTCTATTATCATCACGGTCTTACCCTTTACCGCGCGCCTATTTGTCACCTTAAACGCGCCGATAAGATTTTTCTTCCTTTCGTCTCCGCCGAGCCTCGCCTGACTCTTCGTCTCTTTCGTTTTTACAAGACAATGCGCCACGGGAACGCCGACTGTTTTCGCGGTCGTTTCCGCGAGGATTTTCCCGTGATTGTACCCGCGCTTTCTCTCCGTCTTTTTTATCATCGGGACGTAAACTATTACGTCTGCGGTAAGATAATTCTTGAAATATACCGAGGAAAGATATTCCGCAAAAGCCGCCAAAATGTACTTATCCCCGTCGTACTTCGCTCGCCTTACGAGCTTGCGAACGGGATCTTCGTAGCAAAACGCGCTCCGCCCCTTGTCTATGGCGGTAAGCTTCCCTCTGCAGGTATCGCAATACTCAGTAGGTATAGCCGTCTCTCTTCCGCAGTGTGCGCAAATCGCGCCGTCAACGAGCGGCAATTTTTCCTTGCAATCGTCGCAAAAATACGAGGTTTCGTCGAAAATTTCCTTTCCGCAGGATAGACAACGCCACTTGGTATTATAGAAATACCTTTCTATGAACGCGCCGACGCGCGAGAAAAAGCCCATCGCTTACAAATATTTTTTAAGCCGTTCCGCCGCGTCCGTTTTTTCCCAAGCAAAGCCTTCTCTTCCGAAATGCCCGTAAGACGCGGTCTTGCCGAACACGGGTTTTTTAAGCTCCAAAACGTCTATAATCGCCGCGGGACGAAGGTCGAACTCATTGACTATTATATCCGCCAAAGCCTCTTCGGATACCTTGCCCGTGCCGAATGTCTTTACGAGAACGGATACGGGGCGCGCTCTGCCGATGGCGTACGCGAGCTGAATCTGGCATTCGTCCGCAAGTCCTGCCGCCACGACGTTTTTGGCGATATAACGCGCCATATACGTCGCGCTTCTGTCTACCTTCGTCGCGTCTTTTCCGGAGAACGAGCCGCCGCCGTGCGGACATCTGCCGCCGTAGGTATCGACTATAATCTTCCTACCCGTAAGCCCCGAATCCCCCGCAGGACCGCCTATCTCGAAACGCCCCGTGGGATTTATATAGTATTTTGTGTTTTCGTCTACGAGATTTTCGGGCAGCACCTCGTCGATGACGAATTTTTTAAGGTCTTTTCTCAAATCTTCTGTCGAAACGTCGTCGTCGTGTTGAGAGGAAAGCACGACCGCCTCTATCCTTTTTGCCGTTTTGCCGTCGTATTCTACCGTTATCTGTCCTTTCCCGTCCGGACGAAGATAAGAAAGCGTGCCGTCCTTTCTCACCTCTTCGAGCTTTTTGCACATTTTATGAGAGAGAATTATCGGAAGGGGCATAAGCTCCTCCGTTTCCCTGCACGCATACCCGAACATAAGCCCCTGATCTCCCGCGCCGATTTTGTCGTAATCGTCGCCCGAAACGCTTTCTGCGGAATTATCCACGCCGAGAGCGATGTCGGGACTTTGGCGGTTGAGTTTTACGGCTATCTCCACGTCTTCCGCCGAAAAACCGAGCCCTTTTTCGTCATAACCTATTTCCGCTATCACCCTTTTCGCGACGTCCTTTACGTCTACCTTTGCCTTGGAAGTAATTTCCCCGAAAATCATCATATAGTCGGTAGAAGCGCAAGCCTCGCAAGCGACGCGGGATTCGGGATCCCCTTTAAGATATTCGTCGAGTATCGCGTCTGCCACCTGATCGCAGACCTTATCGGGATGCCCCGAGGTTACGCTTTCGCTGGTAAAAAAATGCTTCATTTTAGTCCTTCGTTTTTCGTTTTATAACAATACTGATTTATTTTATCATTTATACCGTTTTATGTCAATGAAATTATGGCGTTTAAATCGTTGACAACTAAATTTTATTGCGTTACAATATATCCTAAAAAACCGTAACGCGCACGCGTAACACGCGCGTATATCGTTTTGAAAAAATTTTTTAGCCTTAAAAATTTTCAAGTTTCATTCAAGTTTCGGGGCGTAAATTAGTATTGTTTATCTGAATGAATTTATCGTTAAAAAAGGAGAAAATTTATGGAAAAAACCGTTAGGCGCGAAGAAAACAAATTCGGGCTCGGCACGATCTTAAAAACGCTCGGTAAGTCCGTAAGAGAATATAAAAAGCCCTCTGTTTTAGCACCGCTTTTCGTTATGTTAGAGGTTATTTTCGAGTGTCTTATTCCGTGGCTTATGACTCTTTTATTAAGCACGATAGAATACGTTACGGGGCAGAACGCGTCCCCGAATCCGTTGATACCGAAAATAGTGGATTTCCTGACGGGCGGGAGCGAAAATCCCAGTCTCGTACTTATCATCGTGGACTTCGGTCTTATCCTCGTGGGGCTTGCCTTTTTATCACTCCTTTGCGGGGTGCTTTCCGGTACATTCTGCTCGAAAGCCTCGAGCGGTTTTGCCAAAAACCTCAGAAAGGATATGTACGGGAAAATTCAGGATTTCTCCTTTTCTAACATAGACAAATTCTCTACGTCGAGTTTAGTAACGAGACTTACGACCGACGTCACCAACGTGGAAATGAGCTATATGATGATTATAAGGACGGCGGTGCGCGCGCCCTTTATGCTCGTTTTCGCCATGGTTATGGCGTTTTCGATAAACTACCGGATGGCTCTCATTTTCCTCTGCACTTCACCCATCCTCGCCGCGGGACTTATTCTCATTATGGTAAAAGCCGTGCCGTTTTTTAACCGCATTTTCAGAAAATACGACGCGATGAACGAATCGGTGGAAGAAAACGTGCGCGGTATGCGAGTAGTTAAGTCGTACGTCAGAGAAGACTTTGAAAAGAAAAAATTCGGTAAGGCTTCGTCGAGCGTCAAAGAGGATTTCGTAAAGGCGGAAAAGCTCGTCGCGCTCAATACGCCGCTTATGAATTTTTGCGTATACTTCGGAATAATCGCGATATATATAGTCGGCTCTTACCTTATCGTCAGCTCAAATCAGTCGCTTTTGCAGCTTACCGAGCTTCAGAGTTTTATGACCTATTCCTTCCAGATTCTCATGAGCCTTATGCTGGTTTCCATGATAATGGTTATGGTTTTGATGTCCTACGCCTCGGCGCAACGTATTACCGAGGTGTTACGCGAAGAAAGCTCTATCGTTTCGCCCGAAAACGCGTTTACCGAGGTTAAAGACGGCAGCGTTTCCTTTAAGAACGTGAGCTTCAAATATTCGGAAAAAGCGGAAAAATTCGCGCTGTCCGATATAAACCTCGATATAAAAAGCGGCGAGACGGTCGGAATTATCGGCTCGACGGGTTCGAGCAAGACTTCGCTCGTCCAGCTTATCCCCCGCCTGTACGACGTTTCGGAGGGCGAAGTGGAAGTCGCGGGCATCAACGTCAAGAACTACGACCTCGAGACGCTGCGTAATTCTGTTGCCATGGTGCTTCAAAAGAACGTGCTTTTTTCGGGGACGATTAAGGAAAATATGCGCTGGGGTAACGAAAACGCCACAGACGAGGAGATCGTCGCCGCGTGCAAATTAGCGCAGGCGGACGAATTCGTAACGAGCTTCCCTCAAGGCTACGACAGCTATATAGAGCAGGGCGGCGTAAACGTTTCCGGCGGACAAAAACAGCGGCTTTGCATAGCGCGCGCGCTTCTCAAAAAACCTAAAATTCTTATCCTCGACGATTCGACTTCCGCAGTCGATACCAAGACGGACGCGCTGATCAGAGCTTCGCTTAAAAAATATATACCCGAAACGACTAAAATCGTCATAGCGCAGAGAATCTCGTCGGTGCAGGAGGCGGATAAAATTCTCATTATGGACGGCGGGATAATTATCGCGTGCGGCACTCACGAGGAGCTCCTGTCCTCAAACGAAATTTATCAGGAACTCTACTACTCTCAGAACAAGGAGGCGAAATAGTTATGCCGAGAATGCAAAGACCTAACGCGCGGGGCGGCGCGATAGCCCTTTCGGGCGCTCCGAAAAGCGCGAATAAAGGCACTTTCAAACGCCTTCTTTCAATGCTTCTTAAAAGCAACAAAAAGCTCGTCGCCATTATACTCGTATGCCTTGCGGTCAGCGCGGTTACGAGCGTTATGTCGTCGAAATTCTTAAAAGCGGTACTCGAAACTTGCGGCGAGGGCTTGGGGCTCGTCTCCGATAAAGGCGGCGCGGGCGCGTGGAACGCGGTTTTTCCGAAGCTCCTTGAAATCTTTATAATAATGGCGTGCGTGTACGGCGCGGGAATTATCGCTTCGTTTTTATACACGCGGCTTATGGCGATACTCACGCAGACCTTTTTGCATCAGGTAAGGACTTCGCTTTTCGACAGAATGCAGTCCTACCCCATACGCTTTTTCGACACGCATAAGACAGGCGACGTAATGAGCGTTTACACGAACGACACGGACGCCCTCCGCCAGCTCGTTTCGCAGTCCGTCCCCAATCTTTTGTCGTCGGCGATTTCCATCGTCACCCTGCTCGTGCTTATGCTCGGCTACAGCATATGGCTTTCTCTCGTCATCTTTTTCGGGATATTCCTTATGTTCCTCGTGACGAAGTCTATCGGCGGAAAAAGCGCGAAATACTTTATGCGCCAACAACAGTCTATAGGCGAAGAAGAGGGCTACGTTCAGGAAATGATGAACGGGCAGAAGGTAATAAAGGTCTTTTGTCACGAAAAAGAATCAAAGGCGGGCTTCGACGAGAAGAACGACAAGCTCTTCGACGACGCGCACAAGGCGCACTCTTATGCAAACGTCCTTATGCCTATTATAGGTAACCTCGGGAATTTATTGTACGTTCTCGTGGCGTTCGTCGGTGGAATTCTCACCGTTTCGGGCGTACCGAATCTCACCATAACGGGGCTTAAAGAAATAAATACCGCCGATTTCGTCGTCATTATAATGACATTCCTTCCCATAAGCAAGCAGTTCGCCAATCAGGTTTCGCAGACCTCGCAACAGCTCAACTCGTTCGTTATGGGACTTGCGGGAGCTTCGAGGGTATTCGCCCTTATGGACGAACAGCCCGAGACGGACGACGGCTACGTTACGCTCGTTCGTTGCAGAATAGACGAGGACGGGACAATTCACGAATGCGAGGAACGCACGGGACACTGGGCGTGGAAGCACCCGCACAAAGCGGACGGCACCATCACCTACACAGAACTTAAGGGCGATATTCAGATGTTCGACGTGGACTTCGGTTACGTTCCCGAAAAAATCGTTCTTCACGACGTTTCGCTTTACGCGCACCCCGGTCAGAAGGTGGCGTTCGTCGGCGCGACGGGCGCGGGCAAAACGACTATCACCAACCTCATAAACAGGTTCTACGACATAGCGGACGGCAAAATTCGCTACGACGGAATAAACATAAACAAGATAAAGAAAGCCGACCTACGCCGCTCGCTCGGTATAGTTTTGCAGGACACCAACCTCTTTACGGGTACGGTTATGGAAAACATCAGATACGGCAGGCTTAACGCCACCGACGAGGAATGTATAGCCGCCGCAAAACTCGCGTATGCGGACGACTTTATAACCCGTCTCCCCGACGGCTACAACACAATGCTGACGGCGGACGGAGCAAACCTTTCTCAAGGGCAGAGACAACTTCTCTCCATTGCGAGAGCCGCCGTTAAGGACGCGCCCGTCATGATAATGGACGAAGCGACTTCTTCCATCGATACCCGTACCGAAGCGCTCGTGCAGAAAGGCACGGATAGACTTATGGATGGCAGGACGGTGTTCGTTATAGCGCACAGACTTTCTACCGTTCAGAATTCGGACGTCATTATGGTTCTGGAACACGGCAGGATTATCGAACGCGGCTCGCACGGCGAGCTTATCGCAAAAGGCGGCAAGTATTATCAGCTTTATACGGGGGCGTTCGAACTCGAATGAGCGAGGTGTGCGGCGCGAGCGTAGACGTCGGCGGTGCAAAGGCAGGCGACGGCGAGAAGAAATGCGAGCTTTGCCCCGTGCTTTGCGGCGTTGACAGGGCGCAAAGCCTCGGCAGGTGCGGCGTAAAAAGCACGATGCGCATCGCGCGTTACGGCTTGCATTTTTACGAAGAGCCTGTTATTTCGGGCAAAAACGGCAGCGGAACTATATTCTTTTGCGGATGCTCGCTTAAATGCGCGTTCTGCCAAAACTACGAGCTTTCGAGGAATTTACGCGGCAAAGCCATTTCGGTAGAAGAGCTTGCGGACATTATCCGAAAACTTGAAAACCGCGGCGCGCATAATATAAATTTCGTAAGCCCCACGCAGTTTTCGGATAAGATAATAGAAGCGTTAAAGCTTTATCGCCCGAAAATACCCGTCGTATATAACACGCACGGCTACGAGCGGACGGACGTTATAGAAGAGCTGTTCCCTTTCGTCGATATTTTTTTGCCCGACCTTAAATTCTTCTCCCCTACCCTTTCAAAACGGTATACGGGGATAAGCGATTATTTTGAAAGGGCTTTCTCCGCGATAAAGCTTATGGCGGAAAAACCGCTTTCTTTCGGAGAGGACGGCATGATGAAAAGCGGAACGATAGTCAGGCATCTCGTTCTTCCGCAATGCGTTGCGGACAGCTGCAAGGTTCTCGATAATTTTTCGGAAATTAAAGATAAGGCGTATATAAACGTAATGAGTCAATATACCCCTTTCGGGGACGTGAAAGACTTTCCCGAATTGCAAAGGAAAGTCACCGCCCGCGAATACGAGAGAGTCATCGATTACGCGCTTTCCGTCGGCATCGAAAAAATGTACTACCAAAAACGCGAAAGCGCAAGCACGGAATATATTCCGCACTGGGATTTCTGAACGAAAAAAACGCTCCTTCGATGTGGCTTTACACACTTGAAAAGAGCGTTTTCTTTTATTCCTTTTTTACTTGATCGCCGTCTTTTTTACTTAATCGCCGTCCTCGAAACGACCTTATCCTTCTTTTTTGCGGATTTTTCCGCTCGTTCGTCTACCCGCGCGAATATCTTTTCTCTATTGACGAAAAGGACAATAAGCGCGATACAAACGGCAAACGCCGCGAGAATCGCTATAATCGTCCCGACGGGGAAGGTGATGAGTTTTATCTCCTTCCACATCTCGTTTATTCTTAAAAGCTCCTCTCCGCTAAAGTTTTTCATAATCGCACAGCGTGTGAGAACGTCCTCTTCGGGATACTGCGCCGTGAACATCTGATACGCTTCGGAGGATACGTTTATAACGTAATAGTTCTCATCCTTGCCGCTTTTGTTTTCGGGATCGAAAATGTATTTTAAGTCCACCGACTTCTCGTAGTCATCGTCGTCGTTATAAGTATCTTTAACGTACTCGAAAACCTCGTCGCCGACAATACAGCTCGTATAACCCGTATAGCTCATGTTTTTCGTCGCTATCTCGGGCGAACAGATATAATCGAGAAACAAAAGCGAGCTTTCCTCGTCCGCGTCCGCCGTCATAACGTAGCCGTCGAACCACACGTTAGAACCCTCCTCGGGGACTGCGTAGCCGAGCTTTACTCTCTTGTTTTCGGGGAGAAGCTCGCCCGATTCTTCGTCGTAAAGTCCTTGGCTTATCGAATAAACCGCGTCTCCGCTCCACGCGACGTTGACGTCGATTTTACCCGTGAGAATCTCGCTTTTGCCCGCGTCTACCTCGAAACCGTATAAATTGCTTTTTAAATTCAATATAGATTCGCGGACGTCGTTTACCGTCTTTTCGTCCGTACGATTGAAAATTTCGGTAATCTTTTCGTTGTATCGTTCGTCGTCTATTTTACCTGCCTTAAGGTCATTTTTAAGAGAGAGCAGTTCGTCCTTATAAACCTCTGCAAGGGCGATAAAATAGGTGTCTCTTATGCTGTCTTTGACGGTTACTCTGCCGGTGAAGTTTTGCCAAATCGCGCTCCAGCTTTTAAGGTCCTCCGCCGTTACGCCGTTGTCCATATTATAGATAAGCCCTATCGTTCCCCACATATAACCGACGGCGTACGTCTCTTCTTCGTCCTCGTCCATTATTTCAAGCGGAGCTTCCTTAAATTTCGTCTTAATATAATCCGAGCCGTATTTCTTAAAATTCTCGGGCGTGACAAACTTTTTAAGCAGTCCTTCGTCGCGCATTTTCATAATCATATATTCGGAAGGGCAAATGAGGTCTACCGCTTTTTTATCTTTAAGCAGCTCGTTATACATCTCCTCGTTCGTCGCGAACGTCAGATAATTCACTCCGATACCCGTCTCTTCCTCGAAGCTCTCTAAAATGCTTTCGTCTATATAATCCTCCACGCTGAACACGGTTATGGCATTATCTGCGGCGTAAACCGCCCTTCCGCTCTTATCCGCAGAAAGCGCGGTAAACGCCGGAAAGAGGACGAACGCCGATAGCAAACACGCGAAAAAGCGCGATATTCTTTTACTTCTTAACATTCGCCGCCCCTCCTTTTGCCTTTCTCGAAGCGTTGAAATTTATCACTATAACTACCACGAGAGTGATAACGAAAATAATCGTGGTAAGCGCGCGGTAAATGGGAATTTTCTCGCTCGCCTTTTCGGTGGTGAGCGCAATCGACTTATACACCGCCGTGCTTATCGTGTCGAAGCCGAGCGGCGCAAGCGTTGCCGTGACGATATAATCGTCGAGAGAAAGCGTTACCGCGAGCAAAAAGCCCGTGAATATCCCGGGTAAAATTTCGGGCAGAACCGCCTTGAATAACGCCTGCGACGGCGTTGCGCCGAGATCCAACGCGGCTTCGTATAGGCTCGGATCCATCTGCTTTAATTTAGGCGTCACCGACAGCACTACGAACGGCGCGGATAATATTATATGACCTATATAAAGCACTACGTAAGACCTGTGCGGAAGTCCGAAAAGAAGAAGCACCATTACGAGCGCGCATGCCGTGACTATTTCCGAATTAACCACGGGTATCTGCGAAGCGCCTTTTATCGCTTTTCCCAGTCTCTTTTTATTATAAAACATTCCTATCGCGCCGAGCGTGCCTAAAATCGTGGCAATCGTCGCGGAAACGAACGCAAGAATTACCGTATTTATGACGACGTCTTTTATTTCTCCGAGTTTTTCGTACCAACGGAAGGAAAAATTACCGAACATTCCGATAGTTTTTGCGCTCGAAAAGCTGTACGCCACGAGGACGAGTATAGGAATATAGATAAACGCGAGGACTAAAAACACGTAACCGCGCGAAAAAAACTTTCTCATTATAAGTTCGTCCCCCTTGCGCTCTCTTCTCGCTTAAATCCGCCCGTGAAAAACATCGTAACGAACATTATTATAAGTAACACCAAAGAGATAGTCGCTCCGCCGTTTACGTCGCTGAGCG
The DNA here is from genome assembly GCA_963610935.1 of Bifidobacteriaceae bacterium. Lineage (GTDB taxonomy): Bacteria > Bacillota > Clostridia > Christensenellales > Borkfalkiaceae > UBA1259. The sequence goes on along the minus strand of CAVDPT010000008.1, from coordinate 51,448 downwards.
TGCCGCCCTCGCCCAAAAAGCTCCAAGCGATAAGCTTGCCTATGACGGTAAAGCCCGAGCTTCCGCTAAACGTATCGGTAACGACGTAGCAGCTCATGACCGGCAGAAAAACCATCATCGCGCCGCTTATGATGCCGCCCATCGAGAGCGGAAGCGTTACTTTCGTAAACACCCTCGCTTTGCTTGCGCCGAGATCCGCCGCGGCTTCTTCAAGGCTTTTATCCATTTTGATAAGCGTCGAATAAACAGGCATTATCATAAAAGGCAAAAAGTCGTATACAAGCCCTACGATATTCGCAAAGCTGCCGAGCGGAACGTTTAGGAGGGTGAGAATTTCTTTCATCGCCATAGCTCGCAAAACGAAGTTTATCCACATCGGCGTTATGAATAATAAAAGAAGTATCGCCGCCGTTTTACCGCTCATTTTCGAGAGAATATATGCCGCGGGATAGGCGATAACGATGCATATAGCCGTAACCGCAAGCCCTACGAGGACGCTTATTAAAAGCGTGCTTATCTTCGTCCTGTTCGTAAAAAAATCGGCGAAATTCGCAAGCGAAAACGCACCGCTACCGTCGGTAAACGCATAGTACACCACTACGAGAAGAGGAAGTACCACAAACAAAGCCAAAAACAATCCGTACGGAATACAAAGCTGTTTTCTCGAGAAGAAAACGCCTTTCGTTTTATGGGAAAAATCTTTGATTTCGGTTTTTTCCAAAGCGCGAAGCTCTTTCATTTTCTACTCTCCTGTCTTTGCGGGCTTTAACGAAAGCCGTATCTTGTCTTTCGGAATGATAACGGACACCCTGTCGTTTTCGTTCCACGCGTCCTCGGTATCGAAAACGAAATCCTCCTCGTTCTCGTCCGTGCGTACGATAAGCTGATAATGGTCGCCCTTATAAATTATAGAAACGATGTTGCCTATTGCGCCGCCCTTTTCGGCGTCGTCGGAAATTTCTATATCCTTTAAGCCTACTTCCACGCTTACGTCCGCGTCGGTAAGGTCTATTTTTTCGCCCTCGGCGGTGATTAAATATCCCTCCTCGTCAAGATGCGAATTCGGGTAAAGCGTCGTTACGTCGCACTCGAATTCGCCGTCGCCGAAGCAAACGGTGTTCTTCTTCGTGATATACCCGTCGTAACGGTTTACCGTAAATTCCTTCGCCATTATGTGAATATCGTCGGGCTTTATGAATATACTCGCCTTTTCGCCGACTTTTCTCTCTACGGTGTCCTGAATGACGACTTCGCTTTTTCCGACCTGCATAACCATTTCGTAATGCACGCCCTTGAAAATCGAGCTTGCGATAACGCCTTTGACCTGCCCTTTGTCTTCGTCCATAAGGAACACGTCCTCGGGGCGAACCACGACGTCCACCTTTTCGTTCCTCGCAAAATCGTCCACGCAATCGAAAACGTGCCCGATAAAGCGCACTTTTTTCGCACCTGTCATCGTTCCGCTAAAAATATTGCTGTCGCCGATAAAGTCCGCGACGAAAGCGTTCTTCGGCTCGTTGTATATATCGGTCGGCTTACCTATCTGCTGAATAACGCCGTCCTTCATTATGACTATAGTGTCGCTCATGGTAAGCGCTTCTTCCTGATCGTGCGTGACGTATATAAAGGTTATGCCGAGCTTATCGTGCATTTCCTTAAGCTCGAGCTGCATGTCCTTTCTCATTTTAAGGTCGAGCGCGCCGAGCGGTTCGTCGAGAAGAAGAATTTCGGGTTCGTTGACGAGCGCGCGGGCTATCGCCACCCTTTGCTGCTGACCGCCCGAAAGAGTGGATATACTGCGCTTTTCAAAACCTTCGAGGTCAACCATTTTAAGCGCCTTTTCGACTTTTTCGGAAATGGTCTTACGGTCGAGCTTTTCGGTTTTTTCGTATCTTTTGCCGTTTTCGTCCTCGTAAACGGTCTTGTATTTTTTAAGTTTAAGTCCGAACGCTACGTTGTCTTTTACGTTAAGATGCGGAAAAAGCGCGTAACGCTGGAAAACGGTGTTTATCGGGCGTTTGTTCGGCGGAAGATCGCTTATATCCCGACCGTTAAGCAAAATTTTGCCGCTCGTGGGTTTATCGAAACCGGCGATCATTCTCAACGTCGTCGTCTTGCCGCAACCCGACGGTCCCAAAAAGGTGACGAATTCGCCCTTTCTGACGTATAAATCTATATTATCGACCGCAACGACGCCGTCCTCGAAAGTACGCGTCAAACCGACGAGCTCGATGATTTTCTCTTCCTTTACGTTTGACATTATAGACTCTCCTTTTTCATAAGTATTCTTTTAAATATTTTTCTTAAAAAGACGGCGGGGACGATACCCAGATGAAGACCGCTTTTTCGTTCCTTTTGTTTTCTATTTTATGTACGAGATTAGCGGTAAAATAAAAGCTTTCGCCCTTTTTTACCCTTACCCTTCTCTTACCCAAGATAAGCTGTATTTCTCCCGATAAGACGTACCCGAACTCCTCTCCCTCGTGCGGGAAATCCTCGTCGGTGGAAGAATTCGCCATAAGCTCGATATGCACCGGCTCCATCGCGTTTTTCTGCGCGTTCGGAACAAGCCAGTTAAGAATATACTCGTCGGTAACTTTCTCTATAAAATCGTTCTTGCCGAACGCTATCTTTTCCTCTTCGCTTTCGTCCGAAAAAAACTCTTTAAGATTCGTTCCGAGCGCGGACAAAATGTCGATAAGCGTGGCAATAGACGGACTCGTCAGGTCGTTTTCAAGCTGCGAAATATACCCTTTGGTCAGCTCGCACCTGTCCGCAAGTTCCTCCTGCGTAAGCTCGCACGACAGCCTTAAATTCTTGATTTTCTCGCCTATTACCATACGTTTTTCTTCCTTTTGCTCGCGGTTTAGAGATTTTAAGAAAAAAGTTTAATAAATCTAAACTCGCGTAACGTGTAACATTATATAAAATAGTAAAAAATTTGTCAATTATTTTTAAGCATATTTTTTAATTTTTTTTACGCGTTAAAAGTGCGTCGTCGGTTCCTTTCCTTTTTTGCCTTAATAAAAAATGTGCAACTCTTCCTTTCTCTGACGGCGAAAAGTTACGAAAAAAACCGTCGCGGGCGGCAAAACTCCGCTCGCGACGGCTTTAATCATCTTATACTATGACTACGACGGTCAGCGTTAAAAAGGCTTTTTCTATAGCTCTTTCAAGCGTTTTTCAAACTCTCTCGCCGCGACGGACAGAGAAGCGTCCGCGCGTTTAATCAGGCATATCTCGCGCGGAGCAAAACCTTCCTCGGTATCGAGCCTATACACCTCTCCGCTCGCTATCTCCTTTTCTGCAAAAGAGGCGGGAATAAACCCTATTCCCAAATTGTTCTGCACGATAGGCAAAATCTGATTTGAAGTCGAAACCTCTATATCGGGAGAAAACGTAAGTCCGTATTGACCGAACACTCCTCTATAATACTCGTACGTTTTACTCGTCTTGTTGAGGCTGACGAGACAGTGACGCGTAAGCTCCTCGAGCTTTACCTTGTCCCCCGTAAGATATTTATACCTTTCTCCGCACACCACTATATCCTGAAACCTTTTTATCGGGACGGACTTTAACGTCTTATCTAAATCGAACGGCGTAGATATAAGCACGAAATCGACCGCCTGATTTTTTACCGCGCTTATCGCCTGAACGTTGGTAAGGTTTATGAGGTTAAACTTGATTTTCGGGTACGTCGCGTGATATTTTACGAGAGCCTTAAGGAGTATCTCGTGAAGCGCGGTTTCCGAAACGCCGATGCGAAGAATCCCCTCCTCGAAGCCGTTGTATCGCGAAAGCTCTTCTTCAGCCGCGGCAATCTGCTCGTACGCGATGGCGACGCGTCTGTATAACGTTTCGCCCTCGGGCGTGAGCGTCACCCCTTTATTCGAGCGGGTAAACAGCACGCAGCCTAAATCGCGCTCGAGATTTTTTATCGCGCGAGTAACGTTCGGCTGTTCGGAAAAAAGAACCTCCGCCGCCGCCGTAATGTTGCGGTATTTCGCAACGAAATAGAAGGTCTTGTAATTCTCGAAATTCGTATTCAAGACGTTCTTTCTCCATATTAAAATTATATGTTAAGCATTGTAAATATATATTTTACAAATGATTACAAAATGATTATACTGTATTCCGAAAGACATGTCAAGGAAGTTTTTATGAAAAAAACGAAAACGGATATTTCACAGTCGATGAAGATGCTCGTGTTTATAATATTGTCGGGGGGGCTTCAGGACGCCTACTCGTATTTTTGTCGCGGGGGCGTTTTTGCAAACGCGCAGACGGGCAATATAGTGTTCTTGAGCGTAAACATCGTGGAGGGCAACGTGCGCGGTATTCTTAAATACCTCGTGCCGATTACCTTTTTCGCACTCGGAGCGATACTTGCAAAGACGCTGTTTTTCGCCTTTCGAAACAAAAAAACGCATTGGAAACAAGTGGTGCTTTTATCGGAGGCGTTCGCATTGTTTCTCGTCGGCTTTATGCCGAACGGGGAGGACGACGTGTATTGGAATTTAGTCGCGAACGCGATAGTGTCCTTCGCTTGCGCCATGCAGGTGCTTGCTTTCGACCGCATATACGGCAACGATTTTTCCAGCACGATGTGCATAGGCAACATGGTTCGCATGTCGGGCGCGCTCGTAACGGCGGTAGCGCAGAAAGATAAGGAGGCGTTTAAGCGTTTCGGCTTATACCTCTCCGTGGTAGTTATCTTCGCCGTCGGCGCGGGAGCGGGATATTTATTGGAAAAAAAGCTCGATAACTATGCGATTATGTTTTCCTCCCTTCTCACCTTTATGGCTTCCTTCGCCTTTTTCGGAAACAGGAATTCCGACGGTAACCGCGACGACGAAAACGCGCGGACTACTGCCGTTACGGCAGAAGGTTCACTCCCCGTCGCGAGCGAAAACGAGACGAGCGTATGAAAAAGAAAAAATAGTCGTCCGAGCCTTAAAAACCTCACCCCGAACGAAAAGCGTTTTTCTCCACGCGGCTTTAGTTAAATATTCTTAAAACAGATCCGAGTGCGTCCCTGTTCTGTTCAAAACCAACACAAGACAATCGTCGAAAATTTCATATACCAACAACCAATCCGGCTCTATATGGCACTCTCGGCATCCCTCATACAGACCTCTCAGATCGTGGTCCCGAAACTTTGCTTCAAGTTCTTCGCCGTTCGCAAGTTTTTCGATAATCGAAAACAGTTTTGATAAGTCCTTTCCTCTTTTTTGCGCCAGCGCAACATCTTTATCGAAGCGTTTAGTTCTTTTTAATTGATAAATCATAACCCCATTGCCGCCCTTAATTCTTCCACGGAATTATAGGCAGGAACGGATTTGTCTCTTGCAATTCTCCTACCTTCGTTAATCGCTTCAACCGTGGCGCTATTGGGAACTCTTGTAGTAACATCAAACGGAATCCCGCCCTCTAACAATATCCTTTTAAGATACATATTTATTGCAGCGGTCATAGTTAACCCCATATCAGCCAAAAGTTTCTCCACTTCTGCTTTCGTTGCAGCGTCAGTACAAACGTTAATTTTTACCGTATTCATAAGTAAGCCTCCTATTTGTTCCTTATTTTCGATATCATTATACTCTATTATACGCATAATGTCAATCATTATGCGTATAAAGTAGGGGGATTTTTTGGCAAATAAAAAACCCGCCTATAACGAAAACTTTTTCTACAAACGAGAAAGAGGCGTTTATCGTCCGCCATATTTACGATAAATACGAAGAACTACATTCGCTTCTTTTAACTGCTAAATATCTTAACGAGCATTGTCTGAAAACCCGCAATCGATTCCGTTATCAAAAAAATTGTCATTTCGGACGGAAAAGTCGTCTCGATCCTGTTCAAAAACGGCACAGAGCACAAATTTTTGTATTCCGAACCGAACGTGCGGTGAACGCCGAAAATCGTAAAAACGGCATAAAAAAGCCCGAAAATCAGGCATTTTCGTCTGTATCTTCGGGTTTCTTTTTGTCTTCGTCCGTCCTGCCTATAATGAGCATCGCGTCCCCGAAAGAAAAGAACCTGTACTTCTCCCTCACCGCCATCTCGTAAAGAGAAAGCATTTCTTCTCGGGAAGAAAATGCGGACACGAGCATTAAAAGCGTTGACTTTGGCAAGTGGAAATTAGTTATAAGCGCGTCTACGCACTTGAATTTATAAGGCGGATAAATAAAAATACTCGTATTCGCCTTGACGGGCTTAACGAATCCGTTCTCGTCCGCAGCCGATTCCAAAGTCCTCACGCAGGTCGTGCCGACGGCGACTATCCGCCGCCCTTCGCGTTTCGCGCGGTTGATTTTTTCCGCCGCCTCTTCGCTTATTTCGTAATATTCGGAATGCATGTGGTGTTCGGTCACGTCCTCCGCCTTGACGGGGCGAAACGTACCGAGCCCGACGTGCAGAAGAACGTCCGCTATCTCCACGCCCTTTGCGGAAAGCTCGTCCAAAAGTCTGTTTGTAAAATGCAGTCCCGCGGTGGGCGCGGCGGCGGAACCGTTTTCCTTTGCGTATACCGTCTGATAACGCGTGCCGTCTTTAAGCTTTTCGGTTATATACGGCGGAAGCGGCATCTCGCCGACGCGCGAAATTATATCCTCGAACACGCCGTCGAAATTAAACCGCACCTTTCTGCCGCCTATCTCTTCCACGTTTTCCAAAATTTCCACCGAAAGCTCTTCGTTTATGACGAGGCGCACTTTGGGCTTTGCCTTTTTCCCCGGCTTTACCAGAACCTCCCAGTCGGTAAGGTTATAGCGTTTGAGAAGCAGTATTTCCACCTTGCCGCCGTGTTCGGTATAGCCGAACAGCCTTGCCGGCAGAACTTTCGTGTTGTTTCTGACAAGCAAATCGCCTTCTTTCAGAAATTCGGGAAGGTCGTAAAAATGCCTGTGAAAAGTCTCCTTCGTTTTTCTGTCGTACACGAGTAGCCGCGAAGAATCCCTCGGCTCTGCGGGAGTCTGCGCTATCAGCTCCTCGGGTAAATAATAATCAAAATCACTCGTTTTCATTTTGTATGTCGAATAAAGAATATTGTTCCGCGCTCTGCGGCGGTTTTTTACCTATGTGTTCGTACCCGCGGGATAAAAGCACCCTGCCCCTCGGCGTTCTCGCTATAAATCCGAGCTGAAGCAGGTACGGCTCGTAAACGTCTTCGATAGTCCCCGCGTCCTCGTTTATTGTCGCCGCGACGGTATCGAGTCCGCACGGTCCGCCTTTGAATTTTTCCGCCATAGAGGTTAAAAGCTTTATGTCTATCGCGTCAAGCCCCAGCTCGTCTATTTCGAGCATTTTAAGAGCGCCCTTCGCGTCCGAAAGCTCTATCGTTTCGTGACCTTTTACCACGGCGTAGTCGCGTACCCTTCTTAAAAGTCTGTTCGCTATACGCGGCGTGCCGCGACTGCGCTTTGCAACCTCTTCAGCCGCGTTTTCTTCTATGTCCGTTCCGAGCATTTTTGCCGCGCGGAGAACTATTTCCGTAAGCTCCTCGGGAGAATATGTTTCTAATCTGCAAATCACGCCGAATCTATCGCGTAGCGGCGAGGAAAGCATCCCCGCGCGGGTAGTCGCGCCGATGAGCGTGAATTTCGGAAGCGGCAGTTGCACGTTTTTGGCGGAAGGTCCTTTGCCTATAATGAAATCGAGGGTAAAGTCCTCCATTGCGGGATATAAAATTTCTTCCACGTTGTGGTTTAAGCGGTGAATTTCGTCTATGAACAGCACGTCGCGCTCGTTAAGATTCGTAAGTATCGCCGCGAGATCCCCCGCGCGTTCTATGGCGGGACCGCTGGTCACTTTAAGCTGCGTGCCGAGCTCTGTGGCGATTATGTGCGCGAGGGTGGTTTTGCCGAGCCCCGCAGGACCGTACAAAAGAACGTGGTCGAGCGCGTCGCCGCGGAGCTTTGCGGCGGCAATCGCGAGAGCTACGTTATCCTTAACCTTTTCCTGCCCGACGTACCCTTCCATCGACTTGGGGCGGAGAACGTTTTCCACCTCCGATTCCGTTTCCGAACGGGTACTCGTGACGAGTCTTTCTTCTTCCATATAACACCTATCTCATTCTTTTAAGGGCGTAAGCGATAAATTCCTTGACGGTTGTGCACCCGTCCGCGCGCGCCCCTTTCAGCGCGCCCGAAATTTCCGCTTTGGTAAAGCCGAGCCCGACGAGCGCGACAGTCGCTTCCTCCGCTTCCTCGTCCTTTTCCGAGGCAGGTTCTTCCGCGCCCGCGGCGAATATTATTTCGCCCGTGCTTTCGTCCACCTTGCCTATCTTTTCACGAAGCTCCAAAACTATGCGCTCCGCCGTCTTTTTACCGAGCCCTTTTATCGCCGAAAGCCCTTTTATATCGGCGGAAATAATTTTTAAGGTCAATTCTTTAAGGTTCATTCCCGAAAGAACGGTTATGCCGAGCTTCGGTCCTACGCCGGACACCGAAATAAGTTTTAAAAACATATCCTTTTCTTCGGGCGAAGCGAAACCGTAAAGAGAAATTCCGTCCTCTTTTACCGCCATATAGGTAAAAAGCTCCCCCTCTCCGCCGAGCGTCAGGCGAGCATAAGCCTCTGCGGAACAGGCTATTTCGTAGCCGATTCCGTTATTTACGAGAAGCACCGAGCCTTCTTTTACAGACAGCACGCTCCCTTTTATATAACCTATCATATATAGCTCCTTTTTTAATCGTGTACGGCTATTTTTCTTTTCTTCAAAAGCGAAAACAAAAACCCGTCTCTCTTAAACAGCCCTTAAATACTGAATAGACCGCCGAGCTTATTCGTCTGCGCGTGGCAAAGCGCGACGGCAAGGGCGTCCGCCGCGTCGTCGGGACGAGGAATTGACTTTAAGTTCAAAAAAGTCTTAACCATCTGCTGTATCTGATTTTTATCCGCTCTGCCGTAGCCCGTGAGAGCCTGCTTTATCTGAAGCGGGGTGTATTCGTAAAGTCTCCCGCACTCCTTATCCGCGGTGAGAAGAAGCACTCCCCTCGCGTGGGCGACGGCTATACCCGTCTTGACGTTCTTTGCAAAGAACAGCTCTTCCACGGCGATTTCGTCGGGGCGGAAGGTCTCTATCACCTGCTTTATCCCCTTTTCGAGCATACAAAGTCTTACGGCGAGGTTCTCGTCCTTGGGGGTGGAAATTATGCCGTAATCTATCATTTCCGCTTTTTTGCGTTCTTCTTTTTTTATAACCCCGTAGCCGAGCGTCGCAAGCCCCGGGTCGAAACCGACGATTATCATCTTTTATATTTTACTTTAATTTCTCTTGTTTGTCAACGGAAAACGGCGCGCATATCGCCCGCCGTTGTAGGATTACAATACATATGAGACAAAGGAAATAAAAAAAGACGGCGACAAGATTTTCTTTATGTTAAAGTTTCGACGCCAAAAAACTTTATCGCGAAACGACAGAATTTACGTCGATACACTTTACTATGTGTTACCTTTGTGTTAAAATGTTTCATATAAACAAAAGGGGCGGATTGCGGCGAAAGAGGCGTTGTTTTCTCTGCCGTTACAATAGTTTCTAAAGATGAAAAAGAGTTATGACAGTCCGACGATAGAAGTTGTTTCTTGCACTGCAGCGGACGTTATTAGCTGCAGTTGTCCGATTGAGACTACCGTATACTCTATTGACGAAAAATACGACAACATTTTCGAGGATAAATTTTAGGGGGTGCATGTGACTAAAAGGATAGCAACGATACTTGCGGGGTTAATCGTTCTCTTTTGTTTTGTAGGTGCGGATTTTTCCCTCTTGCCCAAAGCCTCGGTTTCGGCGACGGAGACGTTCACTTCGTTCGGACTTGTTAACGGAAATTTTAATACAATTTCGCCCTTCGGTTTTCTCTCCGGCTGGGGCGGAGTAGACAACGGAGTTAGCGTATTCTCCGTGCCCAGCGGAATAAAGGAAAACTACTCGGAGGACGATTACTGCCTCAAAGTAACCGACAATACGAAAAACATAATATATTCGGCGAATCCCGAGGACGGCGGATACGGCGACGGGTGCCTTCGGCTGACGACAAGCGTGGGCTATCGCGCCGGCGTCGCGGTGTACCCTACCGCGGGAAGCTCCGCGAAAATAACCGTACAAATCGCCGAGAGCGAAGTTGACGCCGCAAAGGTTTATGCAGAGACAACGTATACTCTCTCCTCCGAGCAGAGTAAAACTTGGATAGAGTGTTCTACCGAATACGACAGCGCCGATAACGAACGCGCAAAACTCGTGATAGTCGTGGAAGCGGTGAGCGGGACGGTTTATCTTGACGACGCGTTCTTTAATATGGACAACCCGCTATCAATAGAGAGCGGCGCATATTTTAAGGTAACTACAGAGACTGCCGCTCTACGCTTTTTCGGGCGAATCAACAAGGCTTACGTAGACAAAATAAACGCTAACGTCAGCGGCGACGGCGTCGAATACGGGATATTGATAACGACCGAAGATATATTAAACGATGCGTCCGACTTCACCGTTGATGGGCTTGGCGATGAAGATAAGTACACTTTAATGCAGGCAAATACGATATACAACGAGGAAACTGCAGAAGCGGACGGGTATTACGGTTTCGCCTGTTCTCTCGTCAACATAAAGCCGACGAACCTAAATCGCCGCTTTGCGGTGAGGACTTATCTGCGTTATTCAATCCTTGGCGACGTGTTCTACGAATACAGCGATTTTTCCGCAGAGGATAACGAGAGATCTTTTTCGGAAGTTATAAATAAAGCCGCCGAGTTGCGAGATTATTTAGACGACAATACGAAAGACGTCGTCGAATATCATCAAAACAACATAGGTTAAGTCCTTAAAAGACATACCGTATAGAGGGTTTCGATATAACAAACAAAACAACGAAGTGCGTAAGCCGACAAGAAGGCGTACGCACTTTATTTTTACTTGCCCAAAAACGCGAAGTAAAGTTGCCCCCGTTTCGAGGAGCGGAAAACGTCGCCCCGACGCGGGGACTTTTACGGCGAAAGTTTTTTGCCGTTCTTTCATTCAAAGCCGAAAAGGTCGTTGGGCGTAATTTCAAACAGCTTGCAAAGATAGTTGATTTTAAAGTAGTCAAGCTCGATTTTACCGCTTTCGTATTCGCTGTAATCGGGCTGAAATTTATTAAGAAGCTTTGCGACTTCTTTTTGCGTATAGCCTTTGGCTTTTCTTGCGTTTTTCAGGTTTTCTCCGACTAATTTCGCTAATTCTTTGTTTTCCATATTACCTAACTAAAAACTACTTTTTTTGCCTAATTGTGATACCGATTTCCTCTTCCGTTGAAAACTTTTTTACGTCGTCGTTCTATAATTCAAACCCGTGCAGAATGACAGAACCGGAAAGCCTTCCCCCGTATATCTTTGGGTTAGGCGGTGACATTGTCCAATAAGCCTTCCCCCGTTTATCTTTTGGTTAGGCGGTGACATTGTCAAATAAGCCTTCCCCCGTATATCTTTGGGGGAAGGGGGACCGCTTGCGGTGGATGAGGGGCACAATAAAAATTTTCTTCGAAATTATCACGAACTTCTCAATCGAGAAAGAAGAATTTAAAACAGCCCCTCATCAGTCGCTTGTCGCGACAGCTTTACCCCCGAGGGGGAAGCCTTTCAAAATCTGTTTTGTCTTTAATTACTTATAGGAAAAAATTCAATATTATGCTTGACTTATAGGAAAAATTCCTATATAATTATCACAACCTAAAGAAAAACAGGAGGAACTTTATGAAGAAAATTGTAACAAGCTTGATGCTCGCCGTTCTTGCGGCGACGTGTGCGATAGCCTTTGTCGGCTGTGGTAAAGGGGACGGCGCTTGCGTGACGGAAGCCGAGTGGGACGAGGCATTCTTGAACGCCCGCGCCGAAATGAACTATTCATTAGATATAACGAGCAAATACGATAACGAGACTGCTAAAATCAAAGCTCTTATCAACGAAAATGCGGTATATATGAAATTGGCAAGAGGCGTCGAGAACGAAGAGAGTTTCGAGGTGAAGGCAAACGACGGGTTATACTACACCTACGATACGGACGGAGATCTTCAGAAAACAAGTGGAAGCAGCTACAACGTAGGTTGGGGTGGACGGTTCGATGGAATATTCACAATGTTCACCGAATGGGTACAATATTCGGACTTAAAATATGACGAAGATGCTAAAGTCTTTAAATGCGACGAAATCACCCCGAGCGAGGACGAGGATAAATCCGATTCGTACTATAACAATTATACCATAAAGGACGTAGTCGTCGAGTTTAACGACAAGCAGCTTTCTCGCGTAGAATGTGCCGTAGAGGCGCCGTCCGGTTCGTCTACCGAAAAAGGGACGATAAAAATGTACGATTTCGGGAAAACGGAAGTTACGTTGCCGGAAAAGGTAGACGTGTCGCTCTGCGACAAAGCGGACAAAGCCGTCGTTAAGGCTTTGCTGAATACTCTCCCCGCGGAAAACTTTACTCTTGAGATAACGTCGAGTGACGTTGAGAAGACAGGAAAGGTTTGCGTGTCGGGAGACGAGTGTATGGCGTACACTAAAAACGACGACGGAGAATATTCGAAATCGTCGTCTGAAGTATCCGAATATTATTCGTACGCTTTAATGAATGACAACGGACTTGCAAAACTTTGCAATATAGCGGGGCATTTACAGAAATTAGTGACGAAAGACGACGAAGGGGACGTTTACAGAGCTATCTTTTTGAGTTGGACGAGTCAAGGCTACGTAGAGATAACGATAAAAGACGGGAAAGTCCTTAGCCTAAAATGGACCGGCGGGAATAATTATAGTTACAGATATGACTATTATGATGACTATTATTACGCCTACACATACACCGTCTACGATATAGGCAGTACGGAGGTCACAGCTCCCGAAAGTCCGCTCAAAGAGGAATCGTCGTGGAATGCTGCCGTTGCAAAGTTGGCAGAAGAAAGGAATTATCATTGCGAAGTATACCGTTACGGTAGCGATTACATACGCTTATCCGCTTATTACACGAAAGATGCGGTGTTGTTCGACGGTTACATGGATAGCGAAGGAAATATTCGGGCGTACGGAATCGAGCCTAACGATAAAGGGGAATATTATTGGCTTACGCGGGACTATAACTATAATTGGACGAAAAGCGAATACATGGCAAGCGTTTCCGAGCATTTAGGTAGCGTAGGCGATTGGACGGACGTCGGCGTATTATTAAACAAGATAAAATTCGAGGATATAAATTCCGAGCCGTACAGCATAAGTAACGGCGTATTCACTTTCGAGTGCAACGATACCCTGTTTCAAGAAAACGACGGCGTGGAAACGTGGTTGACGAATATCCGCATAACCTTTAAGGACGGCGGCATTACGGATATATCCGCTTCTCTTGCCGTAAAAGACGGTACGTATATGAATAGCTGCGGCAATATTTCTTTCAATACTATAGGCACTACGGAAATCGATTTGCCATACTATGACTAACGCGGGTTTTTCGGGCTATTGCAAAATTTAACGAAAGGCGAGATAAGGAGAAATACAAATGGGAAATTTAGCGAAATGGCTGAACGAAAGCTGTTCGGGACTTGACGGCGGCGTGTTCGCCTTTATGCACCGTTGTGCGGAGAACGCGGGCGACCTTCTGACGCCGCTCTCGAAGCTTATTACGGCGGTGGGCGAAAAGGGGTTGCTGTTCTTCGGAATAGCGATAATACTCATGCTATTTGCCAAAACGAGAAAGGCGGGCATTTGCATTTTCGGTGCGGTCGCGTGCGGCGCGCTTATAACGAACATTATTCTGAAGGGCGCGGTAATGCGCGAAAGACCGTTCTTCGATTCCGCATACGAAGAGTATTGGAAATTCGTAGGCGCGCCGTTTGAAGACGATTATTGCTTCCCTTCGGGACACGCTACCGCTATGACCGCGTTTGCCGTCGCTCTCTTTATTATGTTCGATAAAAAGTGGAGCTGGGTAGGCTTTATCGGGGTGATAGGAATGGGCTTTGCAAGAGTTTATCTTATTGCGCATTATTTTACCGACGTTTTGGCTGGCGTTGCCGTCGGCGCGATTTCAGGCGTCATCGCGTGGCTTATTACTTTGCTTATCTATAAGCTTTTACGTAAGTACGAAGAAAAGAAATTCTGTAAATTCGTTTTGACCGCCACCATCGGGACTGTCGTCAATAAAGACAAGGCGAAGAAAAACGACGAACCGAATAGGCAATGACGGCGGATTGATTGTTGCGAAAAAGCTCTGTTCAAGGAGAACGCCTGAATAAGGCTTTACGATAACGAGGAAAAAGTATCTATAAAATCAGCGGGCGGGAGAAACGTTTCTCCCGCCCGCTTTGCGTCGCTGTTTTACAGCTTGTTTTAGGTTTTTATTTACAGTCGAGCTCGGTCTTTTTAAGGAGGCTCTTATCCGACAAGGCGTTGCCGTCGCCGAGAGCCACGGAGGGCGCGGAGGGTTCGTCGGATGTGCTTTGATTTGCTTCGTGAGGAGGCTCGACGGCACGAACCGACGAGGAATTTTTCGCAATCGCGGTTTCCGCGCCCGCTACGAGAAGGAAAGGTATAAGAAAATAGAAAAAATCCATCGAAGCCGCCTGATCGGTTATACCCGACAGCGCGATTACGAGAACGTACAGCACGGTAAACGTTCTTTGCGGATTTCTCTTATCGAACGCCGCCCTATACTTTGCCGCATAAAACCACGCGGAAAAGCTCGCGCCGAGATACCCCAAAGAACAAATCCACTGCAAAGCGGTGTTATGTATCATCAAAACGCCCATACGCCCGTGTTCGTCCGAGAGAAAGCCGAAGCCGAATATCGGGAATTCTCTGCCCTTTTCTATAGCGATACCGAACAACTCGCTCCTGCCGTCAAAAATACCGCTCGCCATCTTACTCAGCACTCTGTCCACGACGGGTTTTATCAGCTCGTCGTAAAATGCGAACGAGCAGCCCGCTGCCGCCAGAATGCAAAGCCCCGCGTATATAAACCGCGTTTTCTTTTCGGAACGCACTACAAACGCTACGATTACGCCTATTTCGAGAACGGTAGAGATTGCTATCATCATTCGGCAACACGTTTCGAGAACGCCGCAATAAAACACGCAGGAAAGCAAAAAATACCAAGCGTCCGTTTTTTTGCCCACGCCGAGCTTAAAGCAGGACGCTATTCCCAAAGTTATCATTATCGCAAACACGTTGACGTTCTGCGCCGCGAAAAAACCGCTCTGCCCGAAGTTTTTAGCATCCTTTAACAGCGTCGTCAAAAACACCTGAAGGGTAAGCCCCGCCGCGCCCCACAAAAAAATAAGCGCGAGTCTGTCGGTAAGCCCCTCGGTAAAATTGAGCGCGATAAAATACAAAACGAGTACCACCGTGCAAAACCCGAAGGTAATAGCTACGGCAAGCAGATTGAAATTCCCTATTGCCCCCGCGAGAACGAGCGCGACCGAAAACACGAGATACGGAAAAAACAGTCTGCCTTTGACGAGCTTTTCGCCGTTTTTTTTCTTTTTTATTCCGCGAACGATTGCAAACGCAAAAAAAGAAACGTACGCTATTCCGACGGCTACGGCGTATAAAACGAGATGCGAATCGTATTCTATGTCGGGTATGACGTACGAAATATAAAGCACGGGAACGAAAACGTTTTTAACGTCCTTACACAAAATCAGAATAGCCAAAACCGCCGCAAGATACCCGTAAACGGCAAAGAACGGCTGATTGAAAAACCAAAATATCAATCCGTAAATAAGCGTGGCGGGAACGAAATACCCGCTCTCTAACATCCGCCCGAGCTTCGTACTCGTCTCGGCGGTATTCTTTTCTATCATTCCGCTCTCCCAGTTTTTTCCTTTACCTTTTCCCTCGCCGCCCCTATATCCGCCGTTTTATCCGTCTCTTTTAATAAAGAACTTTCCAGCCCCGCAAGCAGTAGCAAGGGGGTTAAAAAGGTGAAGGCGTCCGCAGACGGCGATTGGTCGAAAATACCTGCGAGCGCGATACCGAATATCGCGATAATATAAAAGGCGCGCGTTATGGAAAATTCTTTCAATAAAAATTTATACTTGACGACGTAAAACCACACTGTCATCGCCGAACCGACGACGCCGAGCGAGCATAGCCATTGCAAAACGGTGTTATGCGCAAGCACCGCGTTGTTACGAAGACTCGGCGGCACCTCGTCCGCGACGAAGCCGTAACCGAACACGGGGTACTCGAAAAACTTCTCTACGCACCACTCCCAAAGCTTGTCTCTGCCGTTAAGTCCCCTGCCGAGCTTATCGCTTATCATTTCGATAAATTCGAACATCTGTTCCTTAAACGACAAAAGGACGACGTCGATAACCACGCACGCTATGCAAACGGTAACAATAAAAAATTTACGTCTCCTCGGCGAATACGCAAGTAACAAAAAATAAATTGCGACGAGTGCGAGAGACGCCACCGCCATCACTATGCGGCAACAGCTCAAAAATATCGCGACCATAAGGCACAGGCAAAGCTCAAAACACGGTGCGTCGTTCTTCGTGCCGACGCCGAGCGAAAACGCCCCCGCCATGCCGAGCATAAGGTAAACGGAAGCGACGTTTAAGCATTGCGCCGAGAAAAAGAACACTCGCTGATCCCACACCTTGCCGTCGAAGATGTTGCCGCCGCGCGCCTTGGCATATACAATTTCAACAGCGATAAACGCCGCGCCCGCGACGAAAAGCTTCGCGAGGTATCTACCGAAATTTTCGGTACGATTCAACGCGCATATATATAAGAGCATAATTCCGACGGAAATCCCCGCCGTCACTAAAAACGCCGAAACGTTAAACCGCGTTATTCCGCCGAGCAAGAACGCCGCGTCCATAACGAGGAGCGGATAAAAAAGTTTTCCCTTTTTGAGTCTCTTCCCCTCCTGCACGAGCGTTTTGACGACGAACGACAAAAAAGCCGTCCCTGCGACCGCCACGGATATAGCCATCAAAGCTATCGAACTCTTCGGCGTTTTCTCGAACAAACCGTCCACGTTCTGCATAAAAAAAGAGACGTATAAAACGAGCGCGTAGGCGTTGTTTATCGTCTTACAGAAGAGGAAAATGCAGGTAATAACGAGCGCGAACCCTACGATAACAGCCTCGGTAGAGCCGAAAAGCCAGCATATAAACGCATAGCAAAAAACGACGGGAACGAGCCAAAAAGACTCAAAAACCCGCCTTAAAGCCTTACAGGATTCCGTTTTCTTTTCAATGATTGCGTTTTCCGTATTAAGCCCCATATAAGTCAATCGCTCTGCACCCCTCTCTTTTTCCGCCCCTATCCGCCCTGTCCGCATTTCGCGGAGAAAGCTATTCGCCCGACGCCGCGAAAACTTCCCGTTACTCCATTTCCTCGAACAAATCCATAGCCCGTCTTACGGCGGCGTCCATATTGACGTATTCGTATTTTGCGAGCCTGCCGAGGAGATAAAGGTTTTTATATTCCTTAGCCGCGTCCTCGTATTTTTTGTATTTAGCGAGATTTTCCGTCGTAGGCACGGGATAATAGGGCTTACCCGAATTCTTCTTGCATTTTTTGGGATATTCCCTCATAACGACCGATTTATCGCATTTTTCGCAAGTAAATTTGGTAAACTCCGTCACCCTCGTATACCTATGCGAAGCGGTAAAATTTATCACCGCCGCGCGCTGAACGGAAGACTTGTTATACGTCTTCGTCTTAAACTTAAGCGTCCTGTACGGGAGCGCGCCGAACCGATAATCGAACAGCTCCTCCACTCTTCCCGTAAATATCACCGTACCGTCAAACTCTTTCCCGTTATAATAAATCTTGCCGCCCTCGAGCGCGATGAGCTTCGAAGCGTCGGTTTTGAGTTTTAGTTTAATGCGCGGATGGCGAAGCATATTATTGACCATTTCCGAAAAGCCGTCCTTCGGCATAAACTGATATTCGTCGGTAAAATATCCGCAGTCCTCCGAAACCGAAACGGGTATACGGTTTATGACCGTGCCGCCGATTTCCTCGGGGCGCATACCCCACTGCTTTTTCGTGTACTTAAAGTAGATGTTTTTATAGACGAACTCCGCAAACGCGCGAATTTCGGGGTTTTGGTGATTTTTAAGAGAAAGAATGGATTCCGACTTGCCGTCGCCTATCTCCTCGATAAGCACCTTTTTTATCCGCTCCGCTTTTTCTTTCGGGTAACAAAGAGACAGCGACCTTAAATTAAACGGCACCGGAACGAATTTCCCCTTGACGTTGGCAAGCACCTCATGCTCGTATTTTCTCCACTCGGTAAAACGCGACAGGAAATTGAAAACTTCCCCGTCGTCGGTATGAAAAATATGCGGTCCGTAAGGCTGAATCCTTATCCCGTTTTTATCTACGTAATCGTATGCGTTGCCGCCGAGAGTCCCGCGCTTATCGAAAACGGTAACGTCCCTGCCGTTTTCGGCAAGGAGTCTCGCTATCGTCGCACCGGAAAGCCCCGCTCCCACAACTATTATTTTTTCCATAACCGTACTCCTTACGGCGAAACTATCCTTTCGCCTTTAACTCTTCTAAAAACTCGGTTATCCGTCCTACCGCGGTGACGAGACTCTTCATCGAATAGGCGTAGGAAATCCTGACGTAATACTTCCCGAATTCGCCGAACGCGCTTCCCGGGACTACCGCGACCTTCTTTTCGTCGAGAAGCCTTACCGCAAACTCTTCTCCCGTCATTCCCGTACTTTTTACGCAAGGAAACATATAAAACGTTCCTTTCGGTTCGAAGCAGGTAAGTCCCGCCTCGGTAAGCGTCTTAAAAAGATATTTTCTCCTTTTATCGTATTCCTCGCGCATTTCGGCAACCGCCGCGTAGCCGTCCTCCTTGCCGCGGGTAAGTCCCGCGAGAGCGGCGTACTGCGAGATTATCGGCGCGCAAATCGCCGTGTATTGGTGAATTTTCAGTATAGCCTTCATAACCGGCTCGGGCGCGCACACGTACCCGACGCGCCAGCCCGTCATCGCGAACGACTTGGAAAAACCGCTGATGAGCGCGACTCTTCCTTCAAGCTCCTTAAAAGACGCCGCCGAACGGAACGGCTCGTCTCCGTAGGTAAGCTCGGCGTAAATCTCGTCGGTCACCACGAAGAGGTCGTACTTTAATATGACGGGTATTATTTTTTCTATGTATTCCTTTTCCATAACCCCGCCCGTAGGGTTGTTGGGGTACGGAAAAATCAGTGCTTTCGTCTTTTCGGTTATAACCGCTTCGAGAGCCTCGGGCGTGAGCTTAAAGCCCTTTTCTCCGTCCGTCGGGACGGGAACGGGCACGCCCCCCGCAAGCTCCACGCAGGGCGCATAGGAAACGTACGCGGGATCGGGGACGAGGATCTCGTCGCCGTCGTCGGTAATCGCGCGAAGAGTCGCGTCTATCGCCTCGCTCGCGCCGACCGTTATCACTATATCGTCTGCGGAAAAACGCACGTCAAAGCGCGCCGCAAGGTAAGATGAAATCTCCTCTCTCAAAGGCGCAAGCCCCTTATTCGAGGTGTATTGCGTATAACCCTTTTGAACGGTCTTGATACCCGCCTCTCTGATATTCCACGGCGTTATGAAATCGGGTTCGCCTACGCCCAGCGAAATAACGTCCTTCATTTCGGACGCCATATCGAAAAACCTTCTGATACCCGAGGGTTTCAAGTTTTTAGCCCTGCGGCTTACGAAATCTCTCACGCCTGTACTATCTGCCTTTCTATTTCTTCTGCGGGACGGGTTATCTGCCCCTCTATTTTATATTTTTTGAGTATGAAATGGGTGGCTACGCCCGTTATGCCGTTTATGACCGAGAGCTTCTCGGCGATAAATTTCGCTATGTCGGTAATGCTCGTCCCCTCCACGAACACGGCGAGGTCGAAACCGCCGCTCATAAGATAGAGACTCTGCACTTCCTTAAAGGAATACAACTCCTCGGCGTACGCGTCGAAGCCCTTGAGCTTTTGCGGAGCAACCTTTACTTCGATAAGCGCCTGCACTTTTGTTTCGTCGGCTATTTCGGTGTTGATTATAGCGGCGTATTTTACGATCGCCCCCCTTTCCTCGAGAGCGCGCACGGCGGTCTCCGCCTCTTTTTCGCTAACGCCCGCAATGTCGGCAAGCTGCTTATAGGAATACCTTGCGTTTTCGACAAGAAGCGCGAGCAATTCTTTTTCGAGCTTATTCATTCTCTTCACCGTCCTGAAAAAAATCTTCTCTTTTACGGAAAACGGCTTGCTCTGCGAGCCGATTTACGTACATACGTCTATATTATACATTTATTTACGCCGCTTTGTCAATTCTTACGATAATTTTCTTTTGCCCTTTATCGTAAAACTCTCAAATCTCGGCAAAAGCCCTTTATTCCGACTTTTTACGCGGTTTTACCCTTTCTTTCTTTTCCCCTTAAAATACTCGATTATAAGCTCCGAGCATTCTTTTTCCAGAACGCCGCCCTCGAATTCGGTGCAGTGGTTAAGTCCGCTCATTTCGAGAACGGGATAAAGGCTCACCGCGCAGCCGCTTTTTTTCTCGTACGCGCCGAAATACACCTTTTTTATTCTCGCCCCCGCGATCGCCCCCGCGCACATCGCGCACGGCTCTAACGTAACGTACATCTCCGCGTTTTCGAGCCGCCTGCTTTTAAGCTTTTTGCACGCCTTTTCTATCGCGAGGATTTCCGCGTGCGCCGTGGGGAGCTGTTTTTCTTCGGTTCGGTTATACGCCCGCGCTAAAATTTTTCCGTCCGAAACTATCACCGCGCCTATCGGCACTTCGTCCTTATCTCTCGCGCGGATCGCCTCTTTTATCGCCGCGCGCATAAATTTTATTTCCATAACCTTAAAGTCCTTTTCGCGTTATCCTTCGCGCTTAATCGGCTTTTAAAATTCGCTCTCCGAAAGCGCGTTTATGACCGCTTCGAGCGTCCCCGCGTTTTTCTTAAAAATCTCTTTTGCGTGCCGTTTTTTTATCGGGTGAGAAAGCCTGTCGCTCCCCACCTCTATCGTCAGCGCGGGAATTTTAAGTTTTTCCACGCACCAGTCCTTATACCCGCCCGCCGAGCCTACCGCGCTTTTTAAGGGATAGCCCGTGCTTAAAGAAACGGCTTCCGCTATTTTATAATCTCGCGCACGCCGCGCCTCGTCCTGATAAAATTCCCAGTAAATCTCTTCGCCCTTGGAGTGATAACTCAAAGTCGCCTGCGGCTTTATTTTTAGAGTAAAATCCCTTAACGCCCGCGTTTCTTTTTCGGAAAACGGGAATTTCCCGACGTAATTTTCCGCGCCCGCGGTGAAAACGTTCTTTTTCCCCGTACCCCATCGCGCGTCGAAATTCACGTTTAAGTCCACGCCGTTTGCGTTAGCCTTGTAAAGCGGATTGTCCGAAAGCGCGACAGATATTCCGTCGGGGTTCAATGCGGGAATAAAATAAACCGTTCCGCGCGCACCTCTGCGGATAAAATCTTTTATCTGCATCATAGCGAGATATGCGCATACGTACTCCCGCGCGTGTATCGCGTACTGCGCTATAATAACGGGTTTTTCGGTCTTTTTCACCGTAAAAAAGTATATCGGCGCGCCCCTTTCGCTTGTGCCGATAACGCCTTTATCGCCACGAAAACGGCGATAAAAATCTGCCAATTCGCCCAAAACGTTCATATGGCAATATATGCGCTATTTATGATACGCCGTGCCTGCCGAAATGGAAAACGCCCTGTAAATCTGCTCGACGAGCATAAGCCTGAACAGCGTGTGCGGAAAAGTCATATCGGAAAAGGAGATAAGCTCGTTCGCCCTTTTTTTCACTTCGTCAGAAAGCCCGTACGAGCCACCTATAACGAAAGTGACCGTTCCGCGCTCGTCCGCCGCCTTTTTCAGTTTTTCGGAAAAAGCCTTGCTCGAAAGTTTTTTCCCCTCTATCGCGGAAACGAAAACGTAGCCTTTAAGGTGCGGCAATATCCGCTCCCCCTCGCGCTCTTTTATAATATTTATCTCGCCTTCCTCGGCTTTTTTAAAATTCTCTTCTTCTACTTCGATAATCTTGAATTCGCAATAGCGCGAAAGCCTTTTTGCGTATTCCGCAATGCCGTCGGCAAAATATTTTTCCTTGACCTTGCCCGCGCAAACGACGTTTACCTTTATCATAACAAGCTCGCCGCCCCCATGATAGCGCACGCAAGAACGCCTACCGCTCCGAACGGCAGAAAAAAGTCCTTTGCCGAAAATTTGTCCTTTCTCTCGTCCGCGCTCCCGTTTTCCGCCTCGGACGCGTTTTTGTCCTCGACCGACTTCGCCGTTATTCTTTCCGCAAAGAAAATAAGCACAGCCGCGATTATAAGCGCGGCTATTCCCGAAGCGATTAAAACGGGCGAAAACAGATTGACCTCTATCTTTAAAAAAGTAAGGGTTATTATTGCGAAATTATTGAGAAAATGCGCGACGGCAGAGGGAAACACGCTCCCCGCTTTTTTAGCGAGAATATACAAAATCGCGCCGTATATAAATTGATAAATAAGCTGCGACAAAGAGCAATGATACAGCGCGAAAATAAGCCCCGAAAACGCCGCGCCCGCAAAGAGCTTCGCTCCGCTCGCGCCGTAAGCAATCGCGCCGCGGAAAAAGGTTTCTTCCGCAATCGCGGGGACAACCGCCAAAGAAAGCGACAAAATTATATATTCGCCCGCACCGTTTATTTTTAATTCGTTATTCGGAAGATTTACGCCGATCTTTGAGAGAAGCTCCGCAAATGCGGCATTGATAAACCCGAGCCCGCAAAAAACTCCCGCCGCCAAAAATATCGCCGCCAAAAGATACGCGGGCTTAAACCTTTTATACCCGAAAATCGCGCCGTAAGTATACTTTCCGTCATCTTTTTTTGAGGGCGAACCGACCGTCTTATACGCTTTCTTCGACAAAAAAGAAATCGAAAAAAGCGCGACCGCCGCAAACAGCGGAGAAATCGCCGTACGAGCAAAGCTTTCCTGCGGCAAAGCCGAAAGAATCGCCCCGCCGACTGCGGAAAGCGTCAAATATAAGGCAATCGCGGCGGTATAAAGCGCGCCCGTCGCCTGCGATTTGTTTTTTAATAAAATCGGCATAATTTTATAGTGGAATAACGTTTATAGTTTAAAGCCGCCGACCGAAAAAGGCGGTCGGCGGCAGAAATGTTGCGTCAGTCGGCAAAAGAGTTTATAAGCTCGTCCGCTTTCTTAATATCCGCAGCCTTATACTTTTCGTCTTTTTCGTTTATTTCCGTTGCGGAAATGCTCGCCTTTACGACTTCGAGATCCCCTTTCGTTAAATTGAGCTTTCCGTCGGAAAGAAGCGCGTTAAAGGCGTCGTAAAAAGAGTACGGCGGCATAATTACGCCCGAATCCACTAAGCTCCAAGCGTCGTTTCCGAAATATTTTCCCGAAGCAAGCCGAGAAGCGACCTCCGTCGCGTGCGCCGCCCCGCCGTTTATAAACGCGGAAACGACGTATTTTCCCGCGTAAAACGCCGCGGCGTGTTCACCCTCTTTTTTCCCCACTTCGTCGGAAAAAATATATGACACGAAGTTTTCGTTTTCGATAAATTCGCCGAGATATTTTTCGGCATTTGCGGAGTTTTCGTGTTCGTCGATAACGGCGCAAAGCTTATGTAAGTCTTTATAATCCTCCGACTTGTCGTACTGCCGCGCGTACAAAGAGGCGGCGGCGGAATCGCCCCCCAAATTCTCCGCGATCGTCGCGAGAGTCACGGGCGAAAACAGCCAAAGTCCGCCGAACAAAAGCGCGCCCGCAAGTATTACGGCGGCAAGCGTTATCGCCGCGGTTTTAAGTATCAGTTTGGTCACGTCGTCTCTCCCAGAACGGCTTTATTTTTTCGCACGCCGTCCGCTTATCAAAAACTCGACACGAATAGTCCGCTATCATTGTACCAAACGCGCGCGAAAAAATCAACTCTTTACCGACAAAAAACCGCAACCCGTACTATCGAAGTCGTTTTCGGCATAACTTTAGTGTGGGAGATAATCGTTATGAATAAATTCGTTAAACTTACGACGCGCGCCTTATCCTTGTTGCCGATAATCGGGCTTACCCTTGCTTGCGGCGTTTCGTCGGGGTGTAAAAAGGACGAGGGGCTTATCGAATACGTCAGCGAACTGCGCTCGGACGTTTTTGCCGAGGGCGGCGATAAATACGATATACGCGCGGCGTACGGTTTTAAGGAAGAGCCGTTTATAAACGACGGCATAGTCGGAGAAAGGGTTTATCGGCTGAATTTCAGTATTAAGGGCGTGGAGACGGATTCTGCAGACCGCGCGATTTGTATGACGTATAACGGCGAAGAGTATAAAGCGGAGTTTAAGCTAAACCCCGTGACGGGCGCGTTTAACGCAAGTATCGAAATAGAAAACTTCGAGCTAAAAGAATTTACCGCAGACCTCGTTACCGGCGCGGAACGAGAAGAGCTTGCTTTTAAGTCGGAGCTTCCGGAAAACACCCTTTCCCTTTCCGCCGCGCTCGCCGCGCTCGAAAAGGCGCAACCTACGCTTATAGAGGGCTATAAAGGCGAAGACGGCGTTTTCGCGGCAGAGATACATGCGCGCGTTATCGTAAAGGACGGCGCGGCTTATTGGTATATCGGCATTGCCGAGGGGAACGGGAAACTAAAAGCCATGCTCATAAACGGCGCGAGCGGCGAGCTTCTCGCCGTACGGGAAATCGCCTGACCCCCATGCGTCGTTCTCACCGTGTTTCGCTCCCCCCCCGTCATTCTGCGCCCCTTACGTCGTCTTTCTGCACCCCTTACGTCGTCATTCTGCACGGCTTTATCTTACCCGCTTGACGGACGTTAAAAAAACAAAGCCGTGCGGGGACGCAAAAAGGAAAAATGCTTTTATGCCGATACGACAAAACCCCCTGAAGTACCGAATGTTTCGGGACCCCAAGAGGTTTTATTCTCGCGCAAGTTTTTGCGGCGAGTTTTATTGCTTATCTATCGTTCTTCACGGAAATAGTTCGTACCGAGCGCCGCGGGTGGCTGAACGCTCTTGCTTCCGAAGATACTCGTTATGATAAGCACGATTATGGTGACGACGTAGGGGAGCATTTTTAATAATTCTTTTTGGAAAAAACTTATACCACCAATCTTATCTCCGAAAATATACAACGCGCCGAAAAGGAGCGAGCCTATAATGGAAAGATTAGGCTTCCACATGGTAGAAATAACAAGAGCAATGGCAAGCCAGCCGAACGCCTGAATTTCAGAGGTGTTGGTAAAAGTGCCGTTACTTTGACCAAACATATAAGCAAATCCGCCAAATCCAGCAATCGCGCTTCCAACAATTATCGCGCCGTATTTATAAGCCGTTACGTTGATGCCGACTGCGTCCGCCGTGGCGGGGTTTTCGCCGACCGCGCGGAGCCTTAATCCCGTTTTCGTCTTTTTAAGGAACAACGCCGCAATTATCGCAAGAGCTATCGCAAGATAAACAAATATGCCGTGCGATAGAAATATTTTACCGAAATCCCCGAGACTGTCCGCAAACGGAAGACAATTTTTAACCTTTACACTTGCCGCCGCAAGAAGCGAATCCACGTTCGTTATCGAAAAAGATAATCTATCCATTATAAATTGAGAAAAACCCGCGCCGAAAGTAGTTAGCGCAAGACCTACCACGTTCTGATTTGCCCTTAAAGTAACAGTTAAAAAACCGTAAATTAATCCGCCAAAAGCGGCAAACAAGCCGGCACTTATAATTCCCACGAGCATTATAATGAATGGACTCGCGGTCACTGAATCGGAAAGTGTTCTCATATACCAAGCAACACCCACGCTACCGCCAGCCACTCCCATACACATAATACCGGGAATTCCAAGATTGAGATGACCTGATTTTTCTATTATTGTTTCTCCTAACGAACCAAAAAGAAGAACCGTACCAACGCTTATAGCGCCGATAATTATACCTAATAAATCTATCGACAAAATTAAACCTCCTTACCAACGGAAGCAGAACCTTCCGTTGCTTGTCGTTTATTGCGCTTAAGTTTTAAAATGTAGTAAATAAAAAATTCGCAGCCAATCACAAAAAAGTAAACAATCCCGACACTCATATTCTTAACCGCATCGCCATCCGCCTTCACAACGGTTTGAACTTCTATCATTCCTTGAGAAAGCAGCACTATGCCGAAAGAAGAAAAAATAACGCCTAACGGATTCATTTTTGCAACCCAAACGGCAATAATTGCGGTAAAGCCGAGGTTTCTTGCCGTGTCCCTGTCACTTACGTTAAAGTCCATCCCCCCCGCTATTAAAAAACCTATAAGACCACACAATGCGCCGGACAAAGCAATATTCGCTATAACGGTTTTTTTAACATTTATACCCACATATCTCGCAGTATTTTCGCTCTCGCCTACTACGGAAGCCTCAAAGCCGTGTTTCGTATACTTCATATACACGAACATAGATGCGCATACCAACGCCGCTACGATTATGATAAGAAGGAATTCGTTTCCGCCTATTTGAGGAAGACGAGCATATTTTACAGCATCTATAGCAGTCTTTTTGCCTCCCGTCCAAGATTTAATAACGACAACAACCAATCCCATAGCGATATAGTTCATCATTAGGGTAAAAAGCGATTCGTTCGTTTTGAAAAACGCTTTAAACACCGCTGGAATCGCCGCCCACAACGCGCCGCACAGCACCGCCGAAACGAGCATTATAAGCCATACGACCGCGTCTGGCATCGTACCGCCGTAATTACGCATACACGCTATCGTCACAAGCGCGCCGATAAGCACTTGTCCGTTTCCGCCGAGATTCCAAAATTTCATTTTGAATGCGGGGATAAGCGCGCACCCGACGCCGAGCAAAAGCGCGGTGTCGCGAAGAAGTGTCCAACGATTCCGTTCCGTACCGAAATTGCCGTTCCACAAAGCTTTTAGAACGGCAAGCGGATTACCTTCATTTCCATATACCGCAAAAAAAATCACGCAACAAACGATAATGCCCGAAAAAATTGCTATGACTCGTGCAATTATTTGTCGTAAAAGAGATATTTCCGTCCTTTTACTTACATGAAATAACGGTTCGCGAATTGTTTTTTGACTATTCATCATTCTCGTCTCCTTTCTCGTCCGCCTGTTTTTGCGCTTCTTCCCTCCATTCTTCTTCGGAAAGGTTACTGTCCTTCGCTATGCCGAAGTTCTTGTCCTTTTTCTCTTCGGTAAGGTCGAGAGAGCCCGTCATCATAAGACCTAATTGTTCTTTCGTAGCCTTTTCCGCGTGAACGATACCCATATTTTTGCCGTGGCACAAAACCATAATCTTGTCGCAGAGGGCAAGCATAACGTCAAGGTCCTCGCCTATAAACAAAATGCCGGTACCTTTTTTCTTCTGCTCGTTTAATATATCGTATATCGCGTAAGAAGAGTTTATGTCAAGACCTCTCACGGGATAAGCGGTGACTATGACGTTGGGGGCGGCTTCTATTTCTCTGCCGACGAGGACCTTCTGCACGTTGCCGCCCGAAAGTCTTCTGACGGGCGTTTCGGTGGAAGGAGTCGCTATCTCGAGTTTTTCTATCAAATCTTCCGCGCGTTTTCTCGCGCTCTTTCTGTCTACGAAAGGACCTTTACCGTCGCTATAAGTTTTAAGCATCATATTGTCGGTAACGGAAAAGGACGGCGCAAGCCCCATTCCTAATCTATCCTCGGGAATAAAACTCATAGAAATGCCTTTTTCTATAATCTTTTTGGAAGGTAGCCCCACTATACTCTCGCCCTTGTGCATGATAAAGCCGCTCTCTACCCTGCGGAGCCCCGCAATCGCCTCGCAAAGCTCTTTTTGTCCGCACCCCGCAATGCCCGCAACGCCGAGCATCTCTCCGCCGCGGATATAAAAGCTTACGTCGTCTATCGCCGCGCTGCCGTCGTCTTTCTTTATCGAAAGGTTTCTTATTTCGAGAAGGGGACGGTCTATATCCGTTTTGACGCGCTCTATTTTAAGGTCGATTTTCTTACCGACCATCATTTCGGTCAGTTGTTTTTCGTTCGTCTTTGCGGTCTCCACCGTGCCGACGTACTCGCCTTTACGAAGAATGGATACCCTATCCGAAATTTCCATAACCTCGTTGAGCTTATGTGTAATTATAATAATAGACTTGCCGTCCTCGCGCATTTTTTTAAGCACCGCGAACAGCTTTTGTATCTCCTGCGGCGTAAGCACGGCGGTAGGCTCGTCGAGTATAAGAATATCCGCGCCGCGGTAAAGTACCTTTATAATCTCTACCGTCTGCTTTTCGGATACCGACATTTCGTGGACCATCTTCTTTGGGTCTATTTCGAAACCGTATTTCGTCGCGATCTCCGAAACGCGGGCGTTTACCTCTTTTAATTTGTACCGTCTGCCGTCGTTGATACCGAGGACGATGTTTTGCGCAGCGGTAAAAACGTCCACGAGCTTAAAGTGCTGGTGGATCATTCCGATTTTATAATCGAACGCGTCTTTGGGCGAACGAATGGTTGTCTTTTCGCCGTTTATGAATATTTCGCCCTCGTCGGGATAGTAAATACCCGAAATCATATTCATAAGCGTAGTCTTTCCCGAACCGTTTTCGCCGAGAAGAGAAAGTATTTCCTCTTTATAGAGGGTAAAATTTATATCCTTGTTGGCAACTACCGAGCCAAACCTTTTGGTTACGTTACGCAGTTCCAACGCGACTTGTTTTTCCATCAAAAATCTCCGAAAAGAAAAATAAGCCTGTAAGACGGGACTTATCCCGCCTTACAGGTATTTTTTATTAATTAAAACATAGCGTTCAAATAGGTAATGCCGTCTATTTGAATGTCAAAGTACGGCGCGGAACGATAGAAGCTTTCCGCAAAGTAGGTGACGCCGTTCTCGGTTTTAATGGCTTCGGTATCGGCAACGTAATCGCCCAAGTCATCAACGTCCGCAAGATACGAGGTAAGGTATTCGCCCTTTACGGTGAATTTAGAACAATCGAACACTTTAAGGGAACCCTCTTCAAACGCTTGTATTGCCTCGCTTATTTTAGCAGTGATTTTGTCGGCTATGCCCTCTGTCGCTTTTTCGCCAAGAGTCGTAAGAGCTACCGAACCACTGTCCCAAGTGTCACCCATACCCATACTCCAATCGGTATCCGCAACCTTGCCCTCCCTCACACATTCAATTATATATTCGTAGTATGGCTGCCAATTTATTCGAGAAGAAATGATAAAGGTATTCGGGCTGGTCTGTTCAGTGCTTCCGTTATAGGAAACATTGGGAACCTTAGCCTCTTCACAAGCGTTGGGCGCGCCCAAAGAGTCGGCATGCTGGGAAATAATGGCGCAACCATTGTTTATAAGGGTATTCGCTGCGTTATATTCCGCAGTCTGATCATACCAATAACCGGTAAATTGAACATCCATAACGACGTTAGGGACGATGCTCTTAACTCCGAGATACCAAGAGGTGAAACCGGAAATAACCTCCGCATAGGTGAACGCGCCGACGTAACCTATCTTAATATTACCGTCTGCGTCTTTGTTTTTTTCGACGATTCCCCCTTTGTCGATCATATCTTGGAGTTTAAGACCGGCGGCAATGCCCGCAAGATATCTGCCCTCATAGATAGAAGCGAATGCGTTGTGATAGTTGGAAAGCCCGGTTGTGTGTGCTTTGGTTCCTGTAGCATGGAAAAATTGAACGTTGGGATTTTTTTCTAAGGTTTCTCGAGCGGCTTCTATCATATAAGATTCATGTCCGAAAGAGTCAGCAAAAATCACATTGCAACCTTTGTCCACCAAGTCTAATGCGGCGGTTTTACAAGCCGCACTTTCTGCTATGTCAATCTTTTTAACGAGCTCAACACCCTTTACTTTGCAAGCAGCCTCCACTGCGTCAAGAAAGTTTTTGTCATACGTGGAGGTAGCTCCATGCAAACAAATGATACCTACTTTAGGAGTCTTCGCGGTGAGCTTGGGAGCTTCCGCTTCGCAACGAACGCATTTCTGATCCTTATAGCTGTGACCGAGCGCGTCGGTTTTGTTTTCGTAAAAATCTCCGCACGAGCAGGTGAACTTCGTTACGCCTTGTTCGGTGCAAGTGCCTTTGCTGACGACAGAGCCGACGTATTCGTGCTTATGTCCGCCGCAGGCTCCGAAACCGAAGCAGCAAGCCGTGGCAAGAATCGCCGCGAGCAACGTTGTGAAAAGTTTCTTCATTATAAAAACCTCCTAACCCTTTCGGGTTTAATACCGATTATCTGCGGAAAACGATTTTGCCGTTTTCCATGCTTTCTATTATTGCCAGCGAGAACACGTCGTAGCCCTTCTCACGGAGCTTGTCCCCGCCGCCCTGAAAGCCTTTTTCTATCGCGACCGCGCAACCTACCGTCTCCGCGCCCGCGTCCTTTACTATTTTTATAAGCGCGTTGAGCGCTTCGCCGTTGGCGAGAAAATCGTCTACGATGAGAACCTTCGCGCCCTTTTTAAGATATTCCGCAGGGACTATCAGCACGTTGCTCTTTTTATGGGTATATGAATAGCAATCCGCCGAATAAACCTCGCCCTCGACGTTGAACGTCTTGCTCTTTTTTGCAAACAGCGCGTCCACTCCGAGCTTTTCCGCAACGAGCACCGCAATCGCGATGCCGGAAGCCTCCACCGTCAGCACGTCGGTGACGCCCGCTCCTCCGAAATGCGCTGCAATCTCTTCCGCAAGCGCGGACAGTAGCTTTACGTCCAGCCTGTTATTGAGTATCGCGCCCACTTTAAGCACGTTGCCGTCAAGCACTTTTCCCTTTTCCGTTATCGCCTTTTCCAAAAGCTCCATATCGCGAAAATCCTTTTAAAAATCAAAAGAACGAGTTTTTAACCCGTTCCGCAAAGACCAAACGCACTCTCCGCCGCAAAAATCGAATGCGGAAAAGAGTCTCGTTTATCCAATAGTCGCGTCTGTGGCGATGCGGTAGAAACGTTCGTGCCGTGTATACGAACCTATATTGGGTTAGATATAATTTCTGCTTATATTTTATCAAACTCTTATTGTCTTGTCAAACGTTTTTACCACGCTTTTCGGTAAAATAATTTTTTCTGTCGAAAAAAGTCGAAGTCGCGCGTTTTTACCCGATTCCGCAGAATATTCGGACGGCAAAACGCGCCTTTAACTACTTGTTTCTCTCCCCTTTTTTAAGTCTCGACCAGTCCACGCCGTCTTCCGAATAGCTTTCGAGATACGAAGCCACTTCCTCCTTGCCTTTAACTATCGTATAGAGCTTTTTGCACTCCTCATCGATAAAGCCCTTCTCCGCCATTTCGTTCATGATTTTATCGAGCTCGTCGTAATAACCCTGCGAATTATACACTACTATCGCTTTTTTGTGCCTGCCGAGCTGTTTTAAGGTAAGCACCTGAAAAAACTCCTCGAACGTGCCTATCCCCCCGGGGACTATCACAAACGCCTCGCAAGCGTCCTCCATCGTCTGCTTTCTTTCCGCCATAGTTTCGGTAAAGCACAGCTCGTCTGCGTCGTAAAAAATGCCCTCATAGCCGTTTTCTTTGAAAAACTTGGGAATAACGCCGAAAACGTGCGCGCCCGCCGACTTAAAGCCGCGCGCCGTCGCGCCCATAAGCCCTCTGCTCCCCGCGCCGAACACGAGCGAGTTGCCGTTCTCGCCTAAAAACTTGCCGAGAGTATAACAATCTTTCTTATACCCCTCGTCTATCTTTTCGCTTGCAGAACCGTATACGCAAATTTTCATTTTTTTCGGACAAGCCTCCTTTTTTACTTATTTTAAAATATTTTATCCACAGTGTCAAACGTTTATGCGACTATTTCTTACGTTTATATCGCTTTTCGTTTGCTTTTTGCGGTCTATATATTATATAATGTTTCAAGGAAGAATGTTCTAATCCGTTGACGAGGTGAATTTTATGCGAAGAATCGCTCGGTTTGAAAAGGTTTCGGAAAAGGAATACGCAAAATCCGCGCCGATTGAGTCCTACGGCAACGTTATTTTGCCGAAAAGGGCTACCGCAGGCAGCGCGGGATATGATTTTTTCGCGCCCGAAGGTTTTACTTTGAAAGCGGGCGAGTCGATAAAGATTCCTACGGGCGTTCGGGTAAAAATAGAGGAAGGGTGGGTACTTTCGATATATCCGCGCTCGAGCCTCGGATTTAAATACCGCCTGACCCTCGACAACACCGTCGGCATTATAGATTCCGACTATTACTACGCCGAAAACGAGGGACATATTTTTATAAAATTGACCAACTGCGGAGATAAACCCCTCTCCGTCGAGGCGGGCAAAGCTTTCGCGCAGGGCGTTTTTACCGAGTTCGGCATAACCTGCGACGACGACTGCTCTTCTTTACGCACGGGCGGACTCGGCAGCACGGATAAAAAATAAAGCAATACGAAAAACGCCGGCTTGTGCCGAAGCGCCGTATATGCGCCGCCTGAAAAACGATAGGAAAATATAAAGTAAAAACCCGTCTGCTATGAAGTGCACCTCCTAAAAGCGTCTAAACTTTTGGGTTCACATCACTACGGCGGGTTTTTAAATTTATAATTGACTTTTCCTCGACGCGCCTATCTTGTAGCGACCGCCGTTTTTATATCTCCGCCCTCTTAACGCGCCTATATGCTGACGACTATGACTTTGAGCTTACCTTTGACGTTTACGAGCTCTTTGCTCCCGAAAAACCACGTGTCTCCCATATTCGTGGAGTACGCAACGTGACCGTTTCCTATCTTGCCCTCGCCCTCGATTACGACTATCGCGCGAAACGACGTGCCGAGCGCGGCGAGCGAAAGCTCGCCGTCTATTTTATACATAGTGGAAACGAAATATTTACACTGTCCTAAAAGCTGTTTCGTGTACCCGTGAAATTCCAAAACGCTATACGTCGCCTTAAAGTCATCCGCCGCTTCGTTCGTATTGAGAACCTCGAGAGCCTTGTCTATATGCAAGGGTCTCGGCTTGCCTCGATAATCCTTTCTGCCGTAATCGTACAACCTATACGTCACGTTGGACGATTGCTGAATTTCGCATATAAGACAGCCCGCGCCTATAGCGTGTACCGTGCGCGCTTTAAGAAAATACGTCTCGCCCTTTTTGACGGGTACTTTATTAAGAACTTCTAAAATAGTATTATTTTTTATCCGTTCTCTTATCTCTTCTTTTTGAATGTCCCTGTTAAAACCCATATAAATATAGGCGTCCTTGTCCGCGCTCATGACGTACCACATCTCGTTCTTGCCATAGTCGCCTTCGTTTGGGAACGCGTACTCGTCGTCGGGGTGCACCTGTACGGAAAGGTTTTCCTTGGCATCGATAAACTTTATAAGCAAAGGAAAACGCTCGTAGTCCTGCGCCTTCCAACCCAAATTATCCTTACCGATAAGCTCTATGTATTCGCCGAACTTAAGCCCTTTATACCTACCGCTCGCAATTTTCGACTGTCCCGCGGTATGAGCGGAAAGCTCCCAGCTCTCCGCGACGGAATCGCGTTTTCCGACGTTTTTCCCGAGCACCGAACGAAGTTTATCCCCGCCCCAAATGTAGTCCTTAAACTCGGGCTTCAATTTTACGAAACACCCCTCGTCCGCCTTGTCGGGGCCCTTTACCACGCGGCTTTTGCAGTTTTCCGTTTTAATAAGCGTCACGGGCGTCTTGCCGACGTTTATCACCGAATAGCTTACGCCGCTCTTAAAAGAAACGCTCTCGTTGACCTTTAGCCTTTTTCCGTCCCTTGTCTTTCCGACGAACACCTCCACCGCGCCGTCAAGAACGACAATATTCACGAACGAACGCCCGTCCGCCGCGTCCCTTAAAACGCACCTCGGATAGACGGTTATCTTGACGACCTTATAATCCTCATCTGAGCTGAGTGTTTCTTCTACGCCCCAACTTTGATAAGACACGGTATAATCGTCAAAATACCTGCTTTTTCCGTTGCCGTACGCCTTGGTTATCTCCTTAATGCCCGTTCTACTGTCTTTACGGGTAATAAAGACCGCGTCCTTCGTGTTTGCTATAACGAGATTTTTAACATCGTTTGCGACGACGAGTCTGTCCGCATCGGCGTTTATAACGCTCACGTCCCTGCAGTTATAGCAAATGCTGTTTTCGGTCTTTTCCTCCTGCGTGCCGACGTAATCGTAATAGGAGTTTATGTCCGTTATTCTCTGACAGGTAATTTTTGCGGTAACGAATTCGTATTTATCCGTTTTCATAACGTCCGCCATGCCCATGCGGGCGACTCGTTCGCCTTCTTCCGTCAAGAGGTTATCCGATATGCGTATGCTCTTACACGCCTCTACGAAGGAAGCGTCCGCATTTTTCAAAATGACGGAAGCCCTTGCCCCCATGACGCCGCAGTCCACGACGCAGTTTTTTCCCCAAGACGAGGTATAACGAATTTTGCCGCCCGAATATTCGAAATAATGGTTACAACATTGCTTCCCTTTCGGAGCTATCGTGACGACGCCGATTTTATCTTTTTTGATAACCTCTTTAAGATGCGTTATACAGTCGTTGTATTCCCCCTCGATTATATTATCGGTGGAAACGACGAGAAATTCCTCGTTGCCGTCCGAATTAAGGGCAAGGGTTATCACGGAGGGCGCGGTTTTGAGGGGATCCTCTTCCATCAAAACGGAATATCTTAAATCCTGAAAGCCGTGCATCTGCGCCTTTACGAGGCTTTCGTGCCGCTTATTCGCAATTACGATAAATTCGTCGCAGAAAGGTATGTTCCGAAGAATCGCTTCCTGAAACATAGACCTTCCCTTTCGGATTTCCATAAATTGTTTGGGGTAGTTCCTTCTCGATAACGGCCACAGTCTGTCGCCGCTACCACCCGCAAGAATAATGCACTTCATCTTTTACTTCTTTTATAGCCCGTCTTTCGTTCGGCTTTTTCCTTCCTTATCGTTTTTCTCGTATTTTGCGGCTAACCGTTTACCGCCGCAAGAAGATCGCTTTTTATAGCCTTCAGCTTTTTATCGGCTTCTTTCTCGGAATCCGCTTTCACGCCGTAATAGAATTTGATTTTGGGTTCCGTCCCCGATGGGCGGACGCAACACCAGCCGCCTTCTAATTCGTAATATAAAACGTCGCTTACGGGAAGGTCCGTTTTCGTCGTCCTGCCCGTTGCGGTATCCGTAACAACGCCCGTAGCGTAATCGCGGATTTTAATAACTTTCGCCCCGCCGAAGCGCGTTTTCGGACTTTCGCGAAGCTCTTTCATCAGCTTTTTTATGCGCTTCGCGCCGTCCGCGCCTTTAAGCGTTTCGGTATACAATCCCTCCTTATAATATCCGTACTTTTCGTAAAGTTCTTCGAGTGCGGACGAAAGCGCTTTGCCTTTACTTTTATAATAAGCCGCCGCCTCGCACAAAACCGCCGCCGCACCCACCGCGTCTTTATCCCGCGCGTAGTCTCCGACGAGCGCGCCGTAGCTCTCCTCGAACCCGAAAATATATTCGTAAGCCCCCGCCTGCGCGGAAAGACTGCCGCCGTTTTTGCGTTTAGCGTCCTCGAACGACTTTATTTTTTTGCCTATGTACTTAAAGCCCGTCAGAACCTCTATAAGCGTTACGCCGTAGTTTTCGCAGACGGCTTTCGCCATATCGGTGGAAACTATCGTAGTGACGACAGCCGCGTCTTTCGGATTTTCGGGGAGCAGTCCTTTTTCCTTCTTTCTCGCGAGAATATATTCGAGAATGAACGTCCCGCTCGCGTTGCCCGTAAGCGACCGATATTCGCCGTTTTCCTTTTTAAAATACACGCCGAGCCTGTCGGAATCGGGATCCGTAGCGAGAATTATATCCGCGCTCTTCTCCTTCGCGAGCTTTAACGCCAAAGTAAACGCCGCGGGGTCCTCGGGATTCGGATATTTAAGCGTAGGGAAATCGCCGTTCGGCTCTTCCTGCTCTTTAACGACGTAAACCTCGCAAAACCCGAGTTCTTTAAGCACGCGAAGCACGGGAACGCGCCCCGCCCCGCATAAGGGCGTATATACGATTTTTATTTTAGCCGCTTCCGATTTAAGGTCTTCGTCGAAAAACGGAAGTCCTTTTATCGCGCCGATGAACGCGTCGTCGATTTCTTTATCTACAAGCGTTATCGCGCCGCTTTTCAAGGTCTCCTCAAAATCGGTTTTCTTCACCGAAGCAAAATCGGGAACGGCTTTTACACTGTCTATAACGCGCTTGTCGTATGGCGGAACTATCTGCCCGCCGTCAGAAAAATATACCTTATAACCGTTATATTCGGGCGGATTGTGGCTCGCCGTTATCACCACGCCCGCGGAAGCTTTCAGGTATCTCACCGCAAAAGAAAGCTCGGGCGTTGGACGGAGAGAGGAAAACAGATAGATTTTAACGCCGTTCGCAGCAAGCACCCTCGCCGTAAGCCGCGCGAATTCCTCCGAGCGGTTTCTGCTGTCGTAAGCGATAACCGCGGAAGGTTCCTTTACCGTTTTAACGAGAAAATCGGCAAGCCCCTGCGAAGCTTTGCCCACCGTATAAGCGTTCATACGGTTAGTCCCCGCGCCCATAACTCCGCGAAGTCCGCCCGTCCCGAACGCGAGAGATTTATAAAACCTGTCCTCTATTTCTTTTTCGTCTTTTAACTCTTTAAGCTCCGCTTTCGTCGCGTCGTCCGTAAAGTCCGCCGAAAGCCACCGCTCGTACTCTTTCCTGTAATCGTTCATAAAAGCTCTTCTTTCCCTTGTGCTTTCAGCTCGTCGGTTATTCTCTTCACTTCCTGCGCTCTCGCCTTATCTATAACGAGAACGGCGGAAGGCGTTTCCACCACCACGAGGTTATCCGCGCCGAGCACTGCGATAGTCCTCCCCGTAGAATAAACGGTGGTTTCCTTACTGTCTACGATAACGTTGTCCCCGACCGAGATATTTCCCTCCTCGTCCGGCGAGTGAAAGACTTTCAGCATATCGAAGCTGCCCACGTCGTTCCAGCCGAACGCGGCGGGAATAACGCTTATGGAATCGGTCTTTTCCATTACGCCGTAATCTATGGATACGGAAGGAATCTGCGGATAAATTCTGTTTAAAACCTCTTTCTCTTCGGGCGTGCCGATTGCATTTTTAATCTCTTCTATCGGGGCGTAAACCTCGGGAAGATGCTTTTTAAGCTCTTTTTCTATCACGCTCGCGCGGAACACGAACACGCCGCTGTTCCAGACGTATTTTTCGCTTTTTAAATACTCCTCCGCTTTTTCGAGAGAAGGCTTTTCCACAAAGCGTTCGACCTTCTTTATCTCCCCTTCGCCCGCCGAAAAACGAATGTATCCGTAGCCCGTCGCGGGGAAAGTCGGCGTTATGCCGACGGTGACTATTCCGCCCTTTTCCGCGGCGGAAACGGCGAGCCTTAAAACCCGCGCGTATTCCTCTTCGTCTTTTACGAACGCGTCCGAGGGGGTTACTATTATAACGCCGTCGCCGAAATTTTTCAGAATATACGCCGCCGCGTAGCCTATGCACGCCGCGGTGTTCCTTGCGGAAGGCTCTATAAGGACGTTTTCCGCTTTTACTCTGCCCTTCGCGACTTTAATAAGCTCGTCCGCTTGCAGAACGCTCGTCACGGCGAACACGTTTTCTTTGTCCGTCACCTTAAAAATTCTGTCCGCGGTCTCGTTTATCATCGCTTCTTTGCCGCTTAAAGAAAGGAGCTGTTTCGGACGGGCTTTCGTGGAAAGCGGCCAGAATCTCGTGCCGCCGCCGCCCGCCATTATAACACCGTAAACCTTGGTCATTTCGCCCCCGTTCTCTTGAAAACGCATACAATCGTCTTGAAAATTATCTTTATATCCAGCCATGCCGACTGATGTTCGACGTAATAAAGCTCTAATTTCTGTCTTTCGCCGCTGTCATAGGTCACGTTGTTTCTGCCGTGAGAAGCCCACCAGCCTATCATTCCGGGCTTAACGGACAAAAGCTTATCCGCCTGCTCGCCGTATTTTTCTATAAGTTCGCTTTTCATAATCGGGCGCGGACCGATGAGCGAAATATCCCCCACGAACACCGACCAGATATTCGGCAGTTCGTCGAGAGAAGTCTTTCTCAAAAACTTGCCGAGCTTCGTAATTCTTGGATCGTTTTCTATCTTGTATTCGCGCCTATAGATTTCAAGCTCCTCGGGCGTCAACACGTCTTCAAGCCTGTCCGCGTTCTTTTTCATACTGCGGAATTTGGGAATTTTTATAACTTTTCCGCCCTTGCCCATTCTTTCGTGACGATAAAACACAGGACCGCCGTCCGAGCATTTCACCGCTATCGCGAGAATTAAATACAGCCAGCTAAAAAGTATTAAAAACAGCCCCGAGGATATTATGTCGAAGGTTCTTTTAAAAAACAAAAAGCACCCGTAGCGAAAGCCCTTGCGGGGGGAAAAATCCTTTTCCGTCTCGCAGTTTACGGGTTTTGCGGAAACATCCGAAAAACCCCTCTCTTCCGCAGCTACGGTGCCGTCTGCCTCGGCAAGCTCGGCGTTTCGGCTTGCCGCGGTTGCGTTATTATTTATATCGATCGTATTGCCCGTTCGCAAATCGTTACTCACAAAAAAGCTCCGTCTGTTTTTTTCTTTAGCCTTGCGGTTTAATTAGTATAGCACATAGCCGCCGCTTTTGCAAGCAAAAAACGCTTTTTAATATTTTACGCTGTACAAAACGTCCTCATAGCTCGGGAGCGGGCGGTATTCCTTGTCTAAAACAAGCTCGGCTTCGTCCGCGTATTTTCTGACCTTTTCCATAAGCGGCAAAAGCTTATCCCTGCAATAAACCGCCTTGTTCGCGCCGCTCTCCCCCGCGTTCCATGCGCTGAGCGCGGAGTCAAGCTCGTCCACGCCCTCCGCGAACTTTTCAGAAAGCTCCGATATACGCTTCAGTATTCCGCTCTCTAACCTCGTAGACAGCGCGCCCGAGGACTCTTTCAGTTTTATTTCGGATAAAAGAAAGTGTTCGTATTTTATTATCGCCGGTGCAAGCTCCTGCCTTGCCATATCGAGGGCGGTAACCGCCTCTATATGTACGATGTTCGCATAATTTTCGAGCAGTATCTCCGTCCGAGAACGAATTTCGCTCTCCGACAGCACGCCGTGCCGCTCGAAAAGCTCCACGTTCTTCTCTTTCGTATAAAAAGGCAATGCGTCCACCGTGGTTTTAAGCTCCGGAAGTCCGCGGCGTTTCGCCTCGCTTCTCCATTCTTCCGAATAGTTATTGCCCGAAAAAATCACGCGACGATGCTCTTTTATCGTCCGCTTCATGAGCTTTTCGAGCGCGAAGTCGAAGTCCTTCGCCCCCTCGAGCTCCTCCGCGAACAGGCGCAGCTCTTCCGCGACTATCGTGTTTAAGATAAAATTCGGACAGGAAATATTCTCCGCCGAACCCACCATGCGGAATTCGAATTTATTGCCCGTAAAAGCGAAAGGAGACGTCCTGTTCCTATCCGTGGAATCCTTTCTTATGGGCGGAAGCACCGAAACGCCGATTTTCAGCTCGCTTCTCTTCGCCGCGGAATAAGGCTTGCCGTTCTCTATGCAATCCAAAATTCGCTCGAGCTCCTCGCCGAGGTATATGGAAATAATTGCGGGGGGAGCTTCGTTGCCGCCGAGCCTATGGTCGTTTCCCGCGGAAGCCACGCTTATTCTGAGAAGCTCGGGATATTCGTCAACCGCCTTGATGACGGCAAGAAGGAACAAAAGGAACTGCGCGTTTTCTCTCGGCGTATCGCCCGCCTCGAAGAGGTTTTCGCCCGTGTCCGTCGCAAGCGACCAGTTGTTGTGCTTGCCGCTGCCGTTTACCTTGGCGAACGGCTTTTCGTGAAGAAGGCAGACGAGTCCGTGGCGATTCGCAACCGTTTTCATCAGCTCCATCGTGAGCTGATTATGGTCGGAAGCGGTATTCACCGAAACGTGAACGCAGGCAAGCTCGTGCTGTGCGGGCGCGACCTCGTTATGCTTGGTTTTGGCGTAAACGCCGAGCCTCCACAGCTCCTCGTCAAGTTCCTTCATAAACTCCGCGACGCGCTGTTTTATCGCGCCGTAGTAATGGTCTTCGAGTTCCTGACCTTTCGCGGGGCGCGCGCCGTAGAGCGTCCTGCCGCAAATCATAAGGTCTATCCTCTTTTCGTAAACCGCGCGGTCGATAAGGAAATATTCCTGCTCCGCGCCGACCGTCGGGAACACCTTTTTCACCTTTTCGTTGCCGAAAAGTTTTAATACCCGCAACGCGTTTTTATTTAAGGTCTGCATAGAACGAAGGAGGGGGGTTTTTTTGTCGAGAGCCTCTCCGCCGTACGAGCAGAACGCCGTCGGGATATAAAGACTGCCGTCCTTTACGAAAGCGTACGACGTGGGATCCCACGCGGTATAGCCGCGCGCCTCGAAGGTCGCGCGGAGTCCTCCCGAAGGAAAACTCGAAGCGTCCGATTCGCCCTTGACGAGCGATTTTTCGGAAAACTTCATAATCGCTTCGCCTTTCCCGAACGGTTCTATAAAGCCGTCGTGCTTTTCGGCGGTGATGCCCGTCATCGGCTGAAACCAATGCGTAAAGTGCGTCGCGCCCTTTTCTATCGCCCAGTCCTTCATAACCGAAGCGACGATTTTCGCCGCGCCGTGCGAAAGGGGTTCGCCGTCCTCTATAGCCCTGCACACCGCGTCGTAAGCCTCTTTCGGCAGGCGTTCTCTCATCACCTTATCGTTAAATACCATAGATCCGAAAAGCTCGGGGATACTCGTAGCGTTCATAATCTCTCCTCTTCTTGTCCTTATCCGTCCGCACCGTAAGCGGCTTGCTCGTCTTTTTAATCAATTATACCACCAACCGTTCAAATTATAAAGGAATTTTCGGTAAAAACCTGAAAAATATTTGCAAAACGCCAAAAAAAACGGTATAATGTTACTCGTAAAGAAGCGGCGAATTTTCGTCGCAAGGAAGTTTACAAAAATTATAAATCTTTTCGGAGGAATTTTTATGGCACTGGTAAACTCTAAAAAAATGTTCGAGCAAGCCTACAAAAACGGTTACGCGATCGGCGCGTTCAACGTCAACAATATGGAGATAGTTCAGGGTATCACCGAAGCGTGCAAGGAAGAAAAAGCACCGGTTATCCTTCAGGTCAGCAAGGGCGCGAGAGCGTACGCTAACCACACCTATCTCGTTAAACTCGTGGAGGCGGCGGTTATCGAATGTCCGGACATTCCGATCGTTTTACACCTCGACCACGGTCCCGACTTCGAGACTTGTAAAGCCTGCATAGACGGCGGTTTCACCTCCGTTATGATAGACGGCTCGCACCTTCCCTTCGAGGAGAACATAGCTCTTACGAAAAAGGTCGTCGAATACGCTCACGCGCACGTCCCCTACGTCACCGTAGAAGGCGAGCTCGGCACTCTCGCGGGTATCGAGGACGACGTTAAGGTAGAACACGGCAACGAATCTTACACGAAGCCCGAGCAGGTTATCGAATTCGTCGAAAAGACGGGCGTTGATTCGCTTGCAATCGCAATCGGCACCTCCCACGGCGCGTATAAATTTAAACCCGAACAATGCACGAGAAACGAAAAGGGGATTTTAGTTCCCCCCGCGCTTCGCTTCGACATTCTGGAGGAGGTCAGCAAAAAGCTCCCCGGCTTCCCCATCGTTCTTCACGGCTCTTCCTCCGTTCCGCAGGAATACGTCAAAATGGTCAACGACAACGGCGGCAAAATGCCCGACGCTATCGGCGTACCCGAAGAACAGCTCCGCCACGCGGCGCAGCTTTCCGTCTGCAAGATCAACATCGACTCCGACCTCCGTCTTGCAATGACCGGTACTATCAGACAGTTCTTTAA
This sequence comes from Bifidobacteriaceae bacterium, assembly GCA_963610935.1. Lineage (GTDB taxonomy): Bacteria > Bacillota > Clostridia > Christensenellales > Borkfalkiaceae > UBA1259. Next base: position 9,589 of record CAVDPT010000008.1, on the reverse strand, counting down.
CGAACACCCCGAGAAGTTCGACCCGAGAGAATATCTCAAACCCGCAAGAGCTAATATCAAAGAGCTCGTTCGTCATAAACTGAAGGACGTTTTGGGCTGCGCGGGCAAGGCGGACGAATGTAAATAAGTTTTCGGCATAACGTTCGTTGCCGAACGCGGCGACGAAACAAACGGCACAATCCGTAAAACGACTGAAAAAAGGTTGCGACTCTTTTTGAAAAGATCCGCAGCCTTTTTCTTTTAATTATAAGCGGCTTAAAAACAATCCCCTCTGTCGCCGCCGTCACGTTGTCGTTTGCGCAATAATAATCCATAATTCGCCATAAACGGCGATTCCTTTATCTTTTTTTCCGTTTATAATAACCGTAATCCTCTACGAACACGGGGATTTACGGAGAAATTCTATGCGTAACACGTTGACTCCCTCGTCCTTTTTCGGGGCGACGTATAAAAAAAGAGGCAAGCCCCGCGTGCGCTTGCGGTTTTTAAGGCTCGCCTCTCTTGTACTCTTTTTCTTTCTCGCCGCAAATCTTTTTCTCGCGCCTTTTTTTCTTAACCGAAACGCGCCCGAGTCGGCGTATGCGTATGCCGTCACCGTCGAAACCAAAGGCGGCTACGCGCGCGTAATAACGGACGATACCCCCTTTTACAGCGACGTCGGCGGCAGTCGGCTTTTGTTTTATCTCCCCTATACCTACTACGTCAAGGTGTTAAACGACGGCGACCTCTACTCGCACGTCGAGTGCTACGGCACGAGCGGAACGGCGGCGCTTGACGGTTACGTTCCGTCCGATATGCTCTTTTACGACGGATTAAGCGTTAAAAACCCGTACGTCGATATAAAGCTCACCGCCGTTGACGGCGCGGTTTTGTACTCCGATGCGAGCCTAAGCTCAACCGCGCAGTACGTTTTTTCGGGCAGAACCATGACTTACTACGGCGCTCTTCCTCTTAGCAACGGCTCTTTCGCCTATTTTGTCGGCTACAACGACCGTTTGGGCTACGTCAAAGAATCGGACGTAATGCCGTTTACAATAGTCAACCACCCCAACGAGCTTACCTTTATCAAAAAGGAAGAACCCGAACCGGATACCCCGTCTGCGGACGACGCCGAAAGCGACGAGACCGATGCGAACGGCGCGTTCGATTTGCGCGTTCTGATTATCGCCAGCCTCGCTTTTGCGGGAATAACCGCCTTGTTCGTGGCTTTCCGCAGAAAACCCGATAAGCGCACCGCGGCAAGCTATTACGACGAAAACGACTACGAGTAACCCGTTCCCCCTCTCGCACCGCGCCCCCTTATGCGTTCCTCATCGTGCGCCCATACGCCCTTATATATACACACCGCGCGCCGACAAGCTTACGACGCACTCGACTGCGCCCGCCTCTCGGCTAAAGGCTTTGCGCGGCGTTCGGTCATCGTCTTAACGAACGCAAGCGTTTCTCTGCGTTTTGCATTCTCCTTTTTGACGGCGGTCTCCTCGCGAAGCTTTACCCTCCTGTAAAGCTCGCGGATAAATTCGATTGCGAGATAGTCCCGCTCGAACACCTCGTCGGTTATCCCTTCCCCCTCTAAAACCCGCGCGAGCTTTTCTGCGACGCGCCGTTGACGGCGAAAATACGTCCTCGAAACGACGTCCCCGCTCGGCATATCCTCACGTTTTCTACTGCGAAAATACTTAAACTCGATTAAAGCCGTCTCGTCGGCAGACAAACGGCGCAACGCCCTCGTCATGCAGTCCTTCATTTCCAAAAGCTTGGCGTTCTGCACGCCGAGTTCCACCATCTTTTCACACTGCGTTATGCAGGGCGAAAAATCGCTCATAGACGACAAAGCCCTCTTCTCCAAAAGCTCGTCTATCTGCTCGTTCACCTTGTCGATACACGGGTACAAATAGAGAGCCGTTTTAGCATAAAGTTTTTCCATAAAAGTCCTCCGAAAAAGTCGTTGTTGCGTCTCCGAAAACACCCATATTATATTGCGCCGTACGTCGGTAGTCAATATTTTATGTCACGATTTCCGAACATTTGTTCGCTTTTTTTATAAATAATAACACCTTATCTTGTCATATGCCTGTCAGCTTTATAATCTTTTTACCGCTTTTTGGAAATTTTTTATGCGCCACGCTAAAAAGCGCATTGCCGTCACGACAACGCGTTGTCGCTATGCACTGCAACGTTTTAATATCAAACAAGAAAAACGCACCCCCGTCGGCGTTTAACCGATGGGAGTGCGTTTTACTATCAATTATTTTCGGGCGATTTCACGGCGCCCGATTTGCCGTTTTTAACGATTATTTATCTTCTTCGGAATCGTCTTCTTTGTCTTCGTTCGTTACCGCGTCTCCGAAGTCCTGAACGTCGCCGTATACGTAGTCGTCGAGGTCTTTGCTTTCCGCGCCGCTTTTCTCGGCGTTCTCGGTTTCCTCGACAGCCTCTTCGCCGTCCGTTGCGTCGGCGTTTTCCGTAGCCTCGGTCTCGGCGGGTCCTTCGCTTTCTTCGTCGATCTCGTTTTCTTCGACGTCTTCGGTAGCCTCTTTCTTCGCCTTTTGAGCCTTCGCGCTCTTCTTATCGACGGTCTTAATGCGGCTCTTGACGGTATAGTGCGATTTCGCGTCGCTCTTGTTCGCTTTTCTCTTCGCGCGGACGTTCTTAACGATGAGCGCGATTATCGCGAGTACAAGCACTACCGCAAGGAGAATGGTCGAGAACGACAACCAGAAAGTGGATGAATCGGTCGTGGCGTTGCAACCGCTGCCATTGTCGTCGTCGTCCGTAATGTTGTCGTACGGATTTTTTTCTACGGGATCGACGGTGTTGTAAATCGCGTATACCATAGAATTTGTTTCCGCCCAGATATAGTTTTCTTTGTATTCTACCTTTTGATCGGGATATTCCTTATTGAACTTCGTTTCGGTCTCGGTAAGCTCTCTCGTGTAGGAAACCTGCTTGCCGTTTTCGACAGCGATACGACCTGCCGCGCCGAGCGGGTTGGAGTCGCCGCTGAACGCCGCCGCCTTGCTCGCGGGTTCGGTGAACGCGGAAGACGTCGTGACGTTTATGCTCTCTACAAAGACGTAGCCCGTACTCGTTGCGGTATCGGCGGCGTCCCTGCTGCCGTTCCACACCTCTACGCGGAAGTCCTTTGTGGAAGCGCCGGTCGCGACGTAGAAATCAACGGTAAGCCACCCTTTTTCCATCATGTTTGCGGTGATTTTACGCTGTAACGTATGCGCCGTACCGTTTTGGTCTACAAGCTCCATAACCTCCTTGTGCGTGCCCGCAACGTTCACGAGGTAAACGTACGCCGCCGCGTTGTCTCCTACGACGCGTAGCTTTACGGAAACCTTTGCGTACGCGCTTGCCGCCACCGAATTCTTGGTGCCGATAAAGCCGTAACGATCTGCGGTCGCATTATAAATAACGATAGGTTGAATATCGTCGTCGCTCTCTTTAAGTCCGAGCGCGTTGGTCAGATCCGCACTGCCGTAGGCAGTAAGATATTTGCTGTTGATAAGTCCCGCATAGCTCTTGTTCGCTTCGATTGCCTTGCCTAATCTGTCGTTTACGACTGTATCGAGCGTGTCGGAGCCGTCATCCTCTTTAACGTAGATATGGTTGGCGGTAATGCCGTAGTAGCCCTTGGGTGCGGTGGGATAAGAAACTATGTCGCCGAAATTCCCGGGGGCAACCGTAATGTTATAGCTTGCGGTATCGGTATCCTCGGAATAGTCGGAACCATAGCCCGCATAAAGCGCGACGGTCGCGTCCGCCTTGGACGAGAAGAAAGAGTAGAGCTTATAAGCGGGGTTATCGCTGCCGTCCGTGTAACGGTCCTCGTCCGTACTGCCGGTTATATATTGGAGGTCGGAAAGGGTAATTGTGCCGCTTGCAAGCCCCGAAAGGTTAGCGGTAGCAACGTCCGTGGGACCGACTACTATATCGAAATAAAATTCCTTCGTGCCGCTCTCGAAGTTGTTCTTAAACAAAAGCTCGCAAAGCACGGCGTCCTCGCCGACTGCGGAATAGGTCGTAACCGCCGCGGTCTTTTTGTATTCGCCGCTCGACAGTTTCTCGAACACGTCTACGGTAACGGTAGTAGAACCGAGTTTATCTAATAGATTGGTGAGGTTAAAGGTCGCGTAAAGGTACGACTTGGCGTTAAGGGTGAAATCGTCAAAGCCGTCTTTAACGGATACCGTCGCGCTCGCGTTTTTAAGCGTAAGCGTAAGATCGCCGTCTCCCGATGCGTTCGCGGTAATCGCGCTGCCCGCGGCGATGGTTTTGCTGGTGATATATTCTCCGTTTTTGTCGGTCACGTTCGATTTGGTAAATTCCGCCGAAGAGGGGAAATCTATGTCCGTAACCGCGAGCGTGCTGCTTTCTATCGAATTTTCGAGCTTCATCGAATAAGCGTATTCTCGGGTAGAGGAAACGGTCGTATTGCCGACGATAGCGTCCTCCGAGCCGTAGTTCACGAAGCTCTTCACCGCGCCTGCGGGAATCTGTTCGTTATCTCCTAATTTAGTAACGATAACGTCGTCGAAATAGACGGTGCCTTCGGCGAAAAGTTTTCCGTCGTCGGAATTCTTGCCGCCCTTACCGAGCGCGAGGGCGATGCCGAAGGTAGAATCGTAATTCTCGTTGCCCTCGACGTATACGGTGTATTGTCTCCATTCGCCGTTCGTGTCTATTTTATCTATCCTGTATTCGGATTGGCTGTTGCCGCCGACGGAGCTCGTTATGCGAACGTTCGCGAGCGGAGAATCTCCGTCTCTCGAGGTGACGTTGAGAGTATTTATCCAAAAAGTAATCTTATAGGTCTCGCCCGCCTTGACGGTGACGGTGGAAGATGAAGAGACCTTCTGCGCCGTGCCGATTTGGTAGTCCGCGTTTTTCGCGTAGTTGTTGAGCATGTAAACGTATTTGTCGCCGTCTTTTCTCGCGGGGTTCGCGGGGAAAACGTTTTCGCCGTCGTAGCCCTTATGCTCCTTGATGAAGGTATTCATCTCGCTCTCGGTGGGGTCGTCCTTGCCCATAGCCGTCTTAATCTTGCCTTCATAAGCGTTTCTTACGTAATTGACGAAATCGGAATCGTTATAAAGCGTATTGAGAAGCTCCGTCCAGCCCGCGTCCGTCGTGTCTACCACGCCGGAGTTGACGGTAGAGCTCGTCGAGTTCTCGGTAGACTTCGTCCAGCCCGAGGGCGAAGAGACGGGGAAATCGGTAGCGAGCTTGCTTACCAAGTTGTACGAAAATTTGGAGTTAGCGATATACTCGCTGTCGTCCTTGTCCGTATAGCTGTACTTGGTAGTGTCGGTCGCGTCGTCGCTTTTACCGCACGCGGTGAGCGTGAATAACGACGCGGACAGCGCGCACAGGAAAGCGAGCAAAACGACAAGTCCGTGTTTGAGTTTGTTTAAGCGATTGTTTTTTGCCATAAAATCACCCTTTAAAAGCTTTTACGTTTCGTTTTTATTGCGATACAAGCCGCCGTTTATCGCCGACCTATACCGTTTACCAAACCATTATATAGGATTTTTAAATAAAAATCAACCGTTGAGGGCAAAATAAGGAAAAAGATAATGAAAATTTTCCTTTTGCAGACAATACTTTTATGAAAAACACCCGAGGCGACGGCAAAACGAAGAAAAATTCCTCCGCGCGCCCGCAAAAACCCGCAACGAAAAAGGCTCGTAAAAGCTTTTGCGAAAAAAGAACGCGAACGGTTATGCGCGAGAAGCTGTACGCCGTCCTCGCGGGGGCGAGCGCGGGACTTATAAACGGCGTTTTCGGCGGCGGAGGGGGAATGATAATCGTCCCCATTCTCGAAAAGCTACTCAAAAAGAAGCCCGAAACCGCGCACGCAACCGCCATATTTTTAATTCTCCCGATGTCCGTAATAAGCGGACTGCTGTACGCCTCGTTCGGAACGCTCGACTTAAAAGTCGGTCTTCCCGTCTGCGTCGGCGTAACGCTCGGCGGCGCGCTCGGGGCTCTCGTTCTCGGCAAGCTCCCGTCTAAAATCGTCGCCGTATTATTTGCAGTCGTCACGGCGGCGGCGGGCGTTAAAACGGCTTTTTTCTGATTAAACCGCGGATTCAATATAAATTAAAGGTTCGGGAGGTATTATGACTGTCGAATGGTTGTGGTACGCGCTTTTCGGCGCGCTCGGCGGAATACTCGGCGGTATGGGTATGGGCGGCGGCACCCTGCTCATACCGCTTCTCGGGATATTTTGCGGCGTTTCGCAGCACTCGGCGCAGGCGGTAAATCTTATAAGCTTTATTCCTATGGCTACGGCGGCTCTCGTCGTGCATATTAAAAAAGGACGGGTTGACTTTAAGAACTCCTTTTTAATTATAATATCCGGAATATACGCTTGCGTCGTCGGTTGTTTTATAGCGAAAGCCGTTTCGGGGGCAGTGCTGAAGAGGTGTTTCGGCGGCGCGCTCGTTATTCTTGCCGTATACTTGTTCGTAACGGGGCTGAAAAAGTGACGGCGACGCGTTTTCGCACTACCGAAATTTTTGCGTTTGTGCAGTTTGCCCAAGCGAAAGAGCGGACGGGGGACAATCTTTTGCGCCGATAAAGTGATAAAAATTCACAAAAAAGGCAAAAAGAATGCGTTGCCGCCGAGCTCCCGACGCTAAAAAGATGAAATGGCAAAAATACGGCTAAAAATATGCACAAATTTACCGAAACTTATTCCCAATCGCAATATCTTGTGTTATAATGTTTCCGTCGAAAAAACGAATACGAGGAATATTCTCGCGCCGCCGGCGCGAAAAGCGGGAAAAATCGCAAGGATTTGTTAAAATAAAACATAAAATCGCAAAGGGTGACAAAGTGGAAAAGATAGCTATTATAGACTTGGGTTCGAATACTGCAAGATTGCTTATAGTGGACGTTTCGGAAAACGGACATTTTCAGATAGTAGACCAGCTGAAGGAAGCTCCGAGGCTCGGAGAAGGCATGGAGAGGGACGGGTTCTTAAAGCCCGCCCGCATACAGGAGACTATACGGACGCTCAAGATGTTTCGTAAGCTCTGCGACGTAAACGGGATAGACAGGGTGATTGCCGTGGCTACCGCGGCGGTCAGAAGAGCCAAAAATCAGAGGAGTTTTTTGGACGAAGTTTCCGCGACGTGCGGCATAAAGCTCAGGGTGCTCAGCGCGGAGGAAGAGGCGATATACGTTTATCGCGGCGTTATCAACACTATGGACGTACCGCGCGGACTTATACTCGAAATCGGCGGCGGCAGCACGAAAATCATTTATTATAACAGAAGAAATCTTTTACATTACGAGACTCTTCCGTTCGGCGCGATAACGCTTACCGAGCTTTTTGCGGGGGACGGTCTTTCCCCCACCGATACCTGCGCCAAGATAGAAGAATTTTTTACCGAGCATCTCAAAAACATAGAGTGGCTTAAAGACGTGGATCCCGACGCGCAGTTTATAGGCGTCGGCGGTTCGTTCCGCAATCTTTGCAGAATGACCAAGATTATGAAAAAATATCCGCTCCGCGCCATACATAACTACGTCGTGCACGACGAGGACTTCGGGCATGTTTACGATTTGTTAAAGAGTCTCGACCTCGACAGAAAAAAGAAGATAAAAGGTTTGTCGAGCGGCAGGGCGGACATTCTGCCCGCGGCTCTCGCGGCTGTTTCGGCGTTCAAGAAATATATGAACCTCGGGGACGTGATAATAAGCGGAAGCGGACTTCGCACGGGGATAATGTTCAACTACGCCGTGCCGTCTACGGTAGATAAACCCGTGTCGGACGTTATGGGCTTTAGCCTTAGCTCGCTCCTCGAATTTTACGGGCAGGACAAAGAGCATACCGAGCAGGTAGTAATGCTCGCGATACAGCTATTCAAACAGCTCCGCGTTCTGCATAAATTCCCGAGACAGTATTTAAGGATACTAAAGGTTGCGGCGCACCTCTACGAGTCGGGGAAAAAGATCGGATTTTATAATTTCGAGAAGAACAGCGCGTATATGATACTCAATTCGCCCATAAACGGGGTGAGCCACAGAGACCTCGTTATGGCGTCGTTCGTGTGCAGCTGTACGGGTATAGACGACGTAAACCCGCAGGAATGGGCGCGTTATCACGATTTGGTCGGGGACGAGGACGTGGACGCCGTGAGAAAGATGGGCATCATCCTCAAGATAGCGAGCTGTCTCGACAGGAGCCTTTCTTCGATAGTTACCGGCATCAACTGCGATATTCTCGGGGATTCCGTTATCATGAAGACCGAGGTTGACGGCGACGCCACTCTCGAAATCAATTCCGCGATTGAAGTCGGGGCGGAGTTCAGAAAAATCTTCAAGAAAAATCTCGAAATACTTTAACGAAGAAAACGCATAAAAACGCCGCGACGGACACGGCGTTTTTGTTTAAAGAGGTGAATTATGGCGGCGGTAAAGCTTGCGATAAATTTTGATAGCGCGCGTACCGATATTTATCAGATAGGCAGCGGAATGGTTTTGAGCGAACCGACCGTAGCCGCGGTAGAGGACGGCGACCGCGGAGAAATCAAGGCTATAGGCGAAGAGGCAAGTCGGCTTATCGGAAAAACCGGCAAAAATACCGCGATAGTCTTCCCCGTGTTCGAGGGCGAAATAGTCAGCGAACGCGTGGCGGCGGGCGTTCTCGGCGGCTTTATGAAAAAACTCGGGCTCGGCGGCGTTTTCAGAGACGTAACGGCGATTTTTGCCGTGCCGTGCGGAGCGGACTACCGTGTGATAGAGGGGTACCGTCGGGTGGCGAAAGCGGCAGGTATTTCCAAAACGCACTTTGCCGAAACCCCCGTTTTGTCCGCTTTGGGACAGAGAATACCGTTTACCGAGAGTAAGCCGTGCTTCGTCGTGGATATGGCGGGCGGGACCACCAATATCGCCGCGCTGTCGCTCGACGGGATAATCGCGGGAATTTCCGTGAATATCGGCGGCAATAAAATTAGCGCGGACTTAATCGACTACGTTGCCGAACGCTTCGGACTGCAGACGGGGCTGCAGACCGCGGAACGGATAAAAAAGGAGCTGGGGAGTTTGGAGAGCGGAGACGCGCTTTCGGGCGTTATCAACGGCAGAGACGTAAAAAGCGGCGCGCCGCGCGCGATCGCGGTAAAGGCTTACGAGATAGCCGAGCCTATAAAAAACTATTTCGATAAAATAGCCGAGCTTACCGCTTCGGTGCTCGCAAAACTACCGCCCGAGGTGTCGGCGGAAATTCACCGCTCGGGGATATACCTTTCGGGCGCGGCTTCGTGCGTATACGGGCTCGGCGACTATTACGAGAGTAAATTCGGAATGAGCGTGCGCGTCGCAGAAAACGGCGCGTCCGCCGTGGCGCTCGGCGGCGGCATCGCCTTGTCGGACAAGAACCTCCTTAAAAAGGTCGAACTCGACTGTAAATAAAAATCTACTGCGCAAAACCGGTGATTTAACCCTAAAAGTTGAGATTGTAAAATAAAGTGTGTAAGTTAGAAAAAAAGCTTACACACTTTATTTTACAATCTCCCGCCGGTTGAAGCGGCGGTCTTTGGGGATTATTAAATCTTTTTTACTTTTCGTT
>CAVDPT010000007.1:86662-87715 GCA_963610935.1 Bifidobacteriaceae bacterium | reverse complement strand
GGATTAAACGGTAAAGGAAACGACGAGAAATATTTTAAGTATTTAAGAGCGTTGTGTTCAGTTCACCCGTTAGGCACAACGGCATATAGTGAATTTCAAGGGGAAGAACCGGAATGGTGTCCGTATATAAACTTTGCGGGGACTGCAGCGTTTGGGCTTTTATCATTGCAAATAGAGGACAGCAAGAATGTCGATTTTTTGGCTGTTGTTTATCGTAACGATAGCGAAATCAGTAAATATGTTCCGATTAAGATAAAAGAATTGTTTTTATATGTAAAGAAGAGATATTTATTTATAAAAACAATTATTAAAGGGATAGAAGACTATAATAAATGCCGGATAGCTGAATTGAAACAAAAGCGCATACTAACACCCGAGGAATGCAAGACTTATCGCGAGTATTTGAGTAATTTAGAAAATGAAGTATTTGTTCGTTATGGAGAAGGTGAGTATAATGTTCGAGAATGGATAGCCATTTTTGATACTCATTTCATCGATAAAGATATTGAAGAGTGGTTGAATCAATATAAGGAAGAAATGAAAATCGGCATAATGAAAGTACATAAAAAATTACAGGATATGGAAATTGATGATAGATATGCCGATTATGAAGTGCTAAGTTGTAATTGTTCGGATAAGTTGAAAGGATACCATTATCAAAGAGAGAAAATGTCCTATCTATATCCCAGTGGACAATTAGAAAATATGGACGAAGTTGATTATTCGTTTATAGACGAAAAACCTGAACTGAACATAGAGAAATTATCAGTGGTTCTTAATGAATTGGATCGACTTATAAAAGATAACGAATCATTTGAAGAGCTATCGTCGTTTTGCCGCTTTATTGATGGTAAATATAGAACAACAAATTCCGAGTGGGCAAGAATGCAATTAAAAATAATGGAGCCGGTCCTTGGAAAATATGTCAAATTTGATTACTTTCTTAATGATTGGCAATTATATTTAGAATATCAATTATCCGAGTGGTTACTTTCGAAAAATGAGGAGATAAACTAATGAACGAGTCAAAATTAGAATTATCGGTAATGGAGT
>CAVDPT010000007.1:79797-86652 GCA_963610935.1 Bifidobacteriaceae bacterium | reverse complement strand
AGGGGTATGAGTATCTATCAGGAGATACCATATTGAGAGAAACGACAGATGTCCTTATTAAAGATGATTTGCGCATGTATTTAATGATGAAATACGCCGCAGACGGAATAACCGCCAACGAAATTGAGTCTATAATTTTCAGTCTTGTTAGTGCCTCTCACGATCCGCTTTACGATGGCGATAAAGAAATGCTAACAAAGGTTATAGATGGTTTTGTTTTTCGCCGTGAAGATAAGACGAAAAAAGATCTGTTTATCCGCTTAATTGATTTTGATAATATAAATAATAATATTTTCAAGGTAGTCAATCAGGTTGAAATTCAAGGCAAAAGCGAATTGCGTATTCCCGATGCGATTGTATATATCAACGGATTGCCTATGGTGGTTATCGAATTAAAAAGTGCCACAAGAGAAAACGCAACCATTTTCAATGCGTATGAGCAATTGACTGTTCGGTATACACGAGATATTCCGGATTTATTTAAGTATAACGCTTTTGTTGTAATTAGCGACGGTGTTAATAATAAATACGGTTCTATCTTTTCAGATTACGACTATTTTTATGCGTGGAGAAAGATAGATGACGGGATAGATGAAGTTGACGGAATTAACTCATTGTATTCCATGGTTAAAGGGTTATTTAGAAAAGATAGATTATTATCGGTAATTAAGGACTTTATCTTCTTCCCCGACCAATCAAATAAAGAAATAAAAGTGGTTTGCCGCTATCCGCAATTTTTTGCGGCAACAAAGTTACTTGAAAACATAAAAACTCACCAAAAACCCGAAGGCGATGGTAAGGGTGGAACATATTTTGGCGCAACAGGGTGTGGTAAAAGCTATACGATGCTTTTCCTTACTCGTATGCTTATGAGAAGTCAGACCTTTAAAAGCCCGACTATAATTGTAATAACAGATAGGACTGATTTGGATACTCAGTTATCCGGCACGTTTTGTAATGCTAAGCAGTTTATTGGGGATAATGTTGTTGAAAGTATTGAAACGCGTGAAATGTTGCGAAGAAAATTGCAAGGTCGTGCAAGTGGAGGCGTTTATTTAACCACGATTCAAAAGTTTACAGAAGATACAATGTTACTTTCCGATAGAACGAATATAATCTGTATTTCTGACGAAGCACACAGATCTCAAGTAAATCTGGATCAAAAGGTTCGAGTTACCGAAAAAGGGGTGGAAAGGCACTTCGGATTTGCAAAATATCTTCATGATTCGTTACCGAATGCTACATATGTTGGTTTTACAGGCACTCCGATTGACGCAACAATCGATGTTTTTGGCTCGGTGGTTGAAAAATATACAATGACCGAGTCCGTAAAGGACGGGATTACCGTAAACCTTGTTTATGAGGGAAGGGCAGCTAAAGTTACGCTTGACAAAAATAAACTCGAGGAAATCGAGGCATATTATGCAAAGTGTGAAGATGACGGAGCAAACGAACACCAAATCGAAGAGAGTAAGAAAGCAATCGCTAATTTGGATATTATTCTTGGTGATCCCGATAGACTGAAAGCGGTGGCTAAAGATTTTGTCGAGCATTATGAAAAAAGAGTAAGCGAGGGCGGAACTGTATGCGGAAAAGCAATGTTTGTTTGCTCGACTCGACAGATTGCCTTTAAGTTATATAAGCTAATTCAAGAACTGCGTCCTGCGTGGACTGAGATAAAAGAAGCTGACGACGGTGTAAGTTTAACCGACAAAGAGCGCAAGGAAATTAAACCTATAGCCAAGATGAATATGGTTATGACACGGTCAAAAGACGATCCGAAAGAATTGTGGGATTTATTGGGCGGTGACGACTATAAGAGAGAACTTGACAGGCAATTTAAGAAGGTTAAGTCCAATTTCAAGATTGCAATCGTTGTTGATATGTGGCTTACCGGATTTGATGTTCCCGAGCTCGACACAATGTATTTGGACAAGCCTGTTCAGCAGCATACGTTAATTCAAACGATTTCAAGAGTAAATCGTGTATGTAAGGGAAAGGACAAGGGGCTTATCGTTGATTATATCGGTATAAAAAACAGCATGAATCTTGCTTTGAAAAAGTATACCGACTATAAGGAAGATAATCTTGAAGAATTAGAAAAGTCTGTTGTAATAGTTAGAGATACACTTGAAACATTGGACGCAATATTCAAGCCGTTTAATTATTCCGCATTCTTCGATGGAACACCTCTTGAACAGTTGGAGTGCTTAAATCATGCCGTAGAGTTTGTGCAAGTTACACACGAAATGGAAGAGCGTTTTATGGCTTGCGTTAAGAGAATGAAAGACGCATATAATCTTTGTAGCGGTGGAGATGAACTTACGTACAAAGAACGGGATAAAATTCATTTTTATCTTGCTGTTCGTTCGGTTCTTCGCAAGTTGACAAAAGGAGACGCTCCGGATACAACGCAGATGAATACTCGCGTGGCTAAAATGGAGGAGGCAATCCAAGCGGACGGAGTAACAGAGATTTTTACGCTTGAAAAGGATACACAAAGATTGGAACAGGATATTTTTAGTGACGAATATCTTGAGCGTATAAATCGTATTCCGATGGTTAATACGAAAATTAAAATATTGCAAAGACTATTAAAAAATGCGATTGATGAATATCGTAAGGTTAACAAAATGAAAGGCGTTGATTTTACAGATAGGATGAATGCGGTAGTTGAACTATATAATGCTCGTCGCAAAGATAAGGCTTTTGCAAACGAAGTTCTCGATGACGTTGCTGAACAATTAACAAAATTGTTGGAGGAACTCGGCAAAGATAAAAGGTCGTTTGAAGAATTAAATATAAGTTTTGAGGAAAAAGCATTCTTCGATATTCTTGAAGCACTTGCAAAAAAATATGGTTTTTATGATGAGTATATCGAAAAATATGGTCAAGAGCATTTGTTAAATCTTGCAAAAGATATTAAGTCGATTGTAGATGATAAAGCAAAGTATGCCGCATGGTCTGCAAGAGAGGATATAAAAGCGGAATTAAAAGTGAATATTATTTTGAAGTTGGCTGAGTACAAATATCCGCCCGTAACACAAGATGAGGTATATAAGGAAGTTTTGGAACAGGCAGAAAACTTTAGAAAGTATTCTGAGAGAAGCTAATGAAGGTGGAAAATATGACTATAAATTATAATTGGACAAAATTTTATTCGGCATTTGCAGATAAACTTTTATTATACGAAAAAGATAGACAATCGTTATTAAAAAAGTTGCAAAATGTTTTTAATGGGTTGGGGACGAAGTTTCAAAAGCTTGAAGAAGATGATTCCATAGTGGATATTGATCCTTTTACAGTGTTTGGAATGTTCAACAAAGGTTTGTCAAATGCGAACAGAATTTCTATAATTAAAGCGTTTGCGCAAGAATTTGATATAAATAAATCTATAGAAATTCCTACCGTATTTGATGGTATACCAACTCTTAATAACCTAAAAGCAGTATTTTTTGGATGGGAGAGAAATATCGACGATATAGATAATCTGTGGGAGTTGTTTCGGACGGCATTAAAGTATGCAGATTCTGCCGATAAAACGGCTATAAAAAGTGAATTTATTGATATTTATGATAAGGTTGGCGGGCAGAGCTGTATTAAGTGGAATATTACAATGGGCTTATTTTGGATAAGGCCGTATGTTTTTGTTAATTTAGATTCGAGAACGCGTTGGTATATTAAAGAATATTGCCCTGAAATTGTGGACGGTGATGTTAAATCTTTTAAGGATGTTCCGAACGGAGAAACATTCCTGTGGCTTTGCGAAACAATTTCATCGAGAATTTCAAACGGAGATTATTTGTTTAAGAATCTTCCGGAACTATCGTATTCTGCATACGTCGAGTCGGAGCGAGTTAATCAAGAAAATAAAAAGGTAAATGATGACGAAAATACGTCAATCGTAGAAGAAGATTCTAATGTCGTGCATTATTGGTTGTATGCGCCGGGGCACGGCGGTGAGAAATGGAATGAGTTTTATAAAAAAGGTATAATTGCTATTGGCTGGGGCGCAATAGGCGACTTGTCGCAATTTTCGGATAAAAATCAAATGAAAGCAAAAATGAAGTCTGTTTATGATCCGAATCGTCCTTACAAAAATGATGCACATGCAACTTGGCAGTTCGCAAAAGAAATGAAGCCCGGCGACATAGTATTTGTAAAAAAAGGAATGTATCAAATCATCGGTAGAGGCATAGTTGAGTCAGATTACATATACGATGAGTCGCAACCGGATGGGTATAACAATATTCGTAAAGTAAAGTGGATAAATAATGGCGTTTGGCAACATCCCGGGAAAGCGGCCGTTAAAACATTAACGGATATTACGCCCTATACAGAATATGTCGAAAAGTTAAAATCTCTTTTTGACAACGAGGGTGGAGAAGAGATAGAAGAAAAAGAAATTGTATACCCACCGTATTCCGCGGAAGACTTTTTGAATGATGTTTATATATCCGAGGAGGAGTATAATACCCTTGTTGACTTGATGTCAGTAAAAAAGAACATTATTTTGCAAGGTGCGCCGGGCGTAGGCAAAACATTTGCGGCAAGGCGACTTGCGTATTCAATGATGGGAGTGCAGGACTCGGAAAGAGTAATGATGGTTCAGTTTCACCAAAGTTATTCCTATGAGGACTTTATTATGGGTTACCGTCCTACCGAAAACGGCGGATTCATATTGAAAAAAGGTCCGTTCTATAACTTCTGTAAAAAGGCTGAAAACGACAGCGATAACGATTACTTTTTTATTATTGATGAAATAAACAGAGGAAATTTAAGTAAAATTTTCGGTGAATTGTTTATGCTTGTCGAGGCCGACAAACGCGCAAAGGTTAAATTGCAACTGTTGTATTCCGATGAGAAATTTTCCGTTCCCGAAAACGTGTATATTATCGGCATGATGAATACGGCTGACAGAAGCCTCGCTATGCTTGACTATGCGCTACGAAGACGGTTTGCATTCTATGAAATGAAGCCGGGATTTGATAACGAACAATTTGTTGAATATCGGATGAATCTCAATAATCCGAAGTTTGATAAGTTGATAGATGTTGTTCAGTCGCTCAATAACGCTATTGCTACGGACGAATCACTTGGCGAAGGGTTCAAAATCGGGCATAGTTATTTTTGTAATATCAAAGAAATCAACGAAAGCAGGCTTTCAAATATTGTCGAATACGAACTTATTCCTATGCTCAAAGAGTATTGGTTCGACGAACCGACCAAAGTAAAAGATTGGAGCAATTTGCTGAGAGGTGCAGTCAAGTGATCCCCGTAAGAAATATATATTACATGCTATCCTATGCGTTTCAAGTATTGAACGAAAACGGATACTCAAATATTTCGACGGAAGAATTTGAAAATACTGCGGTTTTATTTGCGGCAATCCTTTCAAAAGGTATCTCTTTACAGTTAAAGCGAGGATTAAACAAGAGTTATATTGATATAACCGAACCGCTTTCGGCGATTAAAGGAAAAATAAACGTTTCCGATTCAATAAAAACGCGTAGCATAATGAAATCACAACTTGTTTGTTCCTATGACGAGTTTTCAGAAAATTGCTATTTCAATAAAATCCTTAAATCAACGGTTTTTCTATTGTTGAAAGCCGATATATCAAAGGCTCGTAAAAAAGAGTTGAAAAACTTAATGCTGTATTTTACAAATGTTGATTTGATTGATGTTTACAGTATTGACTGGCACATCAAATATAACAAAAATAATCAGTCTTATCATTTATTATTGTCAATCTGTAATTTGGTGATAAAGGGTTTGCTTCAGACTCAAGCCGACGGCACGACAAAACTAATGACATTCCTTGACGAGCAAAGGGAATGCAGACTTTATGAGAAATTTATTCTTGAGTATTATCGTAAGCATTATCCTATGCTATCCGTCAATCCCGAGCAAATTGCGTGGCAACTTGACGATTCTGATAAGGATATGCTTCCGATAATGCAATCGGATATAATGTTGCGCAAAGGGAATCATGTTTTTATCATCGATGCAAAATATTATTTGCATAATACGCAGGAGCAATATGGCGCACACACTTTACATTCCGCAAACTTATATCAGATTTTTACTTATGTAAAAAATAAGGAATATGAACTGAAAGATACGGAGCATAAAGTATCCGGTATGTTACTTTACGCAAAAACGGATGATACGATTCAACCAGACAATTCTTATATTATGAGTGGGAACAGAATATCCGTAAAGACATTAGATCTGAATGTTCCGTTTGAAAAAATAAGGGAGCAATTAGATTCTATAGTACAACAAGAATTTGGATTATAAACGAAAATGGGATTATTTGATATTTTCAAAAAGAAAGAAAAGAAGACTGAAATGGCTTCTCAACAGCAGACTATTGCTGTTGCCGAGGAAGATAAACAACTCTCTGTTGTTTTAGAATCGCTTCCCGCCGTATATAACGTTGATAAATCAAGATTGATAGAAATAACGGATTCTTCTGTTTTAGCTCGAATTGACGCATTGATTCCTTCAGCGGGGGCAGCTGGAGTAAGTATTGGAAACATTGCTGGGCAATCGAGAGAAACTTTGTATAAGGTAGTTTTGAAGAACGGCGGTAAATTAGTGGATTCCAAAACTATGGAAGGTGCAAAACGTGCCATGGTAATGGGAAAAAACGGAATTGCCGAAAATGCGAATTTATTAGCGGTAGAACCCGATAAAGCCGGAATGATTGCTAATGCCGGGGCGTGTGTTTTTAGCGTTGCTTCTATGGTTGTAGGACAATATTATATGCAGCAGATTGATTCTAAACTATCTGATATTGCCGAAAACATTGATAAAATAATTGAGAATATTGAGATTCAGTATAAGAGC
>CAVDPT010000007.1:0-79787 GCA_963610935.1 Bifidobacteriaceae bacterium | reverse complement strand
GTGTATAATGTTTCAAAATTTCAACTATCGAGTATGGGCAATGAGGAGTTGAGGAACAGGGAACTTGACAATATTCAGGATTTAAAAAAAGAGTGTCAAACATTGTTAAGCGAAGCAGAGTCAAAGATAGAATCTATTCTCGGCGCTGATTCGTCTATGTATGATCAATATGCAAAAAAAGTCAAAGATCTTGAAAAGTGGTTGAGGTATCAAGAATTGTTAATTCAATTATTGTATCACATCAATAATTTGGACTTCACGTTATACTTTGGGACCAAAACAAAAGAGCATTGTTTCGGATCGTTTGAGTTGCATGTAAAAAAGTATGATACTTTGCATGAAGGAGTTATTGCTTGGCATAAAGCAAACTGCGACAGATTCAAAATTGATATAAACGAGGCGAGGCGCAAGCATACCGGACTTCTCGCAATATTAGAAAAACCGATAGGTTTAGTTAATGAAAAATGGAATTACAAGGCGATGTCCTACGAAACTGTCGGCTTAATCAAAGGACAAACAGAAAAGGCGCAAAGCATTCAGTATAATCAAGAAAATCCATTTGCCGAAAATGTAGAAATAGTGATAAACGGTGATAAAAAATATTATTTGTTAAAAGAATAAAAGCAAATATATAAATACAAGCCGGGAGCAATGCTTTCGGCTTGACTTATAATAACTTAAATTTTATCAATATGAATTATATCGATTTTCTTGTTTTGAGAGCGCGCGTACTTGATTGTTTGCCAAGTCCCGCCACTTTCTTCACCGTTCCAAATGGCAAGCACAGTGTCGGAATGGTCAACCATATATCTGTTACGAACAAGCATGCATGCTGAAAAATAATGATCGTTTACCAGAGTGATTTTATCAGCATTTCCGAGGATTCTATTATATCGATCTATTTCTGTTGAAGCCCACTTTAAAGTTTGATTTGGACAGGGGATAGCGCATTCTAATAAGATAGGAAAGCCATATTGCGCTTTGAAATCAAGTACGGTTTCAGCAAAGTCCATATCAACACCGAGCGCCATACCCGAAATAAAATGTGTGTAGCCGTGGCGAATACAATCATCAATATAACAACTGAGGGACTCGCAATACTCATCGTATTCGAGCCCTTCTTTTTTATATTTCCAAGGTAATTTTGCAGGTCTATGCCCGGTTACGCATAATGTCTTCATAATAAAACCTCACGGTCAATATTATATCAAAATACAGGGCGAAAATCAAGCAATACTAAATATACGCTCAGTAAATTTTGAAATAAAAAGGATATACTAATACTAAGTTAAAGTTTAGTAAAGGAGGTTAAGGCGTGACAATAGCTGAAGCATTATCGACTCGGTTGACAGAGCTTATGGAAGAAAAGCATTTGACTGCCTATCGCCTTTCTATGCTAACCGGAGTAAATCAAACAACGATAGCGGATATTAAGAAAAAGCGCAATACAGCGGTGAACGTTCGTATTCTATTTGAGCTGTGCCAAGGGTTGGGTATAGATATTGTAGAATTTTTTAATAGTCCGATATTTAAAACTGAAAATATAGTTGACTAAAAACAAGCCCATAGAAATAGATAGGGAAAGGATTGCATTTGTAATTTGTCAATAGGTTAGAGTCAAGTTTTTTACGGGGTGTCTGCGAGTGCGGACACCCCTATTTTTATGCCTAAAATACCCTTGACAATATTCCCCGAATAGATTATAATAATTTTGCTATCGGGGACAAGTGTCCCGAATAGATAAAAGTGGGGGCCATCACAAAATGAGAACGAAAGACAATGAGTTAGTGAACAGAATTAAGTTGTATATCGAGGAGCAAATCGATAGAAGGGGGAGAATGCCTACCATCCGCGATATTGCCGAGGCGTTGGACGTTGGAAAAAGTTCAGTGCAAAGATACTTGGAGTATATGGTGGAGCAAGGCATTTTAGCGAGGGGAGAATACGGATACGAATCTATCGAGCAATCGAGAACGGAAAGAACCGTATCGGTAGCAAAACTCGGATATGTTCCTTGCGGTCCGCTTTCCGAAGAGTATGAGTGCATAGACGGATACGTTCGGCTTCCGGTATCGTTTGTAGGAAACGCGACAAAGTGTTTTTTGCTTACGGCAAGCGGAAATTCGATGATAGACGCCGGGATAAACGACGGAGATCTTGTTCTCGTTCGACAGCAAGAAGAAGCAAATTACAACGATATTGTAGTCGCTCTTGTGGATAATGAAGTAACCTTAAAACGTTACCGCCCCGATAACGAAAACGGTGTAATCGTTCTTCATCCGGAAAACAAACGAATGAAAGATATTGTTGTAGATGAATGCAAAATTCAAGGAGTTGCAATTAAAGTGATTAAGGATTTGGAAAATTAGCGGAGGAAAATTATGAAAGCCGAAAAATATTGCGGATTATGCGGACAGAAAATCGAGATAGAATACGAACCGCGTCAGCCGGTCAAAGTTATCTGTCCGAATTGTAATGTGGAAACAGATTGGAAGTTTTATAAAAATGGTAATTTCGATACTGTTACTTACTTAAAAGATGAGGCAGTCGAATTGCATGAGAGAATGAAAAAGGCGTAAAATGACTTACAATGCATCTTGTTCGTATTGCGGGCAGATAAATAAAGGGTTATATCTCGAGGAAACGCACGGAAGATTTATATGTGAAAAATGCAAATCCGATGTGCTGCTATCTCGGTATAATAATACAAAGTCCATTCCTTTGTATAATAAAAAAGCGCCGATAAGGGTGCAAAGTCAAAACTGAATTTGAAATAACCCGCCCCGTTTATTCAAATTTAGAAATGAACATCAGGCTTTTCTACTTCTGTGCAGGAAATCCCAACCGCACTATAGCAGTAGAAAAATAAACGCCGATGTATCTTTGGGAAAAGGAGGGTAGCACATTATGCAGAAAGAAGGCATTTCAAAGCCTGTCTCTTTTAAGTGTTTCAACTGTAACCATCAAGAAATTGCATGGAAAGATGAAATGGGTATGATACGTTTTGTATGTCCGAATTGCGGAACGGTAACGGTATCTAAAGAAAAGAGCCGACGGCATATACAGATAGATATGTATGCGCCG
Source organism: Bifidobacteriaceae bacterium (assembly GCA_963610935.1). Taxonomy (GTDB): domain Bacteria; phylum Bacillota; class Clostridia; order Christensenellales; family Borkfalkiaceae; genus UBA1259. The sequence goes on along the minus strand of CAVDPT010000007.1, from coordinate 76,703 downwards.
AAAGGTGAAGTGTTGCGATCAAGAATTGAATATTAAAGGCTATGCGGCATGGCAGGTCGGTCTGAAACAGTGACTATATAAAACCTATCTAAACCGCAATGGTAGCTCGGTCAGTTTAACCAGAAATATTACATGAGAGGCTGCCGATAAACGAATTATCCAAAAGGATAATCATCGTTTGTCGGCGGTCTTTTTTTGTGCCAAAAAACGAGTGATAACGCCGAAAAGAGGTTTGCCCTACATTTTAGCACAGACCTCGAAAAGTCTTCCGACAAGCGATTTTTATAAAACAAAAAATCAAGTCGGAGGACAAAAATGAAAAAGAAAGTTTATTACAAGCTTAACCGTTATCAAGTGACCGAAGTAGAGGTGGAAACCGAGAAACAAGAACAAGCGGTGAAAATGCTCAACCGTGATACGGATCGTTTCGCAAAATCGGAAGATACATACCGCGAGAGGTGCGATTCACTCGATGAAATGTGCGAAGAAAAGGGATATGAGCCGGAAAGTGATATCCCGACACCGGAAGAACATTTGTTAGCATCGGAATTAAAAATTGCCATAGCAAAAGGAATGGAGCAACTTACCGAAAAACAGAAAATCATTGTGTATAAAACATTTTGGGAAGAAAAGACATTGCGCGAAATCGGCAAAGAAATGGGTATTGACAACAAAACGGTTCATGAATATTTAGAGAGCGCAAAAAAGAAACTAAAAAAATTTTTGAAGAATTTTTAGAAAACACCCCCGCAAAACGCGTAAAACTTTCCAATTATAGTGAAGGGGTATGAACCTCGCACGAAAAAGGAGCTTGAATATGAAACTGAAAATTAAAGAATTCAGGATAATCGCGAAAAGAAAAGGATATGGAAACGAGAAAATATTATATATCGCGCTGGGAGGCGGCGATTACGGAATCAATGCTATCAAAGCCGGATGCAGAGTCGGATATGAAATCGTAAGAGAAATATATAATCTTTTCGGCTCCGCGATTTTGCTTGAAATAGTAGATATGGAGGAGGAAACGGTTAGTGGACTTGAAAGTAAATTCATTAAAATCGGAAACAAGTTGTACTGATCTCGTTTCGCACGACGGGTATTCGCTCCGAATCAACGCATTTTTTGCATGGCTCAGGCGAAGCGGATATACCCTCGAATACATAGCCGAAAGATTAGCGACAACGCCCGATGACATTGTGTTAAGGCTAAGACGACGAGAAAAATTCAACGAAAGAGAACTGCGCATTCTCATATATCTTATGGGCGCGAAAGACGCGTTTTTCGTAATATATTTTCCGTCGTTCAGATTCCGTAAATACGTTTATCGTTGCGTATTCGGGAAGAAGATGAGATGTCGAAAGCGGAGGAGGTGGAAGAAAAAGTGAGCGAGATTATAAGAAACGCGGACAGAAACAGAGCGATACAGGCAATGATGACGGACGGGGAGAAACTGAAAAGTTTTTATCGTTTCGTCGTAAACAATCCGCATATCCCGTTGCACGATGCCTGTCAGATCGTAATCTCAAGACCGAGCGCGAGCGTATGCTTTTCCTTTGAAGAGTGGAACGCACAAGGCAGACGGGTTACGAAAGGCAGAAAAGGTATTCCGTATTACGACGGCGACGGAAATAAGTATTTCGTATTCGACGTAACCGATACGCACGGCGAAAACCGTTACAGACGCGCCGCACAGCCCGTGAAAAAGATTTTGGACGGACTCGACCTTCTTAACGGCACGGAAATAGCGGACAGCAACCGCGGGGATTACCGCATTATGCTTTCGGGAGTGGTAACTTATCTCGGACAGAATGATTTTCTTACCGAAAACGACGAGATAAGAAACAGACTCATCGCAGAGGGCGTGGCGTATTCGCTGTATTCGTCAACCGGTTTTCCGAAAGAGCGCGGAATTACACTGAAAGGCTATCCTTACGGGTTGGGCGACAACGCGGATTTGTTTCGTGAAATTCAGAGCGTAACGAAAATTCTGCAACAGGATATAAACGATGCGGTTTTCAATAAGAAGAACGAAGTAACCGTGATCGACGACATCGAAGAAGACTACGTTACGGACGAACCCGTGCTTCCGAAAACGGACGAACAGCCCGTAAAACCGGAAGAAAAAGTTGAAATGCCGACCGTTTCGCCGTTTTACCAACGGTATGCGAAAATACAAAAGGACAACCCCGACTGTATCGTAATCTACCGCATGGGCGACTTTTACGAGATTATGGGCGAAAAGGCTGAACAAGCCGCCGAAATTCTCGGATTAACCTTAACGGGCAGAAACGTAAGACTTCCCGAACGCGTGCCGATGTGCGGTTATCCGTATCACGTTGCGGATACATACTTGGAAAAACTCATTGAAAGGACGAGCGTAATCGTAGTCGAGCCGGACGCGGAGCCGTTCAAGATTTTGTCGCGAGCGGAATCAGGGGTAGAACATACCCTTGTAGAAGCGACGAAAGAAGAAAGCGAAGAATTTGAGCGTGCGTTTGCCGAAAGGGAATCGGACGAACAGTCCAAGCCGGAAATCGAAGACGACGAACCGACCGACGAAGAAATCGAAGAAGCGTTTGCCGCAGGCGAAGCGGAAGAAACTGACGGCGATGGCGATTACGATTCGGAAGATTTCGACTATGAAGAGAGCAAAAAGCCCGCAAAAACGGAAAAGCCCGAAAACAAGGGCAAGCGAATGTTCGAGCGGCGCAATCGTCCGAGTATGCAAAAATCCTTGTTCGACGCGTTTGAAACAAAGACGCCGGAACAAGAGCTGACGGAACAAATTCTAAAAGGCGGAAGCGGTGTGAGCGGAGGAAAGATCCGTATTTATACCGAATATCTGCAGAATCCGTATGAAAAAGATTTCGTTCGTTTTTTAAGCAAAGAATACGGAATCGGCGGTCGCGGCGGTCCGGACGGCATTGACGAAATGCACGACGGTAAGGGCATTCGTTTCAGCAAAAAGAACACGGAAACGGGCGAAACAGAAGTCGCGGTGAACTTGAAATGGGAGCAAGCGGCGGCTAAAATCGCAGACCTTATCGACGAAGAAAACTACTTAAACGACGAGGAAAAGGAAGAATACGACACCCTCGTGAGATTTCGCGAAGAGAGAAGTTCGGCTAAAAGCGACGACGACCTTTTAAAAATCATCGCAAGGCAAATCGTGGAATACGGCACTTCGCATACCTATGGCGAAAAATACAGCGCATACCCGCATTTCCTTGGCGAAGTCATGCCGTTTTATACGCAGCACTACGAAGAAGTAAACGCCGAGCTTATAAAATTCGACGAAGTAAAAAGCGTGGGTAAAGGCAATATTTATCCATATTCTTCGCCAAATCTATCGTTCAAACTTCCGTATTGTCCGTTGTGGCAGGCGAAAGAAGCGCGATTGAGAGAGTGCGACGAGCGCATAAAAGAGTATGCAGACAAGTTTACTCGGAAATGTGCGGACGAGTATCGGCCGACCTATGACAAAAACGTTATTTTAACCGTAACGCCGGATGATATTTCAAGCCGCGAGTATTTGTTTCTCAAAGACAATCGCGAAGATTTTATCAAATACTTCTTAAAGCAAAAGGGTGTGCAGGACGTGAATCTATCTATGCAAAAGATAGAAATAACGTTTGACAGACGGTATATCGAATCGCTTATCGCAGGGAAAGAGCAAACGCCGGAAGAACGCGGAAAGATAAGAAAAATCGCGAACGGCATTATTGCAGAGGGTATAAAAGAAAGCACGGAAGGTAATTACATAACCTTCTTTGAAGATTTCGGGGCGGATAAAGATTTCGTTATTGCCCACAGAAAAGAAATAGCCGACGAACTGTGTTTAAGGGAAGAAGTCTCCGACGTGGAAATGACCGACGAGTGCTTCGACGTCAATTATTACACCGATTGCCTTTGGAATTACAAGGACGAAAAGGGCGATGAATCGCCTGTTCGGGACTTAGACGAAGAAGAGGACGAAGAGTGGGAAAGTCGTATTGCAAACGGTAAGTTAAAACCTATCGAACGGCAAAGCGAACCCACAAAAGAAAGCAATACCGACCTTACGGAAATCGGGTTTACGCAGAGCGAACTCGGCGGCGCGAAGCAGCGTTTCAGAAACAACGTCGAAGCCATTAAACTGGTCAATAGGTTGATTATCTCGCAAAAAGAGGCAACCGACGAGGAAAAGAAAGTGCTTGCGAAATACGTCGGTTGGGGCGGTTTGGCGCAAGCGTTCGATGAACACAACCTTGCTTGGCAAAGCGAATATAAGGAACTGAAAGACGTTCTCGACGACGAAGAGTATGCGGCGGCAAAAGGTAGCGTTCTGAACGCTCACTACACAAGCAAAACCGTAATCGACGGTATTTATAAAGCGCTCACTCGTTTCGGCGTAAAAGGCAATAACCGCATTTTAGAGCCGGCAATGGGAACGGGCAATTTTTTCGGCTTTATGCCGCAAGAGATAGCAAGCGGCGCAAAACTTTACGGCGTAGAACTCGATAGGGTTACGGGCAAAATCGCAACGAAACTGTATCCGCAGGCGAAAATTCAGATCAAAGGCTTTGAAGAAATGGCGTTTCAGGACAATTCGTTCGACCTTATGGTTACGAACGTTCCGTTCGGCGGTTACACGGTATTCGATCCCGACTACAACAAGTATAACTTCTATATTCACGATTATTTTATCGCAAAGGGTATCGACAAAATAAAGCTGAATGGCTTGATGGCGGTTATCACAAGCAAAGGCACGATGGATAAGCAAAATCCGTCTATCCGCAAGTATATCGCGGACAGAGCCGAACTTGTGGGTGCGGTAAGGCTTCCGAATACGGCGTTCAAGCAGACGGCGAATACCGAAGTCGTGACTGACATTTTGTTTTTTCGTAAGCGTGAAGAAAGAATAAACGCGGGCGTTGAAAACACCGAATGGCTTTCAACGGGCAAGACCGAAGAAGGGTACGAGATAAATAACTATTATATCGCTCACCCTGAAATGGTACTCGGTACGCTTGCCAAAGAAACGGGGCTTTACGGTGCGGAAGATATAACCGTAAAACCCGACGGCAGAGATTTATCGGAAGCGATAAATGAGGCTATAAGCCGATTACCGCAAGGTTTCTACGTTAATCCCGAACCCACGGAAGAGGCGGAAAGCAAAGAAGAAGTCGAGGTTGATTACGACGTCAAACCGATGAACCTGAAAGCGGTAAACGGCAAACTGTATATGCGCGTGGGCGATAGTATGGTGGAACAACCCGTGCCGCCGTTCCCGAAAGACGCATATCAGAGAATTGCCGAAATGATCGAAATCCGCAAGCAACTCCGCAAAGTGCTAGATTTGCAGGTGGAAGGCTGCTCGGACGAAGTGTTATTAAAAGAGCAACGACAACTCGGCACGAAATACGATGGTTTCGTCAAACGGTTCGGATATTTCAACAGTAAGAACAATTTGCGATTGTTCAAGCCCGACGGCGACAGCGCACTGTTGTTTGCGTGCGAGAACGTATCGGACGACGAAGAAACGGTAACGAAAGCGGACGTGTTCACGAAACGCACGATCAGACCGTATACGGCGGCAACGAGTACGGACGACTGTTTCGAGGCGTTGCAGATCAGTAAGAACGAGCGCGGCTCGGTAGATATTTCGTATATCGAAGAACTCACGAAAAAAGACTACGACACCGTAATCAAAGAGCTCGGTAACGCGGTATTCCGTAATCCCGCGGCGGTCAATCCCGAAGATAAATATTCGGGCTTTGAAACGGCGGAAGAATACCTTTCGGGGAGAGTTACGGATAAACTGCAAACGGCGGAGCGAATGAAACAAAGCAGCCCCAATCTTATCGACTATGATAAAAACATTTCGGCGCTTAAAGAAGTTCAGCCTGCGCCGGTAAAAGCTTCGGAAATCGCGGTGAGAGTGGGAACGAGCTGGATAGACAAAGAACTGTATAAAGAGTTTTTCTGTCAGTTAATTGCGCTCCCGTATTATATGCGCGACGGCATCGAACTGTATTACAACAAACACGACGGCAGTTGGCGCGTAGACCGCACGACGGGGTATGTGCGAAACTTCCGCACGATGAACGTAACGAGCGTATACGGCACAGAACGGGCGAACGCATACAGGCTGTTTGAAGATTGTCTGAATCAGCGTTCCACGCAGATTTACGATACGGTTTTGGATGCGGACGGCAGAGAAAAACGAGTGCTGAACAACTCCGAAACGGTCGCGGCGAGAGAGAAGCAGAACAAAATCGTGGAAGCGTTTAAGGATTGGATATTCAAAGATCCGCAAAGGCGCGACGAACTCGAAACAATCTACAACAGACTGTTCAATCAAATTCGCTTGCCGAAGTACGACGGAAGTTACTTGCGGTTTCCCGAAATGAACCCGGCAATAGAACTTCGCCCGCACCAAAAGGACGCGGTACACCGAATTATTACGAGCGGCAACACGCTTTTGCACCATATCGTTGGTAGCGGCAAAACGTTTACGATATGCGCGGCGGCGATGAAACTTCGTCAGTACGGGTTGGCAAAAAAGCCGATGATAGCCGTGCCGAACCACTTGGTACAGCAATGGGCTAATTCGTTCAGAGAGCTATACCCGACGGCGAAACTCTTGATTGCAACCAAAGACGATTTGGACAAAGACCACAGAGAACAGTTCGTATCGAAAGTGGCGATGGGCGATTGGGATTCTGTTATTATAGCGCAGTCGAGTTTTGCGAAAATCAACATTTCGCCCGAACGACAGATAGCGAAGATACGGGAAGAAATAGCCGCTATCGAACGCAGTATCGAAATGCAGTGGGAAGATAGCAACTCGCCGTCCGGTTCAGTCAAGAACTTGGAGCGTATTAAGAAGAGCAGAGAGGCTCAGTTAAAGAAATTACTTGACGAATCAAAGAAAGACAACGTGCTTATCTTTGAAAAACTCGGCGTTGACTACCTTTTCGTAGACGAAGCGGACGCGTACAAAAACTTGTTCCTTTACACGAAGATGAACAACGTAGCGGGAATTTCAAACGCGGCGAGCGCAAGAGCGAGCGACTTGCAGTTAAAAATAGAGTATATCAACGAACTGCACGGCGGAGATAAAGGCGTGGTGTTCGCAACGGGTACGCCTATTTCCAACTCTATGACGGAAATGTACACGATGCAGACCTATTTGCAAAAGCAAACGCTTGCAAGGCTCGGTATCGATTACTTCGACGCATGGGCGGCAGACTTCGGTGAAACGGTAACGGCGCTCGAACTTGCCCCGTCCGGGAAAGGGTACAGAGCAAGAACGAGATTTGCCAAGTTTACGAACTTGCCCGAACTTTTAACGCTGTATCATTCGTTCGCGGACGTAAAAACGGACGTAAAACTCGACGTGCCGGAAGCGGAGCGAAAGGTTGTTACGTTAAAGCCGAGCGACACGGTAATCGACTTAACGGAAGAGATAGCGGCAAGGGCGGACAAGATTTACGCAGGCGGCGTTGATCCGCATATCGACAACATGTTAAAGGTTACGGGCGACGGAAAGAAACTCGCGCTCGATCCGAGATGTATCGATCCGTTGCTTTCCGATGAGAGCGGAAGCAAACTAAGTTTCTGCGCGGATAATGTATACGAAGAGTGGAAGAGCTCTGCGGACATCAAAGGAACGCAGCTTGTGTTCTGCGATTTGTCCACGCCGAAGAAACCGTATTCGGAATACGAGTACGGCAAGGACTTCGACGCGTATAACGACTTAAAGCACAAACTTATCGAGCGCGGTATTCCCGAAAACGAGATTGCGTTTATTCACGACGCAAACACGGACAGAGCAAAGCAAGACCTGTTCGATAAAATCAACGCCGGGGCGGTGCGAGTTTTAATAGGCAGCACGGAAAAGTGCGGAGCTGGAACGAACGTGCAAAAACGGCTCGTAGCCATTCATCACTTGGACGCGCCGTATCGCCCGCGCGACCTTATTCAGCGTAACGGGCGCGGTATCCGTCAGGGCAATATGAATAAGGGCATTCGCATTTACACCTATGCGACGGAACGGACGTTCGACAGTTATTCCTATCAGATACTCGAAAACAAACAGCGGTTTATTTCGCAGGTAGAAAAAGGGAATATGACGGTGCGCGAAGCCGAGGACATCGACGAGGCAACGCTTTCTTATGCGGAAATCAAGGCGATTACTTCCGCCAACCCGAAAATCAAGCGAAAAATGGAGCTGGATATGGAAGTGGCAAGGCTTCGCGATCTGGAAAGCCGATACAAAAAGGAACTGTTTGCTTTGCAAGATAAGGTAAGAAAGGAATTTCCCGAACAGATACAGCGGCAGGAATTGTATTTGGAAAGGGTAAGGAAAGACATCGAACTTATCAAGGTGCATTATAACCCCGACAGATTCGAGATTAACGTAAACGGCACGGTGTATTCGGACATCATAGAGGACGGAAAGAAAAACGGCGGGCTTGCACTTATGGACGCCCTGTTCCACAACAAAACGGGAACGGCGGTAGCCGAATATTGCGGTTTCAAAATCTCTCTGAACCCGATAGAACTGATTGCCAACGAGCGGAGCATTACGCTTTCGGGCGCGGGGCAATACAAGCTGGACATCGGCGAGAGCGCGAGCGGCAACCTTACCCGATTAGAGAATTTTATAAAAGATTTTTCCGAAAGGGAAGAGCGTGCCGTAAAGCGTTTGGAAACCACGAAAGCCGACTTCGAGATTGCAAAAGAGCAAGTAAACGTGCCGTTCGAGCATAAGGACAAGATTATAGCTCTGAACACGGAACTATCCGAACTTAACGCTGAACTCGACCTCAATAAGCGCGAAGAAGTGGTAATCGACGACGGCGAAGAGGATAGCGAAACGAATGAAACCGAAGAGGTTTACGCGGCACTGCCGAAAAAACAAACAAAAACAAGGAAACAGAAAAAGACTATGCTGACAGAAAAATTATATCGAACATATAAGCAGACGGAAGAGAAGAACCCCGGCGCGATGGTGTTTGCCGTAAAGAACGGAGATTATACCTGTTTCGACGATACGGCAGAAGAACTCACGGCACTATCGAGCCTGTCGCCATCGTATTTCGAGGCAGGCGAAAAGGAAGTAAAAACGCTTACGATAGACGAACCGCTCTTTCAGGAATTTGCGCAAGCCTTTATGAATGCGGGCTTGAAAATCGCATTGTTCGACGAACCGGAAGAAGAGAAAACGTTTATCGACGAGAGCGATAAAGTCGCCGCCATGCAGGTAGATATACTTCCCGATTACACCGTATCGCAGGAGCAAATGCACGAGTACGGTTACACTTGGGATGGAATGCTGCCTGTGAGAGTCAGAACGGCGAGAGTGCTTTACGGTGCAGGCGTGGAACTTTATAGGCTCGGCAAAGACGATACCGAAGGGAAAGTAGAAAGCGGCGAGTTTGAAGATACCGAGAGTTTATACGGTGTTGAAAAGCCCGCTTGGGAAGCGTTTATTTCTTCCGAAAGGGGAAAAGCGTATCTGACTGCTTGGCACAACGTTGTTGAAAGCGCGAGCGAAGTCGTGCGCGAAGATATGAGTTACCTTGACGGAATGTACGCAGATTCGATTTCGGACGGATTTTATGAAGAACGGATAGCGATAGACCGTGTGCTTAACGGTGAATATGCGCCGAGTGAAGAAGCGAAACCGTTTATAAAGCCGCTTCTCGAAAGGTATCATAAGCGTTTTCCGTTGGACATTTTGCTTGAATACTACTGGTGGGATAGCGACAGCGTTTACTCGGCTTTGGCAAGAAATATCCCGGACGTGGAATTGAAAGATTATGCTATAGACATTGTGTATGAAATAAACCTTAACGAGTTTATCGACGAGCAACTCGACGAGATAAATTGGCTCAATATGATCGACGGCGAGGACGAAGGACGTTTTGATGATATTATATGCGATTTGAAACCGTCGTTTGAAGATTCGTATTTTAATAAGAGCGATGATACCTATCCGTATGACGAATGGTATGACGATTTTACCGAAGAAAAGATTATACCGTATCTTGAAGAAAAATTAAAAAAGTCGGGCTATAAGTCGATAAACGAACCTATTTTAGTGGAATCGCCGAATTACAAAGAGCTTGTAGTAAACAGTATCGAAAAAGAATTTGAAGAGTTCAAAGCAAATCTTATGGGTAAGTCGGCGGAAGAGATTTTCCAAAGCAACTACGAGATTCATATTAAAACGGAACTCTTCGATACGCTTTGCGGCGAATATGACGATTTCGGTGAGGAATATTACAGGGCTTTGTATGAAGAAGTGGATCACGGCGGAATTTTGCAACAGCTTTACGACGACTTTACAAGTTCGGAGAATGCAAGCGTTTCTACGGGCGAGGATACAATTTTATTCATCAAAGATTATTGCGAGCATTATCATTCGGACGTTATGAAAGAGTATCTCGGCGAAGAGAATTTTGCATATTTCGGAACGGATGAAGAGAATACGGCTTACTACTATTTCAAAGACGGTTTGAGCGTTGATAATCTGAATCGTATCAAAGAACAAGCCGACGAATATATCATTGCCGCGCCTGTCTTGTATATGTCGCAGGAATCTTTGGAAGATAAGAATATTACTTTTCTGAAACTCGGGAGGGACGTCGATGAAGAGGAACTGAAAGTGAACGACGAGATAGCAAAGTTTGCGATGAAAGCGGCGTATAACAATAAATTACCGCTCGAAGCGACGATGATAAGCCGAAATTGCGGATCGGATATTGAAAAAGGTATCTCGACGCACTTTGACGGTATGCACTTAAATACCGATTTTATCGCAAATCTGTATGCGTTATACGGCGAAGAGCGTATGAATTACGTTCTTGCAAACACCGTGCAGATGTCGGAGATCGACGGCAGGTTCAATCCAGACAATAAGGCGTGGGCAAAGGGGATTTCTATCAATAATAGCGAAGAGGACAGAAGAAAGTTCTACGTTACTTCGCACCCGGCGCTGCTTGACGGATTTATTACGGCTTATAGGAGATACGTTAAAGAATTCAAAGAACAATTAGACAAGGAGGACAAAACATTGAGCGATTTTACGAAAGTAACCGCAAGGGGAGATAAAGTCGTAAGCATCTCGAAAGACGGTAACGGCAGAGATATTGCGATTATCGACCGCACGGCGAGAGAGAACGGAGATTATACCGTGGCGATCGGCTACCATACAGAAACGGGCGACTGGGAGCAGGGCAGATACGGCTTTGAAACGCAAAAAGCGGCGGAAGAGTGGCGAGAGAAAAAGTATTCCGCCGATACGAAACCGAAAGCTGTGTATACGAAAATCAAGGTGGCGAGCGACGCGTTTATTAAACGGTCGGGCATGGGCAGTGTGTTCAGAATGCCCGAAAACGGCGAGTATGCGGGCTTTGCCTACTTTATGTTCAACGATAAAATCAAACCGTCGAGGCAGATTGCGGACTTGAAGAGCGATTCGCAGGAACTCTGCTACGAATTGTCCGTAAGAGATAACGCGGAGATCGATATTTTCAAACGCCGCGGCGACGACGAAGAAGTCGTTACGCTTACCGCGGAAGAGTTCAAAAAGGCTGTAGGCGGCACAACGAATAAGGACTACGAAACGAGGAGAAGCGACGATACGAAATGGTTTACTACGAGCATTCCGCAGGAAGCGTTCAGAAGGGAATACGACAACAGTATGCTGTTCGTTTTGCCGAACAAGGACGATTTCAGCGGTATGACGTATTTCATTCCGAGCGTGTTCGTCGGGGAAGATAAAAACAGCGACGACGGACGAATCGAGATCCGCTTGCCTCAGGGTTTCGTGGTAAAAGCGCAGACGCGCGGCGGCGAGAAAAAGATTGAACTTACCGCTTACGATTTTTGCAAACTGACGAACAAGACGACCGCCGAGGACTATAAACGTCTGAAAACCGAAATCATTACGGAAAACGAAACGGAATGGAATCACGTTTCCGTTCCGGAAAAGGCGAGAATTGCGAGTTTCGACGAAAGCACCTTATTCAAAATGCCCGACGGCGAATACGGCGATTATACCTATTATTTGCCGAATAAGTGCGTGAAAGACAGCGAAGAGAACAGCACAATCCGTTTAAGTCTGCATAACGATTACAAGGTGCGCCTTACGAACAATAAAGGCGAGGAAAAGCAAACGGCGGAACTTACGGCAAAAGATTTTTGCTTGGCGGTGAGAGAGAAAGACGAAAGTGCATACGGAACGGAATACAAACGACCGAGCGTTGAAGCGAATACTTCTTTCGACGAAAAAGAAAAAACGTTACGCACCGCCGTTCCCGACGAAATGAAAAAGCGACCGAATTGGGTTGTGGTTAAAACGTGGTGGAACGCCGACAAGGGCAAATACAATAAACGCCCCGTCAACTGCAACAGCGACAAGGGCGAGTATGCCGAAAGCGATAATCCCGAAACGTGGACAACCTTCGATAACGCCCTAAAGTATCTGAAAGAAAAAGGCGGCACGACTGTTGCCTATGCTCTTGACGGACAGGACAATATTTCCTGTATCGACATTGACCGTTGTTACGACGAGAACGGACAGCCGTCCGCGCTTGCAAAAGAGGTTCTTTCAAAGTGCGGCAAGACCTACGTTGAAAAGTCGGTAAGCGGAAACGGATTGCATATTTTCGGCAAAACGAGCGGTATGGATATTCGTACATTCTCGAAAGACGGCGATTGGGAATTCTATCAGAAAGAACATTTCATCGCAATGACGGGCGACGGCGCAGGCTATTCCCGCCTTGAAAGTTTCGATACACCCGAAATGAAAGAACTTTTGTCCCGTAAATGCGAAAAGCGCGAAGAGTGGAAAGGCGTATGCAAAGGCGTGAACGGACTGTCAACAATGACCGACCGTGACGTCGTGGAAAAAGCGTCGAACGCAAAGAACGGAGATAAATTCAAAAGACTTTATGCGGGCGAAGATTTGCGGAATAATCACTCGAACTCGGATATGTCGCTGATGAATTTACTTGCGTATTGGTGTAACGGCGATAAAGAGCAAATGCTCCGTATCTTTGCAACGAGCGGGTTGTTCAGACCGAATAAATCGCCGGACTATTACGAGGGAACGGCAATCAAAGCCTTGCGCTCAATGCCCGTTAAATCGACCTATACGCCGACGGTTCCGAAAAATACAGGCGGTAATGGAAAGAGATAAAGAGTATAGAAAAAAGGCTACGGCGAGTAGCCGTAGCCAAAAGAAAAACTATTTTAATAAGTCGAACAAATATCCTTCGTCGGACTTGTGCTTTCCGTGAGTGCGATGGTATTCGGCAATAGCGGAAGTTAAAAGGTCTATGCGGTCTTGAAAATAGTCTTCGTAAAACGCAGTGGAATTGTCGTATTTCTTGCGATTATATACGACGTTTTGTTTGCAGAAGTCTTTCGGTTTTTTCTTAGCCTTAACTTTTTCAAACTCGGATACTTTGTTCTCCGCAATGATAAGCAACATTTCAAGTTCCGGCTTTGTGCAGAATTTTGCTTGAGATTTGATGGATAAAAGTAATTCCTTAGGGATTTTCAATGAATCCGTCATTTTGTCCCCGATCCGATAAATAGCAATTTCGCCGTGATATGCGTCAAGCGCGGGTTTTAATTGCGGCGAGGTGAGCTGGCGAGCGTGAAAGGGGCGCATGTCGAGCAAATCGTCGCGTGTGAACTTCAATTTGCCGTTATCGAGCAAAAGATTTACGATTTTCAGTTCGTTCGGACCTTCGCACATTATAAGGATTTTCATTTCAAAAACTCCTTCTTAATGTTCATAAGGTCGTCGTAGTTGACGGAAGTCTTAAATGCGTCGTTATAAAACTGACGGCTCTTTGAAAGTTCTACGCGAATATCGAAGTTCTCATACATATTCTCGGCAACGATTTTCTTATCCGCACGGCAAACCCAGATATTGTCCTGACGATTGAACAAATCGAGCAGTTCACAATAATGTGTGGAGAAATAGAGCGTGGCGTTGAACTTGTTGACCGATTTATCCTTATACAGATTGATGATATTTTCGACGAGTGTTTTGTGAAAATGGTTTTCTATTTCATCGATGATAAGGTCGAATCCGTATTTAAGCGACGCGATAACGGTAACGTAAAGAAGTAATCCTTTGGTTGTGCCGCTCGATAAAAAGTGGACGAGTTCCTTATCCGAAACAATCTTTTTGCCCGAGGCAAGAGAAAGTTCGTAATTGTGTTCGTCGAGCATTGTGAGATCTTTTACGTTTTCGTCGAATAAGTGCAAGACTTTTGCCAAAACGGACGGGGATAACTTATACAGTTTCAGCGCATTGAACATTAAGCGATAGGTGTTTGCGCCTTCGCCGTCCGAATTAAAATATACGGCTCGCGTTTCTTTCTTCTTTAATACGAAGAATACGATAGACGTATCTTCGGGCAAAATGCCGATATTCTCGACGGGAACAAAATCGTCGTCTGAGAAAATCGTTTTCGCTTTGGACTTATAGTAGACCTTTTCGAGAAGTTGCTGATTAGAAAATGTCGCCTTATCGTTTAAGGTTTGCGACGACGAAATATCTGTGGAATACTTATAGATTTTTCCTTCGTGGTAGAAAAACAGCGTTAAGTGAATTCCGTCATAGGAATAATCTTTATCTTCAAGCGAAAAATTGCCGAGTATGGAATAAGCGCAATCGAGAAGATCAAGAAAAGAAGTTTTACCGGAAGCGTTTTTCCCGATAAAAGCGACGGTGTTGTATACGAATAAACCGTCGGCGATTTCCTGAAGCTCATATTCTTTATCTTCGGTCGTTTTCTTGGATTTGGCGGTGAAGTCGAGTATGCAATCGTTTTGAATGTTTTTGAAGCCTGAGGCTTTGACGTAAAGTAATTTCATGTTCTTTACCTCCGTGCTTATATTATACACGATAAAACGAAAATAAACAAGTATTTTGTTTGAGATTTTATGAAAAATATTTTTGAGACGGTTTTATAAGAAGATAAAACAGAAATTTCGACAAAATTAAACGAGGGTAAAGTGAGGTAAAAGACTGATTTGAAGGGCTTTTAAAATAGTAAAAACACAAAAAAATTTTTTCAGGAGGTAAAAATGAGGAAAAATAACATACGAGATACTTCCGTCATCGTAATTCCGAAAGGGTACACGATAGATGACCTGATGGACTTCGACGACGAGGGATATGAAAACGGCGAGCCGGTCAGGTGCGAGGAGGTGAAAGTTGTCTTTGAATAGTGAAGAAAAGAATACGGCGTATGAGAAACTTACGCCGCAGAGAAAGCAACTCGTTGATAAGGTAATGGAAAATCTTGAAAAAGGCAATCTCTTTTGGACTAAGGGTTGGGTATCGTCGGGCGCGCCGGAGTCTGCAATTACAGGTAAAAAATATCGTGGAATCAATAACCTTTTTCTGTCGCTTATAGCGATGAGCGAAAACTACGGGGATAACCGTTGGGCAACGTTCAAGCAGATGGAAGAAAAGGGTTGGACGTTCAAAAAAGACGAGGAAGGCAACAGTCTTGCAAAGGGTAAGGGCGCGAGCATTGAATATTACGAAATGCGAGATAAAGAAACAAAAAGACGTTTCGATAGGAGCGTTCTCGACGGAATGACGGCAAGTGAACAGCAGGAATATATGGACAAAAACGTGTATTGGCTACGCAAGTTTTATCGTGTATTCAACTGTTCGCTGATGGACGGCGTACCTGCAAAGGAAAAGCCGCAAATCGACGTCAACGACCGTAACAACAGAGCAGAAGCAATCCTTGATTATTGGGACAAAAACGAAGCGAAGATCGTATACGGCGGCAGTCAGGCTTTCTACCGAACGGATACAGATGAAGTACATTTACCTGAACGCGCGGATTTCAAAAGTATGCAGGAATTTTACTCTACTGCGTTGCACGAAATCGGTCATAGCACGGGACACGAAAGCAGACTTAACCGAGATTTATCGGGCAGATTCGGGAGTGAGGGCTATGCAATGGAAGAATTGCGCGCCGAAATTGCTTCTATCTTTATGGAGCAGGACTTGGAAATAGAACCGAGCGAGGGACGATTACAGAATAACGCGGCGTATATACAGTCGTGGAAAGAGGAAATTAAAGAAAACCCGAACGCGCTGTTTACGGCAATTACCGACGCGGATAAAATCGCAAAATACGTTTCAGGGAAAGAACAAGCATATAGGCAGACCAAAGATATTCAGTTTTACGCAATCGTTGAAGAAACGAATGCTTATTCGGAACAAGTATACAAATGCTGTATCTGCGACGAAGAAGGCAGAGTAAAACCGCTTATCAATTACGGCTTTGCAGACCGCGACGCGCTCGAAAAAGAACTTGACAAAATCAAGGAACTCGACCTTTGGAAAGACAAGACGTTTGAAGAAGTGAGTATCGAAGAACTCAAAGAAAAAGGCGCGGCGGGCAAAGTGGAGCAAGAGAAGTCAACGGAATACATACGACCTTCCGAACTTGTAGCGACGGAAGTCGCGGCGCGAGCAGTGCCTGTCAGTATGGACGGCAGAGGCAAGGCGAGCCTTACGCGGATGAGCGACCGTGAAACGCTTGATAGAGCAGAAAGTTTTTATCGCAAGAAGGACGAAACGTTTTTTAAACTATATAACGGTAAAAACGTATTGCCGGGCGAAGAAAAAAGCGAATCAGGTTTAATGCTTCGTCTTGCGATGTTCTGCGGAAACGACGAAGAGCAACTCTTGCGGTTATTCAAATCGTCGGGACAATTCCGCGATGAAAAACCGAACGCCTATTATATGAAAATGGCGAGCGAGAGTATGAAGTCGATACAAAGGATGAGAGAATCGGTTACGGCTGCAACCGTATCTTCGGGAGCGACGAAAGGCAAAGTCGGTATCAATTCAAAAAGATGAAGTATCAGGCAAACAGAAGCTACGTTTCAGACGACGTTGTAATGACGCCGAAACCTTTGGCAAAGGCTTTGGTCGAACATTTTCAACCGCAAGGGAAAGGTCTTGAACCATGCGCCGGGTGTGGAAACATTTTAGAATTTTTACCGAATGCCGAATGGTGCGAAATTGAAAAAGGACGAGATTTCTATGATTACAACGGACGGGTAGATTACATATTTACCAACCCGCCGTGGAGTCAGATTCGTAAATTTTTAACGCACTCGATGGAGGTGGCAGACGAAGTCTACTTCCTTATTACAATAAATCATTTATGGACAAAAGCGCGGTTGAAAGATATCGAAAACGCAGGTTTCCGAATTGCTGAAATATGCGTTTTCGATACGCCGAAGAATTTTCCGCAGAGTGGTTTTCAGGTGGGTATGATTCATTTGAAAAAGGGAATTCAGGGCGATATAAAATACACTCGGATAAATTACGAAAACAAATAAAAAATCATTTTCAAGGAGAAAAAAACTATGAAGAACAAATTTTTCAAATTCAGCGAAAACTACGCAAAGGTCATCAAACACCTTGATGACAAACAGGCAGGGCAGTATGTAAAAGCCATTGCGGATTATGCTTTCGAGGGTAAGACTTACGCAGGCAAAGACGCCGCCGTAAAAACGGCTTTTACTTTCACGAAACAGCAGATAGACGAGGATAAATTCTATCGTGAAAAAGGCAAACTCGGCGGACAGAAAATCGCCGAAAGAAAACGCGAAACGGAAGAAGGAAATCCTATATTAAAATCGGTTATCGAAACCGTGATTGCAAACGAATTATTGAGCGGTATGCTCGATAAGCAGGACGAAAAACCTTCCTTTGAGAAAAGAAGCCACTGAAAAATGTTGTTGCATTATGCACCAAAAATGCAAAGCAGGATAAAGAAAATCCCACAACGGGCTTTTCGACAACGGAAGCAAGCGGGATACCCGCTTCTTCTTCGGGAGGTGGAAAAGTGAGAGGAGAAAGGGTAACGGATAGACGAGCGCGGCGATATATAACGATAACCGACGACGCAATGTGGGAGTATATCGACAAAATTATGACTCATCCGGACTACGATAAAAGTTTCAACAAGGTCATAAACTCCGCGCTATTGTTCGGCTTACCAATACTGTACAAGCGGCTGTTCGATACGGTGGAAATCGACGGGGAAGAAACTCCCGTAAGCGTTCCGAACGAGTATAACGAGGACGCGTTTTATTTTCAACTGATACGGCTTATGAAAGAAATGCTCGCAAACGAAGTGATCACAAAATCGGTCGTATGCTCGCTATTCAACGAGCGAGCGGCGGCATTGCAAGACGGAAAATCGGACGTTGATTCGCTCGTGAAAGGTTTTTATCAGGACACGCCGGACTATCTCGTAAACGAGGAAATACGAATGTTAAAGGACGTGGGGAGGTAGTAAGTTACGGACAATCAACCTATTATTCTGAATATAAAATACACGCCGTATGAACTCGGTAAAAAAGCAAGCGGACTTGAAAGAGAAGCCCACAGAGCGGAACGTTCCTTTTTCGATATGACGGGCGGCGAGAACGTATATAAGTACATAACGACGGAGGGTAAAGTTGCGGGCAAAAAGACGGGGAAAATAACCGCGCTCGAATACCTGCAAAAGTCAACGGGCGTATTCAATGGCAACGGACTTTTATCGGAAGAAAAAGTCGCGGAAATGAAAGAACGATTGAAGAATAACAAGGGCAATATATGGCACGGTTTTGTGTCGCTTAATAAAGAGCAGTCGTATAAAATCGACACGCCCGAAAAATGTATCGGTATGATAAAGGCGACGTTCGGACAATTTTTTCAGGACGCGAAGTTAGATAAAAAGAATATCGACCTTATGTGCGCGTTGCATTTAGACCGCCCCGACCATCTGCATTTTCATTTTGTGTTTTGGGAGAAAGAACCGAAATACAAAGGTAAGGACGGAACGCTTTCATACAGGCGCAAAGGGAAAATCGAAAAAACGGCGATAGACAATTTGTTCGTTCGGCTCGGAATGTATGTAGACGACGGCAGGGACAGGCTGTATAAATCGAGAGTGGAGGCAATCAGAGCGCTTCGGGGTATGACGGCAATCAAAAAAGTAATGGTAAGCAAGGATGAAATCAAACAAGAGATAATCTCGCTTGCCAAAGACTTGCCGAAAACGGGCAGGCTTACTTACGGCAGTAAAGATATGACGGCATACAAAGGGCGGGTAGATAACATAGTCGCAATGTTAATCGGCTATGACGGGCAGGCGCGCAAGGCTCACTTAAAGTTTATGCGGGAACTCAAACGCAAGGAAATGCTCATAAAAAGCATTTGCGGCAAGAACTTTGCCGTCACGGATAAAAATATATCCGTAGAGGAAATCGAGAAGAACTTTTCAAAATATCACAACAAGATAGACGAAAGCAAACTTACGATTTTGCGGGATATAGAAGCCGATTATAAAAGGCGGCAGGGCAATCTTGTGTTGAATCTTGCAAAGGCTATAAAACCCGAACTTTGCGAAAAACCGAAATATAAAAAATTAAAGCCGAACGACAAAAAGTACAAACGCCGCCGGGCAATATCGAGATACAACATACAATCTCTTTTCGGTAAGTTTTTACGTTCTTTTACAGATGAAAGCGAACTGTTGGAGCGGGACTTTTCGCACAGGTTGCAGGACATCGAAGAAGAAATGGAAGAACAACGGAAAAGAGAAAACGGAGAAAATACGGAGGTGAACTATAAAGATTGAACAGAAAAGATATAACAAGGCACAAAAAGAGAAAAAAGAATAAACTCAAACTTCTGTTTTGGGGGATATTCTTCGCCTTTGTAGCCGTTCTCGTTATGTATCTGTTTTCGCTCGGCGGGAAAAGCATAGGCGAGATATTAAACTACAAAAACTATTGGCTTTCCGTCGGCGTGGCGAACGGTTTGATACTCATAGGGTATCTTATGATGTATCGGGTGGACGCGCAAAACATAGCGCTTGATGAAAACGACTTGGAAGATACCGAATGGTTGTCGGTAAAAAGGCTAAAAAAACTCAAAGAATTTCAGGTTTACGACTATAAATCGGCAGAAGAGAAATCGGACGGAATCGTTATCGGCGCGGAGAAAAAGGGCGGAAGCGTTGAAGTAATCACGACAAGTCAGTTGCACGCTTTAATCGTCGGAACGACGGGTAGCGGTAAAACAACGGGCTTCGTCGATCAGAATATAGCGGTACTCGGCAAAAGCAAATGTAAACCGTCAATCGTCATAAGCGATCCGAAAAAGGAACTTTACGAAAAGCACGCAAGAACGCTCGAAAAAGAGGGTTACAAAATATCAGTACTTGATTTAAGAGAGCCGTATTCTTCGGAGCGGTGGAACCCGATGAACGTGCTTGTTCGTCGAATCCGCTTGGTGAAAGATCTCGACCAAAACTTGGAGCAGAAAGACGGCAAGTATTACGGCGCAGGCGAAGTGTTCCTATCTTACAGGGACGCGCGAACGCGTATGCAGGAACTCAAAGACGAGATATACGAAAACGCGCAAGACCTTGTATATACGCTTTGCCCCGTACAGAACAGAGATCAGCCGACTTGGGAACAGGGCGCGAGAAACCTTATATTTGGATTTGTTCTCGCAATGTGCGAGGACTGCATCAAAGGGAAAATCGACGAAAGCCAACTTGTGCTTTTTAATGTCTACCACAATATCACGAAGTATTGCTCGGAAGATACAACCGCGCTTCGTAACTACCTAATTGAGGGGCGCGACGAATTTTCCAAAGTAAGGGGACTTGTCAACACTGTTCTTATTACAAGCGACAAGACTTTGACGTCGTATCTTTCGGAAGTAAACAGCTATATGCAGCAGCTTTCCGACGACGGCATTATGTCTATGACGAGCGAGAACGATTTAGACGTCGTGAATATGGACGAAAGCCCGAACGCGGTATTCATAATCGTGCCGGACGAAAGATTTACAAGACACCGTTTCGTAACGCTTTTCATTACGCAAATGTATAAGGAACTTGTCGAAAAGGCAAATCTGAACCTACGCCGAAACCAAACGGAAACGGCAATTCTGAAACGCAATACTTACTTTGTGTTAGACGAGTTTGCCAACCTTCCGAAATTCGAGAACATCGAGGGAATGGTAACGGTAGCGCGTTCGCGCGGCATACGGTTTTTGTTCGTGCTGCAGTCGTATTCGCAACTGACCGCGAAGTACGGCAGGGACATTGCAGATATTGTGAAAGGTAATTGCAATATTAAGGTGTTCATTGGCTCGGACGACAGCGAAACCCGAAAAGAGTTCTCGGAACTTTGCGGACAGAAGAAAATCAAGCAATTCTCGGTCAATACCAATGCGGATAATCCCGCAAGCTCGTCAACGGGAGCGACTTTGCAACCGCTTATTTCGGTAGGTATGCTTGAAAGATTGAACGGCGACGAGAAAGGCGACGCGATTGTTTCGGTCAGAGGTTATGAACCGATATGGACGGTGTTCACGCCGTCTTACGAACTCAAAAAGGTTTATTTTCCCGAAGGGAAAGCGGCAATCGGTAAGCGCGAAGCCGTGCTGTTTGAAAAAGAGAATTACGTTTTCGACATCACAGGCGACGTGGGGCAAAAGATCGAAGATAAGCTTTCCGAACTTATCGAAGAGCAGGAAGCGGAAGAAGCGAGAGCCGATGAAAACGACAAAGCAAAACGTATAGCCGAGGCAGATGAAGCGTGGGATAAAGTTGCCGCAGAAATAAACGCCGAGGTGGACAGAATCTGCGCGTATCTCGACGGAAGAGATACGAAAGCGTTGAAACAAGCGGCTTGGGAAAATAAAGCGGGACTGCTTCTTACGATTACCGAACACTATGAAATGAGCGTTGCTAACAAAATGCGGCTTGCGGCGGATAGAATTCAACTAAAACTTTTGCCGAAAATGAAACAAATACAAGAACAAGCGAAAAGATAACTTGAAAGGAGGAATCATTTGAAAAAACTAAAATTTATTTTGTCGGCGTTAATGCTGACGATGTGTATGAGCGCGTTTATCGGCGCGGGCGGAGCTACCGCGTTTGCATACGAGGGCGAGCAAGAACCCGTAGCCGAGTGTGCGCACGAATACACAGAAGAGGTGGTGGAAGGCACTTGCACTACGAAAGGGCATACGAGATATACCTGTACGCTTTGCGGCGATACTTACACCGACAATTATACCGAGGTGAACGGGCATAAATTCGGGGAAATCGTGATCGAACCAACCTGTACGCACCGCGGATATACCATTCATTACTGCGAAGATTGCGGTTATGAATATTCGGACAGTTACGTTCCCGCAACAGGACACGCCTATGAAGCCGAAGAACATCCCGTAACCTGCACGGAAAACGGATATACGCTTTATACTTGCAAAAACTGCGGCGACGAATATACGGTAGACGGCGAAGAAGCAATCGGACACGATTACGAAGAAAAGACGGTCGGCAGAACGTGTGAGTCTTATGGTTATACGGTACATACCTGCAAGAATTGCGCGGACAAATATGTGACCGACTATGTAAAACCCGCAGGACACGACTATGAAAAGACTGTCGTAAAAGCGGAAGAGGGCAAAGTCGGCTACACGAAGTACACCTGCAAGGTTTGCGATTATAACTACATTTCGGACTTTGTAACGAGCGGCGACGACGGCTATATCGAAGAAAATCCCGATACGCCGACCGAGCCTGAACAGCCCGACAAACCGACCGAACCCGATAAACCCGAAAATCCAGATCAGCCTGAAAATCCCGATAAACCCGAAAACCCCGACGAGCATACGCACGTTTATGTTTTCGACGCGGTAGTAAGGGAACAGGAAAAGACGATGACGGTATCTTACGTTTGCGAATGCGGAGATGATCGCACCGAGTTCGTGAAAGTGGAATTTACGAGCGCGGACGACGGAAGCGGCGTAGTGCTGATTCCGGGCGAAAACGGAGAACTCGACTTTGCGGTACTTGAAGGAAAATATATCGTTACGGTAACGAACGATAACGGCGAGGAACTGATGGTTTACGAGGTGAATTTGGCGAAAAACGAACCTGTTGAACCCGAACAGCCCGATAAACCGACTGACCCCGAAACGCCGGATAAGCCTGACGACAAACCGAGCGACGAAAAGCCGAGCGAGGATAAACCGTCCGAGCCTGAAACGCCCGATACACCGTCCGATTCCGAAACGGACAAGCCGTCCGATACGGAAAAGGAAGAAAAGAAAACTTCCGCCGCAGTCATATTGCTGCCGATTCTTCTCGTACTCGGCGCAGGCGCAGTGGTAACTCTCGTCGTTCTCAAAAAGAAGAACGGTAAAAACAAAAAATCTGAAAATAAAAAGGAGCAGAAATAATCTATGAACAATTTACTTGCGGCAACCCTTGACGAAAATTTGCAGGGGATTATCACCAAATTGCAGTCCCTTATGGACTCGTTTTGGATTTACATCGTTATGGCACTCGCGGCGGTAGTCGTTATTTGGGGTGCTTACGTCGGAATCAAAATCGCTATCGCACACAAGAATGAAGAGAAGATCAACGCCCGCGATATGGTTAAAAACCTTATCATCGGCATCGTGATTATTTTCGTAATCGCTATGGGCGCACCCCTTCTCATCAACGGACTTTCCGCATGGGTAGGCTAAGAGAAACAATCAAAGGAGGATAAAGAAATATGAATACATTGCTTGCGGCAACACTCAACGATAACCTTGCGGAAATCGTTGAGAAACTTCAATCCCTGATGGATTCGTTTTGGATCTATATCGTAATGGCTTTGGCGGCGGTGGTCGTCATTTGGGGCGCATACGTCGGTATCAAAATCGCCATCGCACACAAGAACGAGGAAAAAATCAATGCGAGAGATATGGTCAAGAACCTTATCATCGGTATCATTATCATCTTCGTCGTTGCAATGGGCGCACCTTTGCTTATCAACGGTCTTTCCGCTTGGGTAACTGCGTAATCGCATAGAGCGGATATTCGGCACGGGGCGGCAGAGATTTTTGCCGCCCTATATTTTTAATTTTTAAGGAGGAGCAGAATGCTTATATTTTTTCAACAGTTATGCTTACTTCTTTTTCTGTGGCTTCTAAAACTCGTGGACGGACTGATGGAAATATTCTCGGCAATATCGGGAATTACGGACGTAACGTATAAAGGCGAAAAGGTCAATATCATCGAATTTTTGGCAGGCGATAGCACGGTCAATACAATCTTTTGGTGCATTTTCATTTTGGCGATAGGCTTGACGTGCATTTTTACGATAGCCGCGCTTATCAAAAATATGATAAATACGCAACGTAACGTATCGACTATCGTCGGCAAGTTCTTCTTGGCGTTGCTTGGAACAATGGCTATGCTTACCGTCCTGTTCCTGATTATCCTTATATCTAATTCGTTGCTCGTGCTTATTTCGCAGATATTCCAAATAGGGAATACAACGAAATTATCGAGCGCGTTGTTCAACGCCTGCGCGGGCGATTGGATAAACGGGTATTCGGTGTCCGAGTTCGATATATCACGGCTCGGCGTGAAAGAGATTTTCGGAGATTATACGACGGGTTTCGTTTTTCCCGACGCTTGGAAGTATAACGGAATGGTCAACCCCGACAAGTTCTTGTATCTGCCGTCGCTCATTGCCGGCATTGCGCTTGCAATCGCGCTTGTGGTAGCGGTTCTCAACTTGGCGAAAAGGGTATATGAAATTATTTTTATGTACTTCGTAATGCCGATGAGCATGTCAACGCTTCCGCTCGATGACGGAGCGAGATTCAAGACTTGGCGAGAAACGTTTATAACGAAAATCGTGATTGCTTACGGAACAGTATTTTCGGTAAACATTTTCGTTTTGCTTTTGCCGCTCATTACAAGAATGAGAATAGACGAAATCAGCGGTTTCGGCAACTCGATGTTCCTTATCTTTATGATCGTCGGCGGAGCAATGGTAATTCCTGCGGGACAGGCACTCTTTTGTAAACTGTTCGGACAAGCGGACGATATGCACGCGGGCGGGAACTTCTTACGCTCGGCGTTTTACGGTTCGCGTATGGTCGGAGCGGCAACGTTCGGTTTGGCGCATAAAGTCATTCACGGCGGTGTGGGTATCGGAAAAGCAATCTCGAATCACAGAAAAAACAAAGCAGATAACAATGGCGGAGAAGATAATTCGGACAAATATTCCGAAGATAAAACTTCTGCCGAAACAACGGAAGGTTCGGAAAGTAGCGGAGGTGAAAGCACAGAATGAGAATAATTCCGAAGAAAATCAAAGTAAAAAACACGGTATGGAAATGCTATTCAATGGCGGACGTCATCGTTGCGTTGATTGTATTTGCAATCATTTTTGTGGCAATCACTTCGGGTGCGTTTGTGTTTGCCGCGATTATGGGTTTGCTTGCGGTGGTAATGTTTATGCCGACGCAGGACGGCATTTTCTATTCGTGTATCTTGGAAAACATAAAATTTCTGTTTGCAAAAAAGGTGTACACCGAAAACGCAGACAAACAGAAAGAACGCATAGACGCGCTCTTGGATCTGAAAGATATTAAAGAAAACGGGCTTATCGAATACAGCGGCGGGTACTACGGCAGAGTAATTAAAGTCGGGCAAAAGAATTTCGGTATTGAGGACGTCGTTCAGCAGAATATCGACATCGACTATCTTGCAAACGCGCTTAAAATGCTCGACGGAACACAATGCGCGGACATTATAAAAATAGACCGTCCCGTAAACTTGGATAACTTCGCGCAAGACCTGTTCGGCAGGCTTGCGGAAATGAAAGAAAGCGTAGACGGAGAACAAGTCAGAGAGATAAAAACGGCTATTCTTCGTGAGCGGATTGACCGTATCGACAAGATGAACAACATCCGCAAGCAGTATCTTTCGGACTATTATATCGTAGTTTACGGCAGAAACGAACTCGACCTTGAAAACACGACGATAAACGTGGCAAGCGAGATAAATAAGTGCGGACTGAATACAAAATTGCTCGGCAGAAAGGAAACGGCGATATTTTTGAAATACAGTTTTTCGCGTAATTTTGATGAACGCGAAATCAAGGAAATCGACGAAGAAAAACTCGTCGATTGGATTAAGCCGAAAAGAGTGGAGTTCAAAGCCAACAGTTATACGGTGGACGGAACGCAAGCGGCGGTGTTTGCCATCGCGGATTATCCGTTAAGAGTTCGTAACGCGTGGGGTGCAGACGTGTTCAATATTCCGAATACGAAAGTAGTTCTTCACGTTAAGCCCGTGGATAAATTCAAGGCGATCAAGCGTATCGACAAATGTATAGGAGAAATGGAAACAAAGCAAATCCTTTCCGAAAAAGCGAGCGAAGCGAACAGCGCGGAAACCCACAGAGAAACGATGAATGCGCTTTTAGATAGTCTGCAAACGGAAAACGAGTCGCTTCTCGACGTTACATTGACGATTACGGCTTACAACTATCTCGACGATGACAACTATAAAAAATCCGTTCGTCGTGCGATTATGACGGGCAATTTCAAACCGTCCAACCTTTACGGTTTGCAGATAGAAGGATTCAAATCGTCGGCAATTTCGCCTGTGAGTACGCTCAAAAATTACGAACGCGGTATCAACAGTTCGTCGCTTGCGGCGGTATTTCCGTTTGTTCGCACGTTCGTTATGGATGACGGCGGTATTATGCTCGGTGAGAACAAAGCCAACGGTTTTCCGTTTATCTTCAATATGTGGAAACGCGGAAACTTGTATCAGAACAGCAACGGGATGATTATAGGTAAATCGGGTTCGGGTAAATCGTTCTTCTTAAAGTCGCTTATTGCAAACGAGTGGGCGAACGATACGAGGGTAATTATACTCGATCCCGAAACCGAGTATCTGACCTTGACGAAAAACTTGTCGGGTAATCTGATCGACGTCGGCAATGCAAAGGAGGGCAGAATCAACCCGTTCCATATCTACAAGATATTGACGGAAGATGGATTGCCCGCAGATCCTGTCGTAACGTTTAACACGCACCTGAAAATGCTCGAAAGTTTCTTTAAGATCGTTTTCGTGGGCGCGAACAGCGACGTTATCGAACTTATAAATAACCTTGCGGTTGAAGCGTATGCGAGAAAAGGAATTTATGAAACAACGGACTGTACGGGGCTTAATGCCGAGGATTTTCCGCTGTTTAACGACTTGTTGGCGGTCTTACGGGAAAAGAACAAGGAAGAAACGGACAATCTGACTTTGCGGGATATGCGGACGGCGGAGTTATATTTGCAAAAGTTCGTAAGCGGCAGATATTCGGATATTTGGAATGCACCGTCTACGTTGAAAGTAAACGCCGACTTGATAGACTTCAACTTTCAGTCGTTGTTTGCAAATAAGAATAACACCGTGGCGAACGCGCAGATGTTGCTTGTGTTCCGTTTTATAGAGCAGGAAGTCATTAACGCAAGGGAAGCAAACAAGAGCGGAAAGAACTTGCGAACGCTCATCATTGCTGACGAGGCACATTTATTTATCGACGCAAAATTTCCGATTGCATTGGACTTTTTCTTTTCGATGAGTAAGCGAATCCGTAAATATAACGGCTCGTTTATTCCCGCAACGCAGAATATTGCCGATTGGAACGCGAACGAAGAATTGAGAAGCAAAACTTCGGCTATTCTTAAAAACTCGCAGTACACCTTTATATTCAAACTGTCCGCGCCGGATATGAAGGACGCTTTGGACGTTTACAAGGCGGGCGACAGTTTCAACACGGACGAGCAGAGAATGATTATCTCGGCGGTCACGGGGCAGGTATTTTTCATCGGTTCAACGGAACTTCGCACCAACGTAAAGATTACGACGGGCGAATACATCAAAAGCCTGTTTGAAGATAAAACAGGCGAAAATTATAACAAGGAGGGTAATTAAGTGGTAAAAACCAAAAGAAAAGGAATTTTACGAACGCTGTTGTGTGCCGTGTTCGCGTTGTGTTTTGCGGTAGGCTTGTCAAGTCTGTTTGCAAGCGGCACGACGGCGTATGCGGCAGAATCAGAGACTTCGCATACTGTTTTGTTCAATTATGTGCATAAATATCAGCAAATGACAAGCGTAACAACAGACGGACAAGGAACGGGTGTGAGCAGTTGTAAAGTTATGACAGGTCGTTATTCGTCTGCAACGGTGACAGTTTCGATGACAGCGATTGCTGATTCGGGAAATTTCCCGAGCGGAGGGTATGTCCGTGGTGGTTCAGTAAGTATTACGGTGTCAGGTTGGAATTGTAATGTTTCAATTGTAAACAGTTCGGGCAAGTCAGTTGCAAGCGGTTCAAAAGGTAGTGTATCTGCTTCCGGATTATCCGATGGAAGTTATACGGTAAATATGTCTTTTATGGGGGCAGGATGGAATCCGAATCCGCGCTCGTATGCAAACTATTCAATGACGGCAGATTTTTCATTCGTTATTGACAGGAGTGCGCCGACTATTTCGGGTGCGTCAACTTCTTCTACGGGGAAATACACAAACTCGTCTACATACGTTTCCGCATCTGATTCCGTTAGCGGAGTGAACGCTTTGTACGTTAAAAATCCGAACAATAGTTATTATTCGAGTGCAGGAACTTCTACTACGATTGCAAGTACCGGTACAAACGGTTTGTATTCTTTCTATGCCAAAGACAAGGCGGGCAATACGTCAAGAACATATTTTCTGTATCTCGATACCGTAAAACCCACAGGGACGATTAAGAACAGTAACGGTGCAGAAATTACGGGAAGTTACACAAATCAGACGTTTTCCTATTCGGCAACGGACAGCGGGAGCGGAATCAGTTATTTGCAGTATAAAAAGCCGGGCAGTTCGTCTTGGTTGACCTATACTTCGGGAACAAGTATTTCCGCAAGCGCGGCAAGCGGAACGTATCAATTCAGAGCAGTAGATAAAGCGGGCAACATTTCGGCAACGAAAAGCATTACACTTGATTCGTCAAAACCGACAATGACTTTATATTCGGGAGATGTTTCGGTATCGAACGGATTCAAAAGCATAGCAAACTATATCAAGGCAACGGCGACGGACAGCGAAAGCGGTGTAAAAACAATCTACGTTAAAAAGCCCGGCGCGTCGAGTTATACCGAATACACAAGCGGAACGCAACTGACGGCAGACGGCGCGTATTCGTTCTATTGCGTGGATAACGCGGGGAACGCTTCGCAGACCTATACGATTTCAATGGATCACACAAGACCTACGATTACGAGTTCGGTCGGCGGGTTCGGAAAAACGTTGAAAGACGGGTTTACCGTTACCGCTTCGGATAATTACAGCGGGGTAACGCTGTATTACAAAACGCCGAACGGCACTTCGTTTGTGGCAAGCACAACTTCGAGCGTTGTCTTTTCCAAAACGGCGGTAAACGGTACTTATGTTTTTTATGCGGTGGACGGTTTCAGAAACAGGAGCGATACTTGGTATATGTATATGAGTATCGACGCGCCCGAAGCAACGATAGTAAGGTCGGACAATAGCCATAAGGTTTGCGTGATTTGGACGGCGAGCAACTGCTATGCAACGCTGAACGGGAAAAGTTATACAAGCGGAACTTGGATTGAACAGGAGGGCGAATACACTTTCGTAATCACCAACGACGCTAATCGTTCGACAACGTATAAATTCACAGTGAATCACTACTACGCAAGGTATTCTGTGGTTGCACCGACCTGCACGCAAAAAGGTTATACCATATATAAATGTACGGGTTGCGGCGATAGTTACAATGGAGATTTTATCGAAGCGAAAGGTCACGACTACGAGAGTAAAATCGTAAAGCCGACCTGTACGGCGCAGGGCTATACGAGATACACCTGCAAAACCTGCGGCAATACCTATACGGATAACTTTGTCGAAGCGGAAGGACATCAATATGGCGAGTGGACAACCGTAAAAGAGCCGACTTGCGTAGACTTGGGAAAAGACGAAAGGACGTGTTCGGTATGTTCTTACGTTGACGAACGGGATACAGACGCGCTCGGTCATAGTTATAAAGATACCGTTGTAGATCCGTCCTGTACGGAACGCGGAAACACTATCCACAAGTGCGAAAGGTGCGGTCATACCTATACGGACTCTTACACAGACGCAGCGGGACACGATTTCGGAGAGTGGACAAGTCTGACAAAACCGACTTGTACTGCAAGCGGCGTAGATCAGAGAAAATGCACGAGTTGTCCGCAGACCGAAACAAAAATCGTAAGCCCGCTCGGTCATAATTATAAGGAGGAGATTGTAGAACCGACTTGTTTGGAACAAGGTTATACAACGCATATTTGTTCGCGTTGTCAAGCGGGATATAACGATACGTTCGTGCCGCCGCTCGGACACGACTATGAAGAAATCGAAGTTGCGCCGACCTGTACGGAAGAAGGCTATCGCGGAAAGAAATGCCGCCGTTGTGAGGATACGATAAAGACGGAAATTCTGAAAGCGGTCGGACATAAATTCACCGATTCGTATTTCATCGCAATTTGCGAGGACGAAGGTTATACGTTACATACCTGCCTGTCTTGCGGAAACGAATATAAAGACAATATCGCTCCGGCAACCGGACACGATTATGAAACGGAAGTCGTGCGCGAACCGCATTGCGAAACGGAAGGAGAGAGAAAATTCCATTGCACGAAGTGCGAGAAAGAGTATTATTCGGAGATTCCCGCAGCAGGGCATAACTACGAACTCACGGGAACGGAAGAAGTAAACGGCGAAAATATCCGTACTTACGTTTGCACGAACTGCGGAGCAATTACCACGCAGAATATGGGAGAGCAGTACGAGCAGGTTTCTTCTTATATCGGATATTTGTTCGGTCAATATCAGCCTTATATGTGGTGGGTGCTATTAGCAAGCGCAGGCGTATGGAGTATCGTGATGGGCGTATTCTTTGCGATTGCGCAGAAGAACGAAGATAAAGAAAAGGCTCGGAAGATGATTAAAAATTACGTCATCGGACTTGTCGTTATCTTTATCATTCTCGTTGCTTGTCCGTATCTTGTAAAAGGAATTGCGGCGTTGATTGCCGGATAGTGCGGAATTTACTTTTACAAAAACTTTAAATTATGGCAATTTCCACAAGATTTTTATCCTTAAAGAGGGGCCTTGTGGAAGTTTGCATAACTAACGTCCGTAAATTGGCGAAAAAAATTTGAAAAAGCTTACAAAAATAGCTTGACAAATGCTGAATCGGATGCTATCGTATTGATACGACGAAAGAAAATCGGAGGCGAAACTATGAACAAAGCAAAAGTAATGCGAAAAGCGGAAGCGGGCGAGGGCTTGACCGTGGCGGAAATCAAGGTTTATCAGAAAGAAGTTAAACCGAGAAAACAAATTTACGGCAAGTACGGAACGCTTGCTAAACAGTATCTGGAGGACAAAGGAATTGATTGGACGATTGCGAATCTTCCCGAATACCTGCACGGCGTAGATAAAGCCGCCGACGAACTGTACGAAACGATGTATGAAAAGTTCTCGAAAGAAGAGCGTTTCAAAAGGTCGGCAGACTTTATGGAAAACCTGAAACGGGAAACGGAAATGCAACGGCTTATCGAAGAAGAACTCTTAAATGAAATCGTTTATGTAAAATAACGGAGGTATCAATATGAAAGTGTTAAAAGTAGTTGGAACTATCGGCAGATTTGCGTTGGCAGGCGTACTTATTGCAGGGCATTTCGTAATGAATATTATAGGCGCGTTGATTTGTGCCATTACTTCACAAGGTTAAAACGGAGGTTTTTATGGAAAAGAAAGAAACAACACCGCGCAGAGCGGCAAGAAGAAGTTACGAGGAACGCAACAAAGACAAACGTAAACAGACGAGCGGGAATTTCGGAACGATGATACCGCGCGATTTGTTCGATGAAATCAACGGGTTTTTGGCGAAACACCATATCACGAAAGTGCAGTTGATTTTCGCCGGCTACGAAGCCTTGAAAGCGGAAGTCGAGAAAGAAAATAAGAAATAACTGAATATAAATCGGTATGTCGAAAGGCATAGACGTGAAAAACCAATCAATCAAAATTGATGGAGCGTAAGCGTTTATGCCTTGATATAACCGAATACTGTTTTCTTGCGCTTCATTGTAAGGGAGGACTTAAATGGAAGCGGAAGAGAACGGGGCGAATAATGAATTATTATATCTTTCGGCGTGGAGTATTATGAGAAAAGCCTATAAAGCAGGGAATATCGAATATTCCGTGTTGAAAGAATTGAACGAAAGAGTAGCAAAAAGGCTGTCGGTGCGAGTAATAAGTTTAAGGGACGTAAGAAAATGAGTTTGGCTAATGATTATAAAGGTATATCCGATAGAGTAACGGTAATTGCGGCAACCACCGGGAACAAGACGGACAAAATACGCGTTGCCGCATATTGCCGCGTGTCTACGGATAAAACCGATCAGGTCAACTCGTTTATAACGCAAATGCGGTATTACACCGATTACATAAAGTCAATCCCGAAGATGATACTCATTGACATTTATGCCGATGAGGGAATGATTTATGGGGAACAAAAATTAAAAGATTGAGAAATCGAAGCAATTTTTTCACTGAAATGAAAGGCGATTTTCAGAATGAAAGTCTGAAAACTATTGAAAAAAAGGTTTTTTATGCTATAATACAAACATAGGCAAGGCTAAAAATTATGGATTCAAAAGATAATAAAATCATAATATATCAAGATGAGAATGGGGTTACGAAAATTTCAGTTCGTTTTGCCGATGAAGATTTGTGGCTTACGCAGGCGCAACTCGCGGAAATTCATGACACGACGCAACAGAATATCAGTCAGCATATTGACGGGATTTATTCCGACGGCGAACTCGACCGCGAAGCAACTAACAAGAAATTCTTGTTAGTTCGCGAAGAGGGAACGCGTCAGGTAAAAAGGAACATCGATCACTATAAGAACAGGCTCTAATGCCGTTAAAATCGATAATCCTGAACTTTCCGATCTATTCCGATAGCAGCGAAGTGAATAAACCGCTGTGTGAGAATCAAGACGACGTCGAGACGTTGGTAGTATTATCCCACAAAAAATCCGATTCTCATCTTGAAGTGAAAATCGATTTTGACGACACTTCGCTTGATAAAACGGCGATTGCGGAACGAGCGGAAAAAAGAAAACCGCAGGAAAAGACGACATATAAAAAGATTCAGAATTAGATTGAGGAAAACTACGGCTTCAAGGTACACTCGGCTTATATAGCGGAAGTAAAACGTGAACTCGGTTTGCCGGTGTAGAATTTTGATTCAAAAGGATACTATTGTTGAAAAAATAAATAAGCGGCAGACTGACTCATAGTGTTTTACCGCTGTTTTACGAATAACTAAAATAAAAAAGGATGAAATGTATGAAGAAATTAACAAAAGTTATATCAATCGTTTCCGCTTGCTGTTTATCATTCGGTATAACCGCAATTTGCAAAAAATCGCTAAAAAACGAGAAGGATGATTTTAGAAAATACAACATTTTTCCGTTGCTTTGTCTCGAAAGTCTTAAAAAATAACTAAAAGAGGCATGATTTCGACGGGAAATCGCCGCTTTAACGACAAAATTTATTGCAAAAAAGCAACAAGATAAAAAGCACTAATAATCGTAATAGGACGCGCAGAAACAGGGCGCGGAGGAAAGCCTGACCGAGGGATCGGTCGGGCTTTTTTTATGCCAGAAAACAGCGAAAATAAAGTTTACGGAGGTGCGAAATGAATGGAAAATGAAGAGTTTTTTCGCCTTGAATGTGATGGAAAACGACTACCGAACACTTTGAGGAAAAAATAATTTTAACGCTATAGCGAGGAACGTATTAGGCTTGCCAAATACCGACTTTACAAAGTCGCCTCGTTAGGGAACAGATTTCCCTAAGACCCTTTTGAAAATAACGAACGAAAAAACATAAAAAGCAGTTTGCAAAACAGAGAATTTTTCAGAAATATAATAAAAAGCAATTAAATAGAATGATTGACCATCATGGGACAAGAAAAGTTGTCAAAAACGGTTAAAGTCGTTGAAGCGTAAAAGGTTTCGGCGGCTTTTTTATACCCAAAATCAAGACGAGGAGGAGCAATAATGTATTACAATTTTTATCGCCCGCCGTAAAAACGAAATTTATATAACTGATTAAAAAAACTACGGGAGGTAACGTTATAGGAAACAGAACGAGACCGTTCGCCTACACGTTTAGGGCGAACGAAAACGAGAAGGATTTAATCGACAAGGCAATATCCGCAAGCGGACTTACGATGCGCGAATTCATTATTCGGGCAATCATAAATAAGCCCGTTATCGTAATAGAGCGCGGCGGCGAGATACTCGCGGAATTGAAGCGGCAGGGAAACAATCTGAATCAGACTGTGAGGAACAATTATTACGGATTAAATACAGAGCGCGAAATAAAAAGTTGTATCGCCGACCTGAAGGAATTATACCGTAAAATTTCCGTTGCAATCGGAGGTGCGTGATGCCGCTTTTTAAGTGTAGCGCAAGCAAGGCGAAACCGAAAAACGGGATAAGGTATATCACCGATCCGAAGAAAGCGGCGTTTGTGTCGGCGAAAAATTTATTCGAAGACGAAGATTACGCAAAACAGTTTGAGGAAACGGCGAAAAGGTTCGGTAAAGGCGAGAAGTTCGACGAAAGGAAATACTATCATTTCAAATTGTCTTGCGCACGGAAAGATAACGTAACGCCGCGCCGGGCACACGATTTTGCCGAAGAAGTTGCGGAAGTGGTTTTTAAAAATTACGAATGCGTTGTTGCAACGCACACGGATACCGAAACGGTACATAGCCATATTATCGTAAACGCGGTTGATCCTATTACGGGGAAAAAGTTGCAATTCGGTAAAGCGGAATACGCCGCGATGAAAGACGAAGTCAATCGAATCGGAAAAGAACACGGGTATACCGAAACGGATTTTCGCAAGCGAAGCAAGAACAGCCGCACGTCCGTTGAAAAGAAAATTATATTAAAAGGCGGAACAAGCTGGAAAGAAGAATTGCGCGAAGTAATCGCCGAGGGAATCAAAAACTCAAAAACGCCGGAAGAGTTCAAAGAATACTTGGATCAATGCTACGGCGTAAAAATCATGCGGGGCGGCAAGGATTATTCCTATCTGCATCCCGAAAAACAAAAGCCTGTCCGAGGGGCGAAACTCGGAGAAAATTATACAAAGACGGAGGTAATCAAAAGAATTGGAGAACAGAATTACAGGAAGAAGTCCGGAGCGTATACCGGACGAAGAAGTGGATTTGACGGAAAATCCGTCGGCAATCAAACTATGCGAAGAGGTAAAACGGTTGACGGCGGAAACGCGGGAAGCATTATTAGAGCAAGCCTTAGCGGTATCGAACGAGAAATGCAACGCCTTAATTTCGCGGCTGAATGCGCGGGTGGAGGACTTGACGCAGCAAGTGAGGAGCGTAGAATGGACGAACGACGCGCTCGTGACGAGGCTGAAAGAAGACGTAGAGCAGCTGACGAAAGATATGAAAGAGGACAATCGGAACTTGCTGTCGAGCCTGCGGATAACGCTTCAAAGGATAACGGAAACGGTAACGGAGATACAGAATCTTCTCATTGCAACTATGGCAAAGGCGGCAGATGAGTCTGCGGCATTACTGAAAGAGAAAATCGCGCTTGCCGCGGACGATGCCGCCGAAGTAATCGACGCGCACGCGAAAGAACTTACGAAAAAGGCGCAAAGTCTCGAAAAAGAGGTGGATAAAGCAAAACAAGAAATCTATTACGAGCGCGGCTTTCGGAAATTCTTTTTTTGGCTGACGCCGGTATTATTACTGGCGCAAGGGATCATGACGGCAATTTTGCTGTTGAGATAAAAACGAATAATCCGACGATTGAAAGTGATGTTGCTTTCAATCGCCGGAGCCGACGCACAAAAAGGCAATACGGCATATTGAGATAGCCGAAAGGATATTGCGGAACAAGTAACAATAAAGTGAGTAACGGCGAAAAAGAAGAAGGGGTTTTACAGGATAAGGGTAGAACGGAAAAGGCAACAAATAAAAAATTAAGCGAGGAAACGTGGCGAGAAATAAGAAGGAAGCAAACGATATCGGATACTTGTCCGCACCGAAAACGAGTGTAAAGATGAGTATTAAAGGGGCAGATTATTTGGTGGAGA
The DNA here is from genome assembly GCA_963610935.1 of Bifidobacteriaceae bacterium. GTDB lineage: Bacteria > Bacillota > Clostridia > Christensenellales > Borkfalkiaceae > UBA1259. The sequence continues at coordinate 40,585 of CAVDPT010000007.1, read as the reverse complement.
GTTATTTTATCGGAAAGAAAAATATACACGATACGCTAATCGATTTAGCGGAAAGGGAGGCATATGAGGAAATGTTGAAATCAAGAAAAATAAAAGGAGGATGTGAGGCATGAACAGCTTGAGCTATTACAAAAAATATGGTAAAATAAACACAAGTGAAAAAATTGCTTCGGTTCGGGAGGTAAAACATGGAACCTAAGCGGAATAAAAATTACATAGCAGGAATTTATCTGAGGTTAAGTCGCGACGACGAACGGGCGGGCGAATCTTTATCTATCGAAAATCAGAAAATATTGGTTACGAAATACGTTCGGGATAAAGGCTGGGAAATAAAAGATGTGTATGTCGACGACGGCTACAGCGGAACGAATTTCGATCGCCCCGGAGTAAAACGATTGCTTGACGACGCAAAAGCGGGAGAAATCAATACAATCGTGGTGAAAGATTTATCGCGATTCGGGAGAAATTATATCCTTGTCGGGCAGTATATCGATTATGTGTTTCCGTCGTTCGGAATAAGATTTATCGCGATAGAAGACAGAATCGATACGGAAAGCAAAGATACGTCGGCATTGGATATGATGCCGATCATGAACGTGTTCAACGAATGGCACTCGGCAAACACAAGTAAAAAGATTCGCGCGGTAAAGTATTCTTGCGCACAGGCGGGAAAATATCTCGCGTCGAAAGCACCGTATGGTTACGTCAGAAACGATGATAAAAATCATACGCCGATTATTGACGAGGAAGCGGCACAGGTCGTAAGGCAAATTTTTGAACGACGAGCCAAAGGCGAAAGTTCGTATAAGATCGCGCTTGAATTGCAAGCGGCGGGAGTGTTGTCTCCCGCTGTGTATGCGGAACGTAAATTCGGGAAAACGATTACGGGAGCGGGGCATAATATGTGGACGCCGGCGTCAGTCAGACATATTTTGTCTCAGCAGATATATACGGGCGATCTGGTGCAGCAAAAAGTGAAGCATATTTCTTATAAGAATAAAAAAGTCGTCAAAGTGCCGAAAGAAGAACAAGTTATAATTCCAAATAATCACGAATCGATTATAAGCAGGGAACTTTGGGAGAAAGTGAAAAAACTCGAAGCCGAAGCAAGCACGGGTAAATTAACGAAAGCGCGTGTTACGCCGCCGCTTTCGGGGATTATGAAATGTTCGACTTGCGGAACTACGATGGATTTTCATCGTACGGCAGGAAAGGACAGAATCAAAACAATCGTAACGTATGAGTGCGGACTCAGAAGTCGATACGGCAAGGATAAATGTACAAAACATTATATCAACGGGGAAGTGATTGATAAAATCATTCTCGACGATATACGCGCAAAGGCAAAAATCATAGCCGAGGATGAAGATGGTATCCGGCAAAGGTTTATCGAGAGAAATGCGATACTCACCGAGCAATCGAATAAAGTAGCGGTAAAGTCGATACGGGCTAAAAAGTCGCGAATCGCTTCTTTGGACGAATTGATGAGCAAAGCCTACGAAGATAAACTTTTAGGAAAAATGCCCGAAGAATTGTGTTTGAAGTTTATCGACAGATATGCTGCGGAGCAAGAGGCTTTGCGAAAAGAGGTCGCCGAACTCGAAGCCGGATTGCGAGAAGCGAGAAATCAAATGGCGGACATCGACGATTTTATGAACCGTATTAAAAAATATCTCGACGTAACCGTCATTACGCGCGAGATGATGCTCGAACTGTTCGATCGGATTATAATCGGCGAAAAATACACGCCGAACGGTGAACCGAGAGTAATACAACTCATATACAAGGTCGATATAGACTCGGTTTTGTAAAAAAATTTACTGCGTACTTACTGTTCCCCATAAAGTATTTACGCAGATGAGGGCATCAGCGGCACGTTGATGGATAAAAGAGACGAGTTTAAAAGACTGCTTAAAGATTGCAAAAACAGGAAAATAGACCGTGTGCTTGTAAAAAGCGTTACGAGGTTTGCGCGAAATTCGTTGGAGTGTATAGAAGCGGTAAGAGAATTAAAATCTTACGGAGTGAGCGTGTTTTTTGAAAACGATAAAATCGATACGGAAAACATGAATTCCGAAATGCTGCTTTACATAAAGAGCGCGTTTGCTCAGAATGAATCGATGTCTTTATCGAAACGTATGGTTCAGTCTATCCGAATGCGGATGGAAGAGGGAACGTATAAACTCGGCATTGCGCCATGCGGGTATAAACTTGTAGACGGGGAGCTTGTTGTAGAACCGGATGAAGCGCGAAACATCCGAAAAATCTTTGATTTGTATTTGTCCGGAATTGGCGCAAACGCGATAGTAAAATATATGCAAGCGCACGAAACCGGGGATATGCTATGGAATATCGGTAGAATAAATTATGTTTTAGAGAATGAGCGGTATACGGGCAATATGATAATGGGGAAGACTTATACGCCGAACGTTTTACCGTTACGAAATCGTCCGAACAAAGGGCAGATGGACAGCTTTTATTATTCCGATACGCACGAAGGCATTATAACGAAAGAAGAGTTCGACAAGGTTAAAGAAATCAAGAAAATGCGACAGAAAATATTTTGTCGCGGGACAAAAGAAAAGGCATTCTTCTCGGGGAAGATAAAATGCCGGCATTGCGGCTGGGCATACCGTTCTATCGTCAGAAACGATAAAATACTTTGGAGTTGTTCAAAAAAAGGTTTGAGTATTGATGTCTGCCATACGCCGAACAGGTCGAACGAGCAGATAGAGAGGGCTTTTGTTTCAATGTATAACAAGGTGAGACAGAATGAAAAAAGTCTTATCGATGAAACCATTGCCCAATTACAGATGCTGAAGGTAAGAATAAATCGCGGAAACGATGAAATCATGCAAATCGATAAAGATATTTCTGTTTTAAGCGCACAGGAGAGTTTGTTTACTACTCTTTATTCTGAGAACTCGTTTAACGAGGATCTATACTTTGAGAAAACGGATACGATTAAAAAGAAAATATCCGAATTGAAAACGCGACGGGCGCATTTGGTGAGCGAGGACGACGATGAACGCTGCATAGAAAGGCTGAGAAAGCTTAAAAGAAATCTTCAGCAATTTCCTGTGGGAATAACCGAATTCGATAAAGATATTTTCAATGGAATAATCAAGCAAATTTATATAGAAGAAAGCGGTGCAATCACTTTTGTATTGAAGGGAGATTTAGAGTTTAGCGCGGAGGTGTGAAATGGCAAATAGAATGATTAGTTTCGGATACGGGATAGACGGGAATAAAATTTGCGTTATAGATCGGGAAGCCGTTGTGGTGCGCGAAATATTCGAGAAATATGCCGCAGGGAAACTGTTACAGGAAATAGCCGATGAACTAACCGCGCGTAACGTGGATTTTTTTCAAGGAAACTGTAATTGGAATAAAAATCGCGTTTCAAGGATAATCGAAAACAAAAAGTATATCGGAGCGGATGATTATCCGCCGATAGTCGGGAACGATTTGTTTCAAAGTGCGTATGGCTTAAAAAACACGAAAGGTTTTAAGAAAGAGCATTTTTCGGGAAATATAGAATATCTGAAAAAGAACATCGTTTGCGCCCAATGCGGAAAGTTGATGACAAGGCGAACGAAATGGCGGTCGAGAGAGAAGTGGATATGCGGAAACGGTTGTAAAAATGACGTCTATGTAGATGATGCATTGATTTTTGCCGAGTTTGGAAAAATATTTACAGCAATAAAAGACGATTTGTCACTTTTGGATAATCCAAAGTCAGGGAAAAGCAGTTCGTATAGTTTTGAGGAAATACAATGCAGAAACGAACTCCGTAAGATTATGGATGCGCCCGAACCTGATTTCAATAAAGGAAAAAATCTTATTTTTAAGTTAGCAAAGTTAAAATACAGTCATTGCAAAGAACAGGTAGGCGATACAAGTAAGGAACAATTATTGAACGCAATAAAAGAAGAAACAGAGAACGTCCCCGGTCTTGTAAGCGAAAATTTTTTGAACGAGTATGTTTCAAAATTACAAATAGAGCAAAACGGAAGTATAACCGTTACATTTATGAACGGAAGCGTTGTTTCAAGCGATATGGGAGGTGAAAAGTTCAGTGAATGCGGCAAAAAAGATCATAACGCGAATAGAAGCGGATCCGAAAAAGAAAGCGGCGAACGCAGAACTTTCGATACTCCGTACAGCGGCGTATTGTCGTGTGTCAACGGATAGTTCCGACCAGCTTGAAAGTTATAAAGCACAGGTCGCCTATTATACGGACGCTATCGCAAAAAATCCTAAATGGCGTTTTGCAGGGATTTATGCCGATGAAGGGCTGAGCGGTACCCAAGCGGCGAAAAGAGACGATTTTCTTCGCATGATCAAAGATTGCGAAAAAGGTAAAATCGACTATATTATAACGAAATCAGTTGCTCGTTTCGCAAGAAATACGGTAGATGCGCTCAAGTATGTTCGTAAACTTAAAGCACTTGGAATCGGTGTATATTTTGAAGAGCAATGTCTTGATTCCTTAAAATCCGAAAGCGAGTTGGCATTAGGTATTTATAGCGTTTTAGCTCAAGCAGAAAGTGAAAATATCAGTGCGAACGTTCGTTGGGGAATACAGCGGAGAATGCAATCAGGAACGTTTAAGTTCAGATATAATCTTATAGGCTATAGAAAAGGCGAAGACGGTCAGCCGGAAATAGTCCCCGAGGAAGCTAAGTATGTAAAAGACGTCTTCGATATGTATTTAGACGGGAACAGCGTGGATCAAATCAAGGAATATCTCGATTCCGCACCGATAAAAACAGCGACAGGCAATGATATTTGGAGTCGAAATGCTATTCGTAATATTTTAACGAACGAAAGATACGTCGGCGACATGTTATTGCAAAAAACGTATATAGAGAATTGTATTACAAAAAAGGCAAGAAAAAATCGCGGAGAGATGCCGAAATATCTTGTTTCAAACAATCACCCGGCGATAATAGATCGGGATACGTTCAAGCAAGTTCAGTCGGAAATGGCAAAGCGCCGCAGCAGACCGCGTGTGTCGGATAAAACGATTACGGCAAAGGGAAAGTTTAGCGGGAAATATCCTTTTTCGGATTTGCTTGTATGTGATTCGTGCGGAAACCGTTACAGACGTTGTATGTGGATTTCCGGCGGTAAGAAAAAATCGTGTGGCGTTGTATTACGCGAATCGAGCATGGAGGGAAAGCGTGCGAGTCTATATCTGTTGGTGATGAATTGATACATAAAGCGGTCTATAGGTCGATAAACGGGTATATTCAGAATAACAGTGGAGCGCTTGACATTGTTCTGTCGGAGTTATCAAAGCAATTCGGTGGCAATGATTATACGGATGATTTATGCAATATCGAAAGAAGCATAAACGAGCTGAATAAGCAAATGGAAGACGCCGCGATGATTGAAGTTACGACGCAAGGGAATAAGGAACGGATAAGGGAAGAAATAATCGAACTATCTCAAAGAATTGTGGCTTTGCGAAACGAAAAATCAATTATAGAAGAGAAAATGACTACTGCTAAGACGAGAAACGAAGAGCTGAGTAGGTTTAGCAAGGAACTCTCTCTTTATAATGCCGATTGTTCCGAAATAACGGATAACAAATTAAGACGAATAATTCAGGAAGTGCGGATAAAAAAAGACCATACAATCGTTATAGAATTAAAGAACGGCATGTTGCTTGAAGAGGCTTTGTAACCGTATCGAAATCGAAACGGTTAAACTGGTCGAAATCGACCGGGTTAGAATAAATATAGCATATTTTTAGAAAAAAGCGCGTTTTGGCGGCATAAAACCATTGACATAATATATTTTATCGGATATAATAATACGATTTAGCGGAATAACCGCTATTTGGCAGGTATGGGATAAGAGGAGATGTTTTATGCATGATTTTTGTTATGTGTCAAAGAGGGAAGCGGCACCGATTAAAGCTGAATTGATAGATCTAATACATCGGGTGCAAGAATATGTTAGGGACGACTTTACTTTTCAATATTATTTTGTGGGTAGTTCGAGCCGTAACATGATTACATACGATAGAAAATCTAATGTAGGCTTTGATTTTGATGTTAATATCGTTGTGAATGATGATGACGAGCAGTATTCGCCTAAAGAGATCAGGACATCTATTCGTGAAGCATTTAATAGATTTGTGCGAGAGTATGGTTACGATTATTGTGAGGATTCGACGAGCGTTTTGACTATAAAAAAGAAAAGTGTTTTGCAATCTAAAATAATACATAGTTGTGATATTGCGATAGTTTACGATTGTAATGACGGTAGGCAGCAATACATTAGATTTAACAAGGACAAGCAGAATTACACATGGGAATATAGAGGGGGAGGATTTGAACTTTTACCTTCTAAAATTTCATGGCTAAAGAGTAATAACCTTTGGGGTGAGTTATTGGATTATTATATATACAAAAAGAATGTTAATGATAATCCGGAGAAGCATTCAAGATCGCTGTTTGCCGAGTCGGTAGCAGAAGTGTGCAGAAAAAACGGGTATAGATAAGAGTTGTTTAGCGAAAAAGAGGTTTGCCCAATAATTTAGGGCAAGCCTCTTTCTACTCAATGACAGGGTATTCGGACTCGGATTCATCTTGTAAAGAATCGTCTTCATCTTCTTCTCCGATGTCGCCCGAGTATCCTTTAGAATAAAGTCTGCCCATAGACAGACGGTTTGCACGGGACTTTTTCTTGCCGTTGTATTCTATAATCATGGTTTCGGCAAACCCCATGCAGCCGGATTTTCGTTCTTTAGCGACACGAGTGAGTTGTTTTACTGAAACGGCCCCGAGTTTTTCTTTAAAGATATCATCGTTCAGACCGTCTCCGAAGACGGAAATAAGTTTTGCGACGGCGTTAAGAATGTTTGCAGAAAAAGAGTGAAGATCGCCTTCCCATGCGCCTATAATCAAGCGTAAGGTTCGATTTAATGTTTGCATTCCATAATTCGTATAGATATTTTCTAAAGTCGATACGGCGCAAATAATTCCCGGACCTTTCTTGTTTCCTATTGTTAAGCCATATGATTCTACTAAACTTTTAATGATAAGTTGAGTGTCGTTTCCGGCTTCGACGTTGGCATTAAATACTTCATACGGTTGGAGCGGTTTTACAAATTTTTGCTGGTTTGCAAAGATATTTGCTTCGGCGGTATAGGATAAGTCGTCGTAAATCATGCACCAAACGGGAGTTTCACGCGAACCGGATACCAAGGCTACGATTTCTATAGTGTGCTGACCGTTAAAAACGTAATTTACGCCGTCGCGACGACTGACTTTTACGGGATTGATTTGATATAAATCAAAATTTTCTGCGGCACGGTTTATATGCCCGAGGGATAAATTTCTTTGATAGTCTTGATTTGATACAAGGTCTTTAATAGGAATTTGTTCAAAGTGAACGTTTGGGACGAATTCACTGTAATCGGGCATGTTTAATCCTCCTTAATAAGATCGGTAACGGTATCAATAGCCGCTTTCAGCTTGTCTAAAATTTCGAGTATTTGCTGTTTGGCTTTGTCCGATACGTTTGCTATGGTTGTAGCTTCCGTAGCTTTTTGTATGGACGTAATCCATGACGGAACGGTAAGGCAAAGTTGAGTTATAGGGGCGTCCGGATTATGTTCGGGCATATCTTTTACAGACGGTTGATGCGGTTTGGCTTCTTCCTTAGGCTCGTTCTCAATGAGCGAGCGGGTGGTGCAATATTGCACGAACGGGTGATTTCCTCTGTCTAAGCGAACATTAAGTTGCGTTAGTTCCTTCGGGCTTAATTGTTCGAGTGCAAGGACGTTTTTGTGTGAGATTTTATATCTACCGGATAGAATTTTTGTTTTTAACTCCGGGCATTGTTCCGCAATATGGTCAAGAGCGCGAGAAAAATAAGCATATTTTTGGACGGTTGCATGGGTTATATTATTTTCGGCACCTATAATATGTGCGGTTTTGTTTTTCGACCGTTGTATAGACTGTTCGGGTTCGGAATCAATAATATAATCCTCGTCGGTTTCGTCTTGTTTAGATTGTAACGAGTGTTGATTTTTACCGCGTATGTTCTTTTTGCTGTCGATGATTTTTTCGGATTCGTATTGCCGACCGATTAGATATTTTCGCGTTTCTTCCGTAATATTTCGTCTCCCGAGTTGGTTTTTACATATCCAAACGATAACTTCTTCACGCGAGGCAAAATCTTTTGATACGGTATTGAAAGGAATTGAGTATTTCGTGCATATCGAATAGCGATTATGTCCGTCGATGATATAATCATTCCAGATAATTATCGGATCTCTGCAGCCTTCGTCAAGGATATTTTCTTCTAATTGCAAGTATTCTTTACGCCTTAAAGGTCGTATCAGGTCTTTAAATTCAGGATCTATTTTGAGTATAGGGAGCTTATCCATTGCAATCTTCCTTTAAGTATATTTTTCTTAAGGACGAAAACGAGAATAGGACCATGTTTTGTTTCGGAATAATGCAACCTGAAAGCCTGTAGGAACTTTTTATATCGATTATGCCTAAAACGTCGCATAACTTATTGACAAGCATTGTGGAAAACACTTCGTATGAATCGTCGGGGGAGAGATTTTTTGTATTTACCTTGAGCGGTTGCGCGTCGGTAAATTCTTTATCTACGGCGCGTATTGCGAAATTTCGCTGTTTTTGACTTATAAGGAATTGGATGAATTTGGGATCGCCAAGAGCGTGAAGGGTAGTTTTGTATAAACGTATTCTGCTTTTTCTCGGATCGATTGTAAGGAATACGTTATTCTGCTGTTCGGTTGTCATTTAATACCTCTGAGTGGTTATCTTGTCCGGTTTCTTTTATAGAATAAATCGCATAACCGTCGAAAATATTGATTTGTAATGATTGTTTATGTTCGTTAAACGGTAAACCGAATTGGTTCTGCCAATCGGACGGGTAAACCGGCGTTCGGGAAACCTTCATTTTATCTTCGCCGACTTTTGCTTTTCGATAAATTTCGGTTGAGGTTAAATCAAACGCAATGAGGTATTCGCCGTTCGCGTGAATAAGTTTGCCCAATAGTTTATATCTGTAATTCGGATTCCAATCCATAAGCGACACAAGTTTTGCAAAGAACAGTTTGCATGTGATAGACTTTGCCTTTCTTTTACTGTTAGAAGAGTTGCACCACATAAAAGAATCTCTTGCGCCTTCTTCGCAAGGGCGCAGAGCAAGAATTTTCTTTTTTTGGTTTATCAGAACCTGAGCGTAAGACGCATTCGGAAATTTAGAGAGGCAGGCGGCATTAACGTATAATTTGCACTCGTTGAAGGTTACGGACGGTTCTTTTATATGTGCGAAAAATTCTCGTCTGACCACCTGATAGTCGTCAAAATCGAAGCCGCCGCTCATATCTAATATTTCATCGTCTTTGGTAAGGGATGGTTGTTGTGTGTTGGGTTGTTCTTCTTGATTTAATGAGTCGGGCAATAAATCGTTCAATGTATTCGTATCGCTCATTTGTTACTCCTGTGTGGTGATGCTGCTTATTTCTTGATTGATATAAGTCCGCAATTCGTCGAAGCCGGTTACGTTCAGGTTGTTACCCGTATCGCACAGCTGACCGTCTATGCGTAATTTCCAATCTTTTTCGCTTTGTTCGGCTAACGCGGCAATCGATTGTTCGTGAATATAGTATTGTTTGCCGAAACTGTTTGTCCATTCCTGCGGAATTGCGCGTATGCGTTTTCCCGAAGGGGTGAGATGCTGGATTTTTGCGTTTTCGTCTTGTTCTTTCGGCAGAATATACGGTTTGAAAAAGGCTTCAGAGTTATCTATGTTGAAAACATAGGCGATTTCATTGTCTTTTTCAAGTAAAGAGCCGATAATGCGGTATTTATAATCGGTGTTCCATCCGAATATATCGTATAGCGTGTTGAAAAAAGCGGAAGCCGGGATTTCTCGCGGAAGATGTTGACCTATGGATAATTTTGAACAGCATACGCTTTGCCGATTTGTTTTATCCGTTTGACGTATAGCGAATTTTCGTTCTTTTGGATTTACGAGTAATTCAATGTAATTTTTATCAGCGAACTTCTTCGTAATCGTAGCACCGAATTTAATCTTTTTATTTGCAAAAACAACGTAAGGTTGTTTTACCGAATCGAAAAATTCGGAACGGGTAATTTCAAAATCCCGTAGGTCGAAATCCCCGGCGGCTACTTCTATCTGAACTTCTTTCGGATTATCGTCAACGAGAGTCGGTTGTTCGGTATCGGTTTCAGCAAGTTGTTCGTAAATGCTTTGAGCGGCTTGAAGATAATCTATTTCTTTGAATGCCGCCCAGCGCGGATTTATTATGACAAAACCTTTTAGTATGCCGGACGAGATTACTTTCAGTTCGGGTAGAAAAGATTTATTGCCGTATTTTGCATTGTCAAGCATATGCTGAACGGCAATAAAATCATCGCGGGAGACGATTGCTTCGTGATGATTTTTATATAAACTTTGCGGTTTTTTCCCGTAGTTTTTCTTTGCTTTATGGGTATGAAAGTCGGGTGTGTAGGTTTTCCTTGTTAAAACGTCGCCGCAATGTCTTTCGTTTCGCAAGATTTGCACGATAGAGTTTGCCGTCCAGCAGATATTCCCGAGGTAAGATTTGCGACCGAGAGCGATAAGGGTATCGGCGATTTGTTGAGTCGAATAGCCGTAGAGATACATATAAAAGCATAATTTAACGGTCGGCGCTTCGGTAGGATTGATAATGAGTTGCCCGTCTTCGTCATGAGAGTAACCCAATAGTTTAGGGGTAAGGGGGATACCGTTATCGAGTCGCATCCGAAGGGATGTTTCCATGCTTCTGCTACGCGTGTGAGATTCTTCTTCTGCCATCGTGGCTAAAAAAGATAAAGCCATTTGAGAATCGTCGTTTAGCGAAAATATGGCTTCCGATTCAAAAAATACACCGACGGGGTGGTGTAATGCAGCTAAGTCTCTAACCATACCGATACAGATAAGAACGTTACGGGCAAAACGGGATACGCTTTTTGTGATAATCATATCGAGTTTACCGTTTTTTGCGTCGGAAATCATTTCATTGAATCCGACGCGGTGGTCGAGAGAGGTGCCGCTGATGCCTTCATCGGCATAAATTTTCACGAGCGTCCAATTGGGATGTTTTGTGACGAAATCCTCATAATATTTCTTTTGCAATTCAAATGATGTGGTTTGCCTTACGTCGTCGGTGGAAACGCGGACGTAGATTCCGACTCTTTGATTGACGTCATTGTCATAATAGTCGGTTTCTTTTTGGGCAGGAATAAACTCGTAGTTGTTAGGATCTACTTTAACTTGCATCCTTTGTCGAGTTTTCTTTTTTTCCTGTTCCTTTTGTTCGCGTTTTTCAATATCAATCATTTGAAATCAGTCCTTTTGGATCTTCGTCGGGGAGTATTTCCCAATCTTCGGAAGGGAAGAATTTTGTGTCCCTCAAATCGTGTGTATAGTAAGAAGCTAAAGTAAAAATGTCTTCCGATATAAAATAAATACCGATAGGCGGATTTTGTGCTGCAAGTAGTCGCGAACATATCGTCAATTCTTGCATATCTCTCGAAACGTTACCGATTTTTTGAGTAATTATAAGATTGACTTTGCCGTCCACACAATCTTGCAACAATCGACTCCATTCCTTGGCTGATTCCATATGCGGGGCTGTTGCGCCCTCATCTATATAAAAATCGACAAGTTCCCATTTCGGGCAAAGGGCGATGGTGTCGTTAAACTGTTTTTTGTGATATGAGAGATAATCTTCGTATTTTGTCTGATTAAAATAGCGAATATAAATACCTATTTTATAGTTCGATTCGGTATTCGGGCGTTCGTGTCGGATGCTTTGCAGCCATGCTTTATGTTCAGCGATTGCTTTTGAACGATCGGAGTCGCCGAACAAAGTAAGTTGTGTCGGCGTTGCGATAGCCGTGAGTTTATCGAATACGTTTAATTCTTCCATAGTCTCTCCCTATGCTTGTTGTTCCGCAATCAATTATAATGTCTTTTCGCGTAAAAAGAAATAAACCGGCAGTCAAGTCGTTGACCGTCGGTTTATAAAAACATAAGAAAAATAAAAAAAGTTGCCGAGTAATGGCGATTCGGCAACCTGATTAAGTGATGTTGTGTGGGTTATAGTTTGTTTGAGTGGAAAGTTTTTTTGACGTCGGAAACGAGTCTTATAATGGATTCCATCTCGGTGGGGGAGCAATCGGACAGCAGGTCGCTGAACTCCGATTGGTAAATACCGTTCACATTCGGAACGTCCGGGCGCAGGATTGTATCTGCGGAAATCTTTAACGCTTCGACAATTTTTATTAAAGTAACGACGCGAAGATTAGACTTGCCGAGTTCGATGTCGCTCATTGTGCTAAGGCTTAAATCCGCCTCGAACGCTAATGCATCTTGGCTCATGTGTTGTTCGACTCTGGCGGCGCGAATACGATTGCCGATTTCTTTTAGTTTTAACGAATTCTCGTCGTCCATATTCCGCCTCCTATTTTATGCTTATGACTATTTTATCGTCTATTGGCTATGAACACAACAGCCGATTGCCGAAAATATAGTGCAACGGCTATAATAATCATGAATATTTTTTTGGAGGTTTATTCATGATTAACTATTACACTATCGGGCAAAGAGTGAAAGAGGCACGGAAAAAGAAGCATTTATCGCAGGCAGATTTAGCTGAAGCGGTAGAGAAATCGACGAGTTACATAAGTTATATGGAAACGGGGTTGAAGTGCATGAGCCTTGAAACGCTCGTCGATATAGCAAATGCGCTGGACGTTTCGGCAGATTACATTTTGGCGGACTGTATAAACACGCATGAAAACGTGTGCGAAAACGAATTTGCCGAGCAAATTAAAGAGTGTACATTGTATGAGAGCAGGATTATCATCGATATGGTAAAGGCTCTGCGGGAGATACTGCGGGAAAATGCTTTTACGAAGCGGAACAGTAAATAAAGTATACTAAAAGGGATTGAATTACAATAAACCGGTAGTTTAAAAGTTGACCTGTGGTTGGTTTCGAGTTGAAACATTTTTCAAAAAGTTGCAACAAAAACAGAAAATTGAAATATTTTTCTAAAAGTTGAAACGTTTTTGAGTGGGATGAAAATAGGTCTTTTTTTATGCTATAATTTTGGCGAGACTAATAGTAAATATGGGAGATTCTATGGCAGAAGAAGTAGAGGTAGTGTTTGAAATAGAGCAGGCACTTTACGACGGAGTGCAAAAGATTTGTAAAGAAAACGGCACGACGATTGAAGAGATAACGCGAGATTTCTTGTATTTCTGTGCCGATCCAAAAAACACGCCGTTTTTGCAGTGTTGGTTTAAGAATAATGAAGAATAAACAGTTTTACAGGATTCGGCTTACAGATTATGCTCGTCCCGGCTTTTCATCCGGATGGAAAGACTATTATGGAACGCAGGAAGAAATCGAAGAGCTGATAATCGCTATTCGAAACAATAAATCGATAGGCAATGACGTTGACGGGCTTTATGCTGTGCTTACGGAGTTTAAGTCAGGGAATAAAAATTGCGAGCATCCGGTTGAGTATGGGAGCAGTCGATTTTTAACGCCGGTGAGACTGATAGGCAAAAGTGAGCATTATGAGAAAAGCTACAAATGGAAACACGTTAATATCTGGCATTATCCATATTATATGAGGGCAAAAGTCGCTATGTTTCGTCAGATAATAATTAAAGACGGAAAGGATTATATCCGAGCGATAAAACCAGAGTTTGAGTTTTTAGAATATGCGCTTGACGAAGCTTTCCGATATTCGGATAAAGTGGGAGTTATGTTTTGGGGCTTTCCCGAAATGATTCGATATAATGATGATACAAAGACTACTTCGTCGAGGCTATACGTTTTTGAAAAACGTTATACGGACAAGTTGTCGGCATGTGCCGATTTGAATATGAAAGATAAAATTGAACTACAATCGTTTTGCGACGAAATTTTCGGAGACGGATAATGGAAAGACAAAAGATATTTTTTACGAGCGATTTGCATTTCGGGCATGAGAACGTTTTAAGGTTTGACAACAGACCGTTTGAAACTGTGGAAGAAATGGACGATGAGCTTATAAAGCGTTGGAATGACAAGGTAGGCAAAGGAGATCTTGTCTACGTTTTAGGTGATTTGATATGGAAAACCGCAACAAACGAAGCGGTTCAGATTATAAAACGTTTGAACGGACAGATTGTTTTAATAAAGGGCAACCATGATCGGTTTTTACATAATGCGGCGGCAAAGAAAGCACTTGCAGGAATAAAAGATTATGACGATATTAGCGTTACGCTTGACGACGGCACGCTGCGTCGGTGTATTTTAAGCCATTATTTTATTCCGTTTTACAACGGGCATAGATATAATGCCGTTCATTTGCACGGGCATTCGCATTTTACGGCGGAGGCAACGGAAGAATTTCTTATCGCAAAAACATTAAACGAAAAGGGGTATAATTTGCAGATTTATAACGTCGGTTGTATGTATTGGAATTATGCGCCGGTTACGTTAGACGAAATTCTAAAAACAAAAGAGCAGAGGATTGATAAGGAATGAGATATTATGTAATTTCTGACGTGCATAGTTTTTACAGTAAAACAATGCAGGCTTTGTCCGAGAAAGGTTTTTTTGAGGATAAATCTCCGCATAAATTGATTGTTTGCGGCGATTTGTTCGACAGGGGATCGGAATCGGTGAAAATGCAAAATTTTATCTGCGAGTTTCTAAAGAACGATGATGTAATTTTGGTGCGCGGAAATCACGAAGATTTAATTTTAGATTTGATTCGCGACGCAAAACAGTTGTTTGGATACGGAATAGAGCATACGCACCACTGGAGTAACGGCACGGTTAAAACAGTTACCGATTTAACCGGAACTGATGTTTTTACGGATGACTACAGGGATATTATAAACAAGTTGTGCGCAACGCCGTATCTAACGAAAATTATTCCGAAAATGCTGAATTATTACGAAACGAAAAAATATGTATTTGTTCACGGGTGGATACCTTGCAACAATCGTCACGGCTGGTCTGCAAATTATTATTCGCCTATAGAAGATTGGCGAGAAGCAGGCGAGTCGAGTTGGAAAAAAGCTCGGTGGATAAACGGGATGCTTGCATACTCTTACGGGGTGACGGAAAAGGATAAAACGATTGTCTGTGGGCATTGGCATTGTTCGTGGGGACATTGTCGGCTTGAAGGAAAGTGCAGTGAGTTTGGCAAGGACAGCGATTTTTCACCGTTTTATGCGGACGGTATTATTGCAATTGACGGTTGCACCGCATATTCCGGTCGGGTAAATTGTATTGTCCTTGAGGATGAGAATATATAAAAGAGGTATAAAATGAGTTGGGATATTTCTCTTACAGATAGGGTAACGGGTGAGGTGTTACATTCGGATTCTCCGCATATGATGCGCGGAGGAACTTTTATGCTTGGCGGGACTACGGAACTGTGGCTGAATATAACGTATAATTACAGTAAAATTTATCGCCGTGATTCTGTATTTGGTAAGGACGGTATAGAAACTATTTTCGGGAAGACGGGACTTGAAAGCATACCGTTGCTTGAAAAAGCGATAAACGCGTTAGGCGACGACGTTTCAAAGAACTATTGGGAAGCAACGGAGGGTAATGCCAAAAGACCATTGGTGCAACTTTTGACAATGGCAAAAATGAGACCGGACGGAATTTGGAAAGGCGAATGACGTCGGTAACGGATAAAGATTTAAAGAGGTAAAAATGGACAAGCAGATAAAAATGTCGGCTTCGGAAGTCGATTTATATAAGTATATCTATCACTCGAACAGATTAAAGCATAACGACATAGAATTGACGGAAGCAAGTTTGCATTCGATGAATAAGTTACTCGGCGAAATAGAAAAAATAAAACCGACTTATCCCGACAAGCGTTGGGAGTTTTGGTTTTCCGTGCCGAGGGGAACGCTAAAACAATACATAAAATTCAATAAATATTACGCTCCCGAAGACTGTTCCGAAGAGAAATTTCAAAAGGATATGGAAGAAGAATTTCCGTGGAAACGCGTATGGTTCAAAATCGGCGTCATCAATGAAAACGGTTACGTCATGGTTTTTCTTGACGATGCCGTGCTTGTGCGCAGAAGCCCGGATATGAAAGGAGATTTCTTTCCGGACTCTCGGTTAGACAGAATACTTGAATTTTTGAGTCAGATAGTCGCTAACACAGTCGGAATGTTGCAACAAGGCGTATATAACGATTATGTTAAAAAGGGATTGCCTTACGAAAATAGAAAAGGGCTTATCAACCGCGCACTCTATTGGAGGCTTGTTCCGAAAAGCAAGAAACACGATAGGGACGGGTTAAAGGAAAAAGAGATAGATAAACTCATTAAGCATATCAAGAACGGTAATGACTTATTTGCGACAAAGGCGGCGGGGCGATATGAGCGGATGTCTTCCGGAAAGTATTACGAAGTTTGCTCTTATTGCTATACCGCCGCAGGTTATAAGGAGTTAGAAGGAAAGACGCCTAAGGAAATGTTCAAACGTCATGGCGACGATCGTGATGGCGGAATGAGTTTGCTTGACGAGAATTCGCAAGACGACTTCGATAAATGGTTTAAGTTAAGCACGCAGGAAAAATGGGAGATAGAAAACCCTTCGCACATGTGGGAAATCTCTTGCGGGCATACGCATACGATGATTCATTTGTATTTGTTTTGGGGCGACGGATATTGGTTTTGTCTTTCCGGCGGAACGCATTGTTTGACGACGGAAGTCGTGCGTATGTATAACGCGATGAAAGATAAAGGTGTTCCCGTTCTTCTCGGACACGCCGGGCAAATAGTAGATAAACTGCTCGGAAACGACGATCTCGGCATTATTCCGAATAACGATATGGGGTGGCGTTATTGGTATGGCGGATTTCCGAAAGAAGACGTAATAAACTTCGTGCAGCTGCGCGACGGGAATGCTGATGAAGTTATAAAAAATGCCACTTGGTTTGAACTGAATCAAGTGGAATTGGTAAACGAATAATACGAAAAAGCGGCTACAAATTCGTAGTCGCTTGTATGCTATTCGGGGAAATTGCCTTTTGTTTTCATAATTCGACAATATAACCCCTCATAACCCCTTGACAAAATTAAAGAAAGGGGTTATAATGGTGCTGTAGATGGACGGAATAGAACCGCCGTCAAACTCTATACGAGTTATATATTAGCATCTGCGGTAAAGGAGTAAAAGGATGGGAAAGAATAAAAAACAAGAAGACCATACGCCTAAAAAAGGAATTCAAAGATATGAGTTAAACAAGATAATATACTTTGACAAGGAAACAATAAAAAATATTCTTCAAGAGTATAACAAGGGCACAAAACAAACGGTAGTTAACTCAAACGATAGTTCGACCATGGGCGTTGGAAGTAAGATTGAAGCTGAAGCAGATATCAAGTTAACACTTCCATTCTTGTCGCGTCTGCGATTTTTGTTTTCTAGTAAGATTTCTGCGGAGTATATTTCAAGAATTGATGAAACGGTAACAGTTACATCCACCGAAATTTCCGATTTTGAAAAAATTAGAGATGGATTTTCGGAATTTGAGGATGTTACAATATCTGACATAGAGAATTCAGCAACTTTTTTCAGAGTTGCTGGTAATTATATGCGTATTCTCAAAGGCGGAATTAAGGATGTTGATACGAAAGAGTTCAAAAGTGTTATGGATGGATATGAGGGCTATGATCATTATAAAATCAATGATACAACCTATATTCGATTTAATACGTCGGCATTTTTGAGCAACTATAAGCGCAATGACTTGTTGAATTCTCGTCTAAGAATTTATTGCATTTTCATTGGAAAATTCCCCAAATCGAATTTCAATTTCATTGAACAACTCAATAAAATGCAAAATCTGTCAACGGGAATTGTTCCGCAAACTTTGAATGAATTATATCCTTCGCTGAATGATGATGAAACTGAAGACATTGGAGCTGCTACCGCTCAGTCAAAATCAGATGAGGTTGCTCTCTATGATGTTGTTTATGCAAGTATTATTCACCGTGGAGGGAAAAATGAGAACAATTAATATTGTCATTGGATCTAAAGCGTACTTTCAAGAGCAAATAAAAGATTTTTCCGATGCTGTTGCTTTTTTGGATTTAATAAAACTTTCAGATTCATATCTCGGCAAAAAACAAGTATTTCCCGACGAGTTAAAGGCAAAGCTAATGATTCTTCGAAATGATAATTATCATGGAATAACAGAGCAAGCTAATGATCGATTGGGCAACTTAATTTATGATTTGACTACAGATGATTCAACCATTTGGATACATAACCCGCCATCAAATCTGCTGTTTTTCTTGAGCAATCAGAAGAATGCTTCGGAAATAACGCTAAATACTACTACTCAAACACATGATATTGTTCGCGACAGTGCCAAGTATATTGAAGGGATTGCTTCTATAAAAGAAAACATCATAGGTCAGAATCATGCTATTGTAGAGATAAGTAAAACTCTACGCTATTTAACAACAGTTAAACGAAAAAAACCGTATGTGGTTATGCTTTATGGTAATAGTAGCATCGGAAAAACAGAGCTGGTAAGGGAAATAGCCAAGAAATTTTTCGGCAATCAATTATTGGAACAACATTTATCAATGTTTAAGTCTAATGCAAATGGGGATTACTTATTTGGTGATAAACCCAATAGAAGAAGTATCGGTTTCGATTTGCTGGAAAGGGAATCTAATTTGGTATTTCTCGATGAATTTGATAAATGTGCAGATTTCTTTTATTCGGTTTTTTACACACTGTTTGATAATACCGTATTTAAAGACGCCGTTTATGAAGTAGATGTATCTGGTATATTGATTATATTAACCTCGAATTATGTCAGCGAGGATGAAATGAAGGAACGGTTAGGCTTGCCGATATTCTATCGAATTGATAAGTTTGTGCATTTTGAAGATTTTGATAGCGCAACAATTCACAAAATAGTTTGTAAAGAGTTGGATGATAGGTTTGAAGAATATAAAGACTATTTTTCAAAAGACGAATTGTATGCCATTGTTTCAAAACGTATATTGACCACGGGAGAGAATGCGCGTACTATAAAAAATAAAATTCAAACTGTTTTGGAGGAATTATTGTTTGAAAAATTTTTAGAAAATGGATCTACAGACACATACAGCCTTAATTTTATAGAGAAAGTTTAGATGTCCGACTGGCGGGGACTAACAATCAGAATATTAAATTTTGGTTTGCGAAGCCGATATAATGACGTGAAGGAGGTAAACGAAGCATGAAGCAGAACACATATGGAGAACTTGAAAACGAATTATCGAAGATCAGGCAGGAAATATCCGAATTGCCGATAGGGTATATCTCGAAAAAGACGATTAACGGAAAAACAAAGCAGTATCTTCAATGGACGGAAAACGGCAAAAAGAAAAGTAAATATGTCGATGACGAACTTGCCGAAGAATTGCGTGCAAAAATAGAGCGTAGACGCGAACTTCAAAAACGCGAAAAAGAACTTACTTTTATGCTTCCCAAACCGCAGAAAACAGAGAAGCAGGTAAAAGAAAAGCACGTTTTCAGAACCGATGTAATGCTCGGAGAAAACTTGAAAAGTTACGTTCAGACAGTCGCAAATTACAAAAAAAGAAGTCTTTATAAGAATATTTGCGATTATGTTTACGGGGATGTTCGCGATAGAGTTTTTATTCTTTACGGATTAAGGCGCACGGGTAAAACGACGCTCATACGCCAGGTTATAGCCGAAATGAATGAAGAAGATTTTTCAAAAACGGCATTTATTCAAGTCAGTGCGGGAATCGGTTTAAGCGACATAAATCAGGACTTGAAATACCTGATGAACGACGAATACAAGTATGTGTTTATCGACGAAGTAACGCTCATCGAAGATTTTATCGAAGGCGCTGCGCTTTTTTCGGATATATTTGCCGCGTGCGGAATGAAAATCGTATTATCGGGTACAGATTCGCTCGGATTCTTCTTTTCCGAAGACGAGCAGCTATATGACCGTTGCATTTTCCTTCATACCACGTTTATTCCGTACAGAGAATTTGAAGAGGTTCTCGGCATAAAGGGGATCGACGAGTATATTTGCTACGGCGGAACGATGAGTCTCGGCGGCGTTCATTATAACGAAAAGTCCACGTTTGCAAGCAAGAAAAGCGTTGACGAATACGTCGACAGTGCAATCGCAAAGAACATTCAACACTCTTTGAAGTGTTATCAATACGGCGGGCATTTCCGCGCGCTTTATGATTTATACGAGAAAGGCGAACTAACAAGCGCGATTAACAGAGTTGTCGAAGACGTCAACCATCGTTTCACTTTAGACGTTCTGACGAAAGATTTTATGTCGCACGATTTGGGGATTTCGGCAAGGAATTTGCGAAACGACAGGCAGAATCAAAACGATATTCTTGACAGAATCGACAAAGAAGAATTTACTAAGCGGCTTAAGAATCTGCTCGAAATCAGAAACAGAGAAGAGCAGACCATAACGATTTCGGAAGAGCATAGAAGGGAAATTAAAGAGTATCTCGACGCTTTGGATTTAACGGTTGATATCGATATTCAGACGTTGCCTGTCGGTCGTGAAAAGAACTACAAAACCGTTTTTACTCAACCGGGAATGAGATATTCGCAAGCAAAAGAACTCGTGCAATCGTTGCTTGAAGACGGGGAGTTTCAGGAGCTTTCAATAGATGAAAGAAATGCGGTTATCGAACGGATTTTAAGCGATATAAAGGGTAGAATGATGGAAGACATCGTGTTGCTCGAAACAAAGATTGCGAATCCGAAAAAGCAAGTTTTTCAGCTTCAGTTTGCTGTCGGCGAATTCGATATGGTTGTTGCGGATAATGCGAATGCGACTTGTGAAATTTACGAAGTAAAGCACAGCAAGGAACAAGCGAAAGAGCAATTCAGGCATTTGATTGACGAAGAAAAACTGAAAAACACGGAATTCAGATACGGGAAAATCACGAAGAGAACGGTCATCTATCGCGGAGAAAATGCAACTTTGAAAAATGGAATCGAATACAGAAACGTAGAAGATTATTTGAAATCTCTTCTTTGAAATCGCGAAGTGCGTGGTTCGAAAACGGAACGGAAAAAGCGAGAAAACTGAAAAAAGAAAATTCAAAACGGCTGATAAAATCAGCTATTTTGGGCAACGCAGACACAAAATCGTCAGTAAATTACTGACGATTTTTACTTTATAAATTTTCTTGAAATTTTATTTTTTGCACAGAAAAGTCAAATTTTTCACCCGATAGTATGTTAACCGGAATTCTGTACAGACTTGAACCCCTGCTAATAACACTATTGTCTAAACAGTTTCCTTATCTGAAATATAAATAGTATGGCAACCATTTCCTATGGCATTGATTTTCCGCAAATCTATTTCATAAGTATTGTCATCATTCGTTGCACAGCTATTCAACGGATAAAATCTATTATCATTGCCTGCCTTGACAATGACTCTTTCGACTTTAAGCGATTGGTCTAAAATTACTTTCAAAGACTTAACGCATTTATAAAAAGGATACTCTATGTCGTCGCGTACAAACAAAATCGATTCTATATTACGCCCCTCAATAATAACGTGCGAATCTTTCGGTTGTTGGTTAAAGAATACTTGCTGTGTTACTCCTGTACCTTTACAATTAAGGGGGAGAAAGAGGCGAATGTTTCCGATATTGTTGAGGTGTCATGCCCGTTTCTTTTTTGAAAATTTTTGTAAAATAATTATACTCTGCAAACCCCACTGCGTTACTGACTTCGTAAACTAACAAATCTGTCGTGGTCAATAGGTGCTTTGCGACCTTGATTCGCGTTTTTCGTATATAATCCGCTATCGTCATGTTCAGGTGCGTTTTTACGAGAGAATATAGTTTATTTTTGGAGATATTTAATTCCCGACAGAGAGTTGGGATGTTCAGATTGTTGGAAATATTTGAGCGGATATATTTGTCTAGCCGGATCATACTATCATTGTCGTTAATGATTATTATATCCGAAAGCAACAAATACTTCGTAGCCATTTTTAACATGTTTATGGCTGATTCAATGATATCGGGTTGATATGTTATAAGTTTTTCATGTGCCACAAACAATGTTTTTTCGTCTATATTCAGTTCCGAACTCAATTTTTTTATTCGGGTAACAAGTTCTTCTTTCGGTTCGTTTGTCTTTACCTGACCAAGCATTATGTATCCCAGAATTCTTTCGTTAAATTTGATGGGATACGCGATGTCTAATAACCCCGCGTGGCAAAGATGAGTTTGCGGTTTGTTAGTGGTGCAGCTAAGCATACAAAGATATTTATCGCTTTTGAGACAACGGATATTCCCTAATTTTGAGCTTTTGATCAGCTGGCAGAATCCCATTGTGTCGTGCGGTTGATAAGATAATAGGTTGAAATCTTGATCCCAGAAGCTGATAGTCATCCTTGTCAACCTATAAAAATCAAGCAGCAGAGTATCCAGTTTTTTAACGTTAACATTGATGATCATAAGTTTTTTCCTCGCAAAGTGTTTTTAGTATATCATGGGTCTTTTAGAAAATCAATAAATAAAAAAAAATAATTTAAAAAAATTTTGACTTCAGGAAGATTTTATCATATTTTAAGGAATATTATATATAGATTTATTAAATTTCGATGTTAAAATATAAAAGAAGGTAATAAAAAAATCATTAAAAACATCAGAGGAAACAGAAAGATGCTGTCGCATTAAAGATTAAAGATAAAGAGACAGCTTCTTTATTTAGGAAACAGGGGATTTTCCTCGGAGCAGTGATTGAGAGCGCGCAGAAGGAAATCGCAGAGGTCTGCGAAAGGAAAGAAAACGGATACATAATAACGAAAAATTGAAAAAAAAAGGAAGAGCCCGCCTCAAGGCGGGCGAAAACCGTATTTTTTCTACGCAAAAATACGGGAGGCGCGTTGACACGCGCCTCCCGTGCTTATCGGATTTGATAATACTAATCTTTCGGAGATGTTTTATGAAAAAACTATTTTTTAAAAAATACGGAAACGGTTCTCGTTGTCGCAGCGTTCGCGTGCGGCGCAACGGCGTTTTCTTCGTGCGATAAAGACAGCGTAAACTTTACTCTCGTCAGCGAAGGCCTCGAGAGAACCGTATTCGGCGTTAAATCGGGCGACGCGTTGCCCGTAGTTACGATAGAAGACAGAGATGTCGAAGGGTATTGGCTCGACTCGTCGTATGCTCAGAAATACGAAGGAGTTATCGTTCCCGATTCCGACGTAACGCTTTATTATAATAGATTATAGTATAATAAAATTTCTGTCGTTCTTGGAGAGGAACGTTAAAAACTACTACTATTTAATTATACGGGGTAAAATGTATAATGAAACACATCTCGGTAAAAAACGTACTTTTTTTAATTGCCGCAGCGACATGTTTATTATTTTTCGCGTTGTCTTCAGGCGTAATTAAAGTATATTCCGCTGACTTAACAATTGCAGATTCTTTCGAAGGATATACAAAATATGAAGCGGAAGAAGCTCAAATTACCCGTGCTGACATCGAAAAGAGTTACGGTACTTTTTCAGGCAAGGGCTTTGTTGCGCAAATTGATTACGGTAACAGTTGTATTGCTTTTGAAATCGATTGCGCAGAAGATGGTGAGTATAATATGATGGTCGCATATGCAATGGGAAAAGGCTTTGCCGACGCAAGTTTTCGCATTTATAACGATGCAGGGTATTATACTCAAGTAACTTGTTCCAAAGAACTCGGTTGGGGTGCCTTTTCGCGAGATGCCGTCGCTTATTGCACAATATCCTTAAAAAAAGGTGAGAATACCGTTTCGGTAAGAAAGGGTTCGAGTTTCGCGCAACTTGACTTTATTGCTATCGGGGAACGCGTGGGGGATTACGTTGATAAAACCGTAGGCTCGCTCGGCTTTCCCGTGCCTGAAGGATATACTCGGTACGAAGCGGAAGAAGGATTCGTAATAAACGCGACTGCTTGCGGCAGAAAATTTTACATAGATTACGGTTCCGGATATTCGGGTGGCGGTTTCGTGGGCGCTTTAGATTCTACTTCTCAATACGTAGATATACCCGTAACCGTTGAAGAAAGCGGCACTTATAATATAAATTTACGCTACGCAACCGAAAGCGAAGACGGCGCGAGTTGGAAAGTGTACGTAGGTCGCTACGGTATAGACGGTTATTTATATTATTATGCGAAAACTGTAATGCCGGTGGTTTCAACCTTTGGTACTTTTGTTGAAAGCGCCGTAACAAACGTAGATATTGCCTTGGAGGCCGGTGAAAGTTTTGTGCGAATTGTTCCCGATTATAACTCTGCCGAACTTGATTATATAGAAATAGGTCCAAAAAAAGGCGAGTATTATGTCGGTGTTGTAGAAAAGGTTACCTCCGGAGGGAGTAGCGAATTCGGAGACGATTTTTTTGCCGAGGAAAAGGAAGACGGTTACGTTAAAGGGAAAGGATGCTCAAGTGCGGTTGCTTTATCATATCCTGCCTTGTCTTTGGTTTTATTAATTGCGGTATCTTTAATTTTCTGGAGGAATAAAAATGAAAAAAATAACTAAAGTCTTATCAGTTTTATTATCAGTATGTTTTATGCTTTCAATGTTTGCGGGGTGTTCTGAAGAGCCCGTAAGTACATGGACTTACCATGGCAAAAACGTAATGGATCATTTAGGTCCCGATACGGGAGAAATTACCTTTGCCGTTTACGGGGGGCAAACAGAAATGCAACTTTGGGATATGTTAATCAAGCAGTTTGAAACAGAAAATCCCGAAATAAAAGTAAAACCCGTCAACGTATCTTCAAACGACAATCTCTACCAGATGCTTGCAAACGGCAGTGCGCCGGATGTTATTCAGGTAGAAACTCCTGATTTTGGCAACTGGGCTAAAAACGGCGCGTTGATGTCCGTACAACCTTTTATTGACGAAGAAAACTACGATACGTCCGATTATTGGCCTCAAGCGCTCGAAATGTTCTCATACGACACCAAAAAGGGTATTCGCGGCACGGTAACCGATTCGGAGGACGTCGAAATTTTTGCCTTGCCCAAAGATTTCGGTGTAAACGGCATTTTCGTAAATAAATCGTTGGTCGATGCAGCCAAAAAAGACGGACGCTTGAGCGACGCCCAATACGCTCTCGTGACCGATAAGAAAAATCCTATGACGTTTGAAGAGTATTTGGATATTGCCGTAGCGCTGACAGACCATACGGATGAGTCGGCAACTAAGGTATACGGAAGTAACCGTATTTATTGGGAAAGTTACGCTTGGTCTTTAGGTGAAGACATTGTAACGAGTGAACATAAGCTAAATACGCAGAGCGCGGGGCTTAAAAAAGTTTTTGAATATAGTAAGTCTATGGTAGATCCGTCTTCGGAACATTATTGCGCTCCTTATACGCCCGCATCTTCGAGTTCCGCTCAGGACGAGATGAGTATGTTTATGACAGGAAGATTAGCTATGTTTTGGAGCGGGCGCTGGAACGTTCCCAGTTACGACGCTTCAAGTGTCAATTATTATTGTATACCTTGTCCCGTAGCGGTAAAAGAGGACGGAACCCGCGGAGAGTCGATAGGCTGGTGCTCAACCATCGGTTATTGCATTAGCCGCAACTGCGAAAAAACGCAAATGGCTTGGAAATTTATTAAATTTCTTACAAGTAAAGAGGGATACCGCATTTTGCAAAAACTCAATTACGCCGTACCCGGCAGACAGTCTCTTATAGAAGAGGACATGTTCAAAAATCCTTCAGGCAGTAAATTGGATGCAGAAAGCGCGCAAATTTTCTTTAATCTTGCAAAAGTGGCACGAGTAAACAATTCAGCCCGTTATTCCAGCCCCAAATGGATAGAAGATTTTGAGCAAAAGCTCGATTTGTATTTTACTAATGACATTAAAACGGTTGACGAACTTATGAGTAAAACCGAACGCGCCGTCAACAATGCCCTTTTAAAGAGCGACCCGCAACTTTTCGCGTGAGGCATTTATGGCAAGAGCATCGATAAAAAAAAGACTTAAAACAAAATATTATAAAAAAGGAGACTTGATAGCGGGATATTGCTTTATCGCTCCTCCGATTATAGGTTTTCTTTTGTTCAGTTTTATTCCGATAATTTTTTCGGTGATAATGTCTTTTAATCAGTATAATTTTTTTACAGGAGAAATGAATTCTGTTGGATTTTACTACTATTTAAAAGCTTTTACAGATCCGATATTCGGAAGGTCGTTGCTTAATTGTTTAATTGCGCTTGCCGGTTTGCTCGTTCAGATAGCGGTGGCTTTGGGGATAGCCTTTTTGTTGTGTTTCAACGTAAAAGGGCAACTTACTTTCAGGGTTCTTTTCTTTATCCCGAGTATGTGCTCTTCCGTAGCCGTTACAATGGTCTGGAAATGGGTTTACAATACCGATTTCGGAATTTTAAACGATTTGCTCGGCGTTTTCGGTATTGGTAAAATCGCTTGGCTTACCGATCAATCCGTAGTAATGATTTCTATGATAATACAGGGTATTTGGATGGGTATAGGCGGCAGCATGGTTATGTATATCGCCGCGCTTAAAAACGCACCGACGCAGTATTACGAAGCGGCTGACATAGACGGCGCCAACGGTTGGGAGAAGTTTATTCATATTACGGTTCCTATTATATCACCCACAACTTTTTATATTTTGATTACTTCCTTAATAGGAGTCATGCAAGATTTTGCCCGTTACCGTTTAATGACGGACGGCGGACCTGATAATGCGAGTATGATGCCCGTGCTATATATATATCAAGTAGCGTTCACGGCGCGTTACGATTACGATTATTCGTATGCCGCTTCTTTGTCGTGGCTTTTAGGTTTAATTATTATAGCGATAGTGGGCATTAACTTTAAGGTTTCTAAAAAATGGGTGCGTTATTAATGATTAAGCAAAATAATAAAAAAGGATTGCGTTCTTCGGCTAAAAAACTTATAACGGTTACCGTCGTTTATGCTCTTCTTATAATCGGTGCGTTTTTCTTTGTTTTGCCTTTCTTTTGGATGTTGAGCACTTCCTTTAAGGAATACGGAGAAATTTTTGCCTATCCCATAAGTTGGATGCCTAAAAAGTGGATTTTTTCAAATTATGCAGACGTTTTTGTCGTGAACGAGCACGTAAACGTTATTCGCGGTTTTTTCAACAGTTTAATAACCGTGGTACCTACGACAATCGTAGGGTGCTTGACTGCGGCGCTTGCCGCGTTTGCATTTGCGAAAATAAACTTTCCGGGCAGAGATAAAATATTTTTCGCTCTCGTTGCAACAATGGCTATCCCCGGCGTTATGGGTATGATTCCTTCATACATCATATACAGCAAACTGAACTGGATTGATACGTGGGCGCCTTTAATGGTACCCGGGCTTTTCGGCGGTGCGGGAGCAATATTTTTCACAAGGCAATTAATGATGGGTATTCCGAGTTCATTGGAAGACGCTGCCCGTGTGGACGGTATGAATTGGTGGAACATTTTTTGGGTCATAGAACTTCCGCTCTCTAAAGCCGTAGTTATAACAAATTTTATGTTCGGTTTTTTGGCCGGTTATAACGATTATCTCGGTCCAATGCTCTATATTACGAGCAATACAGAATTAAAAACGCTGCAACAAATGCTTTCGATGCTCAACGATACTTTCGGAACCCGTTGGGGCGTACAAATGGCGGGCTGTTGCATTGCAATGATACCCACGGTTTTGTTGTTTGTTTTTGCACAGAGATATTTTATTGAAGGAATTGCTCTTTCGGGAGTAAAAGAATAAGGAGTAAAAAAGATGAGATTTAAAAAGTTGTTTAAGTGTTTGCTTTCGTGCGGTATTGTCGCCGCCTTGGCTTTTTCTTCTTTTGGTTGTAATAAAAAGAACTCTCTTCCTGTTTACGAAAGGGGAGAAGTTCAGACTGCAACCTATTCTAAAGAAGATATTTCAGACGCGGTTTTGGGCGCGTGGATAGGCTGTGCTTTGGGTCTCGGCAGCGGATTTGAATATTGTACTACCGCCAATAACTCGAATTGGCAAGAATTAAACGCAACCGCTGTAGACGGAACGATAGCGTTGGTTGCTTTAGGGGACGAGTATTGGGAGCCTAACGGTCAAATTTGCGCGGGCAGCATCGGTACAAATAACCTTTTAGGACCTTTCAACGATCCCCGTGTAGAAAAAGGGAAAGTTTATTCGGACGATGATATGCACGTAGATATTCTAAATCAGTTTATATTTCGCGATTATGGTCCCGATATCGGGGCAGAAGATATTGCCGCTGCTTGGGATTATTACGGCGTTAGCGATGTCGGCGGGGGAGAAACGGTAACTTCCTCTATCAGAAATTACGGTTACGTTCCTCCGTTTACCGGGCAAAGCGCTTTCGGTAATGCCGGATATTGGGTAACTGAAAGCTGGATAGAAAACGAAATGATCGGGCTTACGTTTCCCTATATGTATCAAACTTGTCAAGCATATGCCGATCTGTTTTGCTCAACGCAGGGCGATGCGCTTTCGTTATATCTCGGCAGAGTTCTTGCGTTAATGCAGAGCCTTGCTTATGAGTATGACGACGCAACCGTCGTTATGGAAAAAGCGTTTGAGAGCATGGATCATTATAACGAAATTTACGAGATGTATCAGTTTGTAAAAACTTGTTGGGAAGACGGTATGGATTGGCGTAAGACGTGTGTAAATGTTGTTAAGCGCGCCGTAAACTGCAGACTTATAAACATTTCGGATACTGCCGGATTTTCGATAAACGCAAACGCGGGCATGATTTTTATAGGTTTGTTTTATGCAACTGAAGACGGTAAAACCGATTTCGAACAAGCATTAAAAATTACGTCTCTCTGCGGGCTTGACGGAGACTGTACTGCTGCAACGGTAGGAGGTATAGTAGGCGCTATGTACGGTTACGATGCGTTGCCTGAAAAATATACTTCGTACTTGAATAAAGATTCCGTGTACTATAATTATACTGGGGCAAATTCAAACGAAACGGGTGTTTATTGGGGGGCTTTCGCATACTGTGCGCAAAACTTTCCCAACAGACTTACTTTTCAACAAATAGCCGATATTACCGTATCGAATATTGAAGCGCAGATTAAATCTTTGGGCGGTTCTGTTGAAGGAAACGTTTACAATATTCCCGTTCAAGAGATAAGGGCTATCGATCAGGTATCCGTGATAAACGCAAGTTTTGAAGACGGTACGACAAACGGTTGGAAAATGAAAGACGATAACGGAAACGTTTATTTCGGTACCGTAACGTCAAATGCGCATCTCGGAAAAGTGGGTGCAATGATAGACGTTGTAGATAAATCTGATGCAAAAATTTATCAAGACGTTAAACTAATAAAAGGGCATACTTACCGTGCCGAAATTTGGGTTAACGGCTTAAACGACAGAGAGTTTCGTTTCTATGCCGCCGGTAAAAACACCGTGTATCGCTCGATTGTAAATTCGCTCACAACTTCGGGCAGACATATGAAAGCCGAACTTGTATTTGTGGCAGACGGTACCGACTATGAACTCGGAATTTGGTTTTCGGACGTTAAAGAGGGCGAATTGTTTACAATGTTTATAGACGATTTGGCTATCGAAGATATTACTACAAAGATAGACGCTTCACGTACGCAATCGTACGAGGCTGAAGACTGTTATA
Source organism: Bifidobacteriaceae bacterium (assembly GCA_963610935.1). Lineage (GTDB taxonomy): Bacteria > Bacillota > Clostridia > Christensenellales > Borkfalkiaceae > UBA1259. The sequence goes on along the minus strand of CAVDPT010000007.1, from coordinate 10,829 downwards.
TGAGTACTGACAGCAAAATTGTTAAAAACAAATCGGCTTCGGGCAGTAAAGCGGTAAACCTTGTTTCCGGCGGAGGAATACGCACAGATTTCACGGGTTTAAACGGTTATCAGATTTTCCGTATTTATTACAGCAATAAAGACGAAATGATGGAAATCGCGAAGTTGCGAATTTCGCTCGACGGGAAAAAAGTCGCTACATTGCCTCTCGTTGCGCAAGGCGAATCGAGCACTTTTAACGAAGGGAATTTTGTGGAAGTAAAACTTTCCGCCGGAGTGGGAACTCATAATGTGAAACTCGAACTTGCAAGTGATTACGATATTCAAATCGACAAAATCGAAATACTTGCCGGGAATGTAACTTTTTAAGGAGTACGTACAATGTTGCATGAATGGTTTTTTAAAGTGAGCAATCCTGTTTTCGAGTTCGGCGGGCAAAAATTTTCGTTAGAAATTTTTACCAATACCAACCGTTACGATCTCGATAAAAACTGTTGCTCCGTAAACGTAACCGACAACAAATTCGAGTTGCGTTGCAACGGTTTGACTTGGGCCGGCGGACAAGAAAAAGCCGAGGGCGAATTTAATCTTACCGTAATTAGAAAGGGCGAAAGATTGATTTTTAAAGGCGAAGCGCGTCGTCCCGAAAAAATTTTACGGGCAAAAATCAAACTTTACAATCAACCCGACGGCAAAGTGGTTGCCCATAGGCGTTATGACGAAAAGATCAGCGAAAACGGCATAATATATCGTTATCCCAACGGCTGGGACGATTTGTTTACACCTCTGATTACGATAGTTGATGACGCCGGTAAAACTTATTTTTATCGATCGCTCGATAAAGTTGTGCGTCCTAAAACTTTTTACGTACGTAAATTAGACGGTGTTGTCGTAGAAATGATTTTTGAAGAAGACGCGAGAAAGATGGGTAATAGAATAGATATTCCCGAATGGGAAATCGGTACTTGCCCGTCTGTAGACGAAATTTTTGAAGAACAAAGGATTCACGTAGAAAAAGCGTACAATCTCGAAAAATGGGAAAGCCGAAAAGATATTCCCGAATGGGCGAGGAAGATAAGTTTAGTTCTTTCGATACATGGTATGCATTGGAGCGGTTATATTTTTAACGACTATGCTCAAATAAAGCAAAAACTTATGTGGTTTGCCGAAAGAATAAATCCTGAAAGAGTTCTCGTGTATATTCCCGGTTTCGACGGAAGATATTATTACAAATATTGTGATTATACCCCCGACGAGCGTATGGGCGGCAGCGTTGGCTTTAAAGAATTGATGGACTATGCGCATAGTGTCGGTTATCATGTTATGCCCATGTTTATGATTAACGGAGCAAACCCCAATACGCCGGGATTCGACGTATGGGGAGAGCCTTCCCGTTACCGCGGACCTAATTATTATAAGCACGGAGTAAATTCTTGCGATTGGGATACGTCGAGAAGTTATAATCTCGGTTGCGGAGTAGGCTTAAACCCGGGAGCCAAACTTTGGCAAGACAGACTTATTGAAGAGCTCGAAAAGGGAATAAGCGAGTTCGGTATGGACGGTGTGTTTTTAGATTTGGCGGCTATTTATCATAACGATCCTGTCAATTCGACGGTTGAAGGTTGTGAGCAGATAGCAACGCGCCTGCATGAAAAATTTCCTGAACTTTTAATAGGAACCGAAGGCTGGTTTGACGCATTAGGTAAATTTTTCCCGTTCTCACAATGCGGCGCGGGTAGAGACACGGAAATGCTTTGGCACGATACTCCTTATGCCCCTTTCTATGACGAGTATAACAGATATTTCGGGCATTTATGTTTGGGAGACGTTGCCAATCACAGAAACGGCGTTTTTGAAACGGGCGTAAACAATACTCCTACGAGATTACCGTTGCGAAAGGGGGTAATTCCCACTTTAACCATAATGGACGATACGATAGAAAAAGCGCCCGAAAAAATTATGGAAGTTATCGGCGACGCAGAAGAATATGCCGAAAAATTTTTGAAATGACGGTGATTCACAGCCGTGAAATGTGATAAAAAATCATTACAAACTTTAATTTGTATCAATCAAATGCCATATGGCATTTTCGCACTTACGACGTGCGCAAAGAGCTATTGCGTATTTGTAAGATAACGGATTAAAGTTAAAAGGAGGAAACAAATAATGAAAACAAAAACAAGGTCTAAATTTATTATTTTGATCGGAATGCTGGCACTGTCGCTCTGCTTTGCTGCAGGAATCACTGTTTTTTCTTCGGTGGACGCAGCTTCTTATAACGACGTTACCGCTTGCAATCAAGAAACAACTGCAACGCAAGCAGTGACTGTCGAGTATAACGGCGCATACACGGGTAGATACGGTATTCAGGCATATGCAGGGCTTTCAGGAAGAGCTTGGATTATAGGAGAAGAATCTGCTTATGCAGATCAAGGCAAAGGCTCGCACCGAATGGGAAGCAATACTACTGACGGAAGGAGTAATTTTGTAATGACTCTTTCAATAGATTCTTCCGTTCAAGGTGATGCATATATCTATTTAAACGTAGAAACAAGCGCCGGACAAACGTTAACGGTAAAGGTTAACGACGGTGAACCGTCTACGCATACTTTTAGGGACGAAGGCTATTCGACTAATTTAGGCATACCGCTCTTCAGACCTCAGATAATAAAAATTACTTTGGCGCAGGGTATCAATACTGTAACTTTGACTACCGGCGAAAATTATCACGGTTGGTACGACTCTTTTGCGATATCGCCTGACGACAATTATAGAGTTATAGATTATGACGGAACGACTACAGGTAAATACGCAATTCAGACTTATGCCGACTTTGAAACTGACAAATCTGCTGCTGACTTTGAAAAAACCATTGCTTATGCGATGGATGCGAAAAGTACGCCGCACGACGTGGATTTCGGTAAGGGCGCAGGGGCTATAGGTAGCAATGCTCGGGAAAACAGAAGTAATTTAAAAATGACGATCAATGTCAATTCTTCCGTTGCCGGCGCCTCGTATTTGTATCTCTACATAAAAGACACAAGCGTTAACGAACCGTTAAGCGTTAAAATAAACGAGGAAGATGCGTTTACTTTTAAGCTTGCACAAGATGGTAATAAGGCGAATTATTCCCGTCCGCACGTTATAAAAATAACTTTAAAAGAAGGACTTAACACTATCGTATTGACAACCGGCGAGAATTATCAAGGTTGGTATCTAAGCTTTGCTTTTTCTGATACTGCTCCCGAATATAAATGGGTTGCACCTGCGAAGGCAGCGACTACAAAAGAATATTCTGCCGGCACATGGAATAAGATAGGCGGATATTTTGATGGGAATGTCGGTCTTAACGCACAGGATAATTCTGCGGACTACGGTAAAACGGGTTATGCCGATTATGTGATTTATGCGGAAGAAGCAGGATCGTATACTTTCGGTATACGTAAGATGTCCGGTTCTAATCTTTCTAACCGTGTAAAAATTACTTTAAATGACGAAGTTTTGAAGTTTAACGGCAAAGATTATTATGCCTTTGACGTAAGCGCAGGCTGGAATTTCGCTTGGGAAGAAATTGAATTGGCATTGAAAGAGGGTAATAATACAATCCGCCTTGAAACCTCGCTTGTTTATGTAAAAGACGGTGCTGTGGTTGACGAGGGAACAGAGGGTGCGTCCGGTATGTCTAACTGGTGGATAGACGCCTTCTCGCTTGTTAAAAATTCGAGCATACGTATCGAACTTGATACTTCCAACGTTCAAAAAACATACAATCCCGGTTGGAAACCTACAACAGTAGAAGGATTAGTAGTATATTTGGTTGTTGACGGGGTTAAACAGGAAAATGCTTTAAGCGCGGAACAATATAAGATTGCCGTCGACGGCGACGTTGTCAACGTTTCGTACGTCGGCAACGATTATACAGCCGTTCAAGGCGCAAAATATTCGCTTGCAAAAATTACCGAAGGCTTAGCTCATGAAGGGAAAACATTAGAAATTCCGTCAACCGGAGTAGACTCAATTTCTTGGTATGAATACGCAAAAATAGAGGGCGAAGGTACCGGTGTTTGCGAAAACAGACTTTTCTATATATTTGAAGATAGAAAGATAGGTAACGGCTATGTGTTCGGAAGCAACGGCGCCGGTGAATTTGAAAACAGACAAATGACTTTGACTCTCACGATCAACAACACCGGTGCGGCGGGGGACTTTGTTCTTAGACATTTTGGAGAATCGAATAATTACTCGCTTGCTTTTGCAGAGTTAAAAGTCAACGATGGAGAATTTGCGGATATAAACTTATACGCTCTGATGCAATCGGGTGAATATTTCCCCAACAACTATCTCGTATATCTCAAACGGGGTGTCAACACGATTACTGTTAGATTACAAGAACAATACGTTAGTTGGTTCTCCAGTTTTGATCTCAAGCCCGTAACGTATCAAGACAAAACCGAATACACGGTTATCGATTCTACACGTGAGGGGGTTGCAGGCTTCTATACCCCTGAAAAAGACCGCAAACTTATGGCGACGGACAAAGATCATACCGTAACTTTCTTTGTACGAGCTTCGGAAACGGGAAAGTTCGATTTATCTTTCTACGTATCGAAAACTACCGGCAAAGTTTTCAAAGTGATCATAGACAATAATGACGCAATTACTTTGACAACTGTCGGAAAGGATTCGGTTTCTACGGTTGCGGATTTTGTTAAAGGCAATCATACGGTTAAACTTGTGTTTGATGCGGGCAAAAATTCGGAGATGGACTTTATGAAGATGACCAAAACTCCCTGTAAGGAAGTTACGGCGATCCGTCTCGATACGTCCGAAATGGATCTTGAAACAGACTTTGGCGCGGATCTTAATCTTTCTAAATTAAAAGTTTACGTAACGTATATAAACGAATCTGAAGAAACCCTCGTTACGTCATATTATACGGTTGATACGTCTAATTATAAAAAAGACATAGCAGGTACGTATACTATCTATGTATATATAAGCGCATATCCGGATATTAAAGCGAGTTTCGATATTACGGTTAAACCCGAAGTAGTTGTAAACGGAATTGAAATCGATGCTTCGAAAATAGCAAACCTCACCAACGGAGAAACTCTCGATATAAGCAAACTTACGGTAAAACTTTGCTATTCGGACGGAACCAAACTTCCTGCAATGTCGAGCGAATATATCGTAACGCAACCGGAAAACTTTGACTGTAGCGTTGCGGGAGAATATACGTTTACGGTAACTTACGTAAAAGATACCAATATAAGTACTACGTTTAAAGTAACCGTTGAAGGCAAACAAGAAAGCGATGGCAAGTCCGGCTGTAATTCGTCTATCAGTGCACCGTACGCCGTATTAGGTGTTCTCGCAATATTTGGTGTAGGAGTTTTATTTGCAAAGAAAAAAGAAGATTAATTACCATTAACCGAAACGGGCGGTTTATTCAGAACCGCCCGTTTGTAAATAATTCCAATATTTTTTTCATATAACAAAATAAAAATTGTTTATTTAGAGGCAAAATGAAACTCAAGTTTACAGAAAATGCACAAAAAACATTACAACCCGATCCGTATATTTTAAAAACCGAAAAAGGATATTATATATATGCTTCGGGTATGGACGGGGTTGGCGGCGTTCCCGTATTTTTTGCAAAATCACCTTTTGACAAGTGGGAGTATTTAGGGCTTTGCTTGAGAGAAGAAGGGTGTAAAGAATTTTGGGCCCCGTGCGTAATTCAAGTTGAAGATAAATTCTATATGTATTATTCTTCGCGTCCTGAAAAGTGCGACGACGTTCATATGCAGACGTTAAAAGTTGCCGTATCCGATAAACCTGACAGAGATTTTAAATACGTTAAAACTTTAGTCGAGCCTTTTTCTATCGATCCGCACGTTGTAAAGAGCGGCAACAGTTATTATGTTTTTTATTCCGTCAACGATTATGAGGCAGAAAAAGCGGGAACCTATATTGTTGTAGATAAGTTAAAAGATATGTTTACGGTAGAAGGCAAGCCCGTTCCCGTGGTTAAACCTACTCTCAAAGAAGAAATGTTTATGGCTGACAGGTTTAAACCGGGGCAGGATTGGTACACGATAGAAGGAGCTTTTTATTTCAGAATCGGAGACGATCATTACGTCATGTACTCGGCTAACTGTTATCAAAGCAAGTATTATTTTGTGGGATATGCGTATGCCAATTCTCAAGAAAACGATTTGCGAAAATTGAATTTTAAAAAACAACCCGACGATAATACGTATGCTCCTTTGCTTATGCAAAACTCAAACGAGACGGGAACGGGGCATAACAGTGTCCTTATTGAAAACGGGAAATTGTACGTTATTTATCACGGTAGAGATATAGGTGCGGACGAAAGTAAAGATATGCGTACGGCAAGAATTTGCGAAATGTTTGCAAAGAACGGTTTATTGACTGTTGACAGGTAAAAAAGAACTGTATATTAGGCGCGGCGAAATTTTCGTGGGCATGTCAAGAAAAGTGTGTAAGTTGTTTTAAGTTAAATTAAAGTTCATACTCTTGTATAAGAGAATGGAACTTGGGATTAACCGCAAGTCGGTTCCTGACCATAGCTCAATAGACTGTGTTACGCTCGGGACGTTGATTATTCCTACGAACATACTACTGCTTTAATGGCGGCGTCCGATGTTCTGAGAGAGTAACGACGACGTCGGAAAATGGAAGTGGGGCTTCGAATAAAGTATAGTAAGATAAACAGAGGTTAAAATTGAAAAAAATAGCAGAAGACAGGTGTTCTCTGGGGATAGAATTCGGCTCCACGAGAATAAAAGCGACGCTTATAAACGAAGAGTTCGAAATAGTTGCAAACGGTATTTTCGATTGGGAAAACAAATACGAAAACGGTATCTTTACGTATTCCGTGAACGATATCGTTACAGGTTTGCAACGGTGCTATAAAGACCTCAAACAAAACGTTTATAAAGATTACGGGGTGACGTTAAAAAAACTTAAGTCTATCGGTATATCCGCAATGATGCACGGGTATATGCCGTTCGATAAAGAAGGCAATCTTCTGGTGCCGTTCAGAACATGGCGGAATATGACGACCGAAGAGGCACAAAAGATTCTGACCGAAAAGTTTAATTTTAATATTCCGCAGAGATGGAGCGTTGCACATTTGTATCAGGCGATACTGAACAAAGAGGAACACGTTAAGGATATATACCGCATCAATACTCTTGCGGGGTTTGTTCATAATTTACTTACGGGCGAGTTTGTTCTGGGAATCGGAGACGCTTCCGGTATGTTTCCGATAGATTCCAAAACGAGAAAGTATAATGCCGAAATGGTAAAGTCTTTTGACGAATTGCTTTCTTCCGCCGGATGTAACCTTAAAACGGAAGATATCCTTCCCGAAGTGTCGGTTACCGGCGATATTGCCGGCAAATTGACAAAAGAGGGGGCAAAACTTCTCGATATCGACGGTGATTTATCCGAAGGTATTCCGTTTTGTCCGCCGGAGGGCGACGCGGGAACGGGAATGGTCGCAACCAATTCCGTTAAGGTCAGGACGGGCAATATTTCCGCAGGTACGTCTATTTTTTCGATGGTGGTATTGGAGAAAGAATTGCAGAAGGTTTATCCGTTCATCGATATCGTAACAACCCCGTCAGGCGATAGCGTGGCGATGGTTCACTGCAACAACTGCACGACCGAATTGAATGCATGGATAAAGATTTTCAAAGAATATAACGAGTTGTTCGGTATAAACATCGATACGAATACTATGTACAGCAAACTTTTCCTGAATTCTCTCAAAGGAGATTCCGATGCCGGGCAGGTTGTATCGATCAATTATCATTCGGGAGAGCAAATTGCCGGAACGGATGAGGGAATGCCTCTTTTAATCAGAAAAGCCGACAGTAAGTTCAATTTGTCAAACCTTTTTAAGGCGCAGATATATAGTTGTTTTTCTACCCTTAAAGTCGGTATGAATATTCTGAAAGACGAAAACGTCGCAGTAGACAGAATGTTGGGGCACGGAGGGATATTCAAAACCCGTGGCGTTGCACAGAATTTTCTGTCGGCAGCGCTTGATATTCCGATCAGCGTAACGGAAAGCGCCGCGGAGGGCGGTTCTTTCGGTATGGCTCTTTTAGCCGGATATTTATCTTATAAAAACGATTATCCGAAGTTAGAAGATTTTTTAGACGAAGAAGTATTCAAGGGTGCAGAAGTTACTACCGTAAAACCTGATGCCGACGACGTCGCGGGATATGACAAATATTTCGATTGGTTTGTAAAATGCCTTGACGTAGAAAGAACCTGTATTAAAAAATTCGATTAGAGGCAAGTATGTTAGAAGAATTAAAAGAAAGAGTTTTTAAACAAAATATCGAACTGGTTAAGAGTGGGCTTGTAATTCTCACTTGGGGAAACGTCAGCGGGTTCGATAAAGAAAAGAAACTTGTTGTGATAAAGCCGAGCGGAGTTTCGTATGAAACGATGAAAGCGGAAGATATGGTCGTTGTCGATATGGAAGGAAACGTTGTCGAAGGGAAATACAGACCTTCGAGCGATACCCCGACTCATTTGTGGTTATACAAAAATTTCGACGGTGTGGAAGGAATCGTTCACACGCATTCGACTTTTGCCGTGTCGTTCTCTCAGGCAGGTAAAGACATTACCGCATACGGAACAACTCACGCAGACACTTTCTACGGAGACGTGCCTTGTACTCGCCCGCTGTCAAAAGAAGAAATCGAAAGCGAATATGAAAAAAATACGGGCAAGGTTATAACGGAAACCTTTAAGGATAAGAATATAGACTATAATGCGATACCTTCGGTTCTTGTGAAAAATCATGGTCCGTTCTCTTGGGGGAAATCGCCGGAAGAGGCGGTTCATAATGCGATAATTTTAGAAGAAGTCGCAAAAATGGCGTTATTTTCGCAGATGATAAACGGAAAAATCAAAAGGGTTGATAAAAACCTTTTAGATAAACATTACAACAGAAAACACGGAAAAAATGCATATTACGGACAGAAAGGAGAAATAAAATGAAAAACAAATACATGTATTTTATCACCGGAAGTCAGGATTTGTATGGCGAAGATACTCTTATTCAGGTTGATAAAGACAGCCGGGAAATCGCGTCTTATTTAAATGCCGATAAAGGAAATCCGATAACCATAAAATACTATGGAACAACTAAAAATAACGATCAGATAGTAGAAGCGATCGACAAGGTCAATTTTGAAAAAGACTGTATCGGTATAATTGTCTGGTGCCATACGTTCAGCCCTGCGAAGATGTGGATTAACGGACTTAAAAAACTTAATAAGCCCTTATTGCATTTACACACCCAGATAAACAATAAATTGCCATACGCAACGATCGATATGGACTTTATGAATCTCAATCAGGCAGCGCACGGGGACAGAGAGTTCGGGCATGTTTGCGCGAGGCTCGGGTTGAAAAGAAAAGTCGTGTCGGGATATTATAAAGATAAAAGCGTGCTCGAAGAAGTATACTCTTTTGCAAGGCTGTGTGCCGTCAGGGATTATGCGGAAAAGACTAAAGTATGTCGTTTTGGCGATAATATGCGTAACGTTGCCGTAACCGACGGTGACAAAGTTTCTGCACAGATTCAGTTTGGTTGGAGCGTAGACTATTACGGCATAGGCGATTTAGTGGAATACGTCGCAAAGGTCAGCGATAAAGAAATAGACGACAAGTTTAATGAGTATGTAAAGATTTACACTTTAAATACCGATAATACCGATAGCGTAAAAGAACAAATTAAGTATGAAATCGCAATCGGAAAATTTTTGAAGGATCACGACGCGAACGCTTTTACAACTAATTTTGAAGATCTGCACGGATTGAAACAATTACCCGGCATGGCTGTACAGAATCTTATGAAAAACGGCGTCGGTTTCGGAGCAGAGGGCGATTGGAAAACCTCAGCGATGACGGCATGCTTAAAATACGGTGCAACGGGGAAATCGGGCGCGACCGTATTTATGGAGGATTATACGTATGATTACAGCGAAGGAAACGAGTTGGAACTCGGCTCGCATATGTTAGAAGTTGATCCGTCGATTGCAAGCAATAGACCGAAAATAGAGGTTCACCCGTTAGGCATCGGAGGAAAAGAACCTCCTGCAAGACTGGTATTTGATAGCGCTACGGGAAAAGGAATATCCGTATCGATTGTTGATATGGGAACGAACTTCAAGATGATCGTTCAAAAATTAGAAATGGTTAAGGCTCCCGAGAAAATGCCGAAATTACCGGTATCGGGCGTAATGTGGAAGTTGTTTCCGGATTTTAAGACGGCAACAAGACGCTGGATAGAAGAAGGCGGTGCTCACCATATGACGTTGACAAACCAATATACTGCCGAAGAAATGGCAGACCTTGCAAAGTTATGGGGTATTCCTTGCGTAATTATAGGCTAATAACAAGGTAAGAATTTTCTTGAGTGTTGCCTGAACTGAAAACAAAAAAGATGTGGCGGCAGGCAGGAGTTTGTTAAATGCGGAAACGAAAGAGATGTTTGACAATCGTGTTTCGCTAACGCAGGAACAAAGAGAAGCTGTTAAGGTTACGAGTAAATTTACGAAAGACTAAAAATAGAGTCGCTGTGAGGACGGCGACTCTATTAACTATTACAACAACGAAAGAATATCTTTAAAATTGAAAATGAGCCCGGTAAAATACCGAACTCAATTCCAATACTATCCCCCTACGACAATCTCATTTCCAAAAGCAGTTTATCCGCGATGAGCGCGATGAACTCTCCGTTGGTGGGTTTCTCCGCTCCCACGTACGCCCGTACCCCGA
>CAVDPT010000006.1:0-102587 GCA_963610935.1 Bifidobacteriaceae bacterium | reverse complement strand
CGAAGGCGTTGACCATTTGATGCCGAGGTCGTTGTAGTCGGCGTCGTAAATCTGCATAGTCGCTTTGAGCGCGTATTTACCGCCGCCCCAAGCAACGCCGAACCATTTTGCATCACCCGTTGCGTCCGTAGCTTCGTACGCGGTCGTTACGCCCGCGTTGCCGCCCTCGTCGGTATATTTGATGCTTGCAGTTTCGGTAAATGGGTAACCCCATACCATATTACCGTTCGCCGTCCTTCTATGCGTGGCAGCATTGTAATGCAGGGTTATTTCATCGCTATTGGTATAGCCTTTTTTCCAAGTATAATCCGTACCGTTAGCAAAAAAGTCGATTATACCGTGCGTAACAGCCCATTGTGCGGTAGGATCCGCGCTTATGAGTCTCGTCGCGCCGTATACGCCGCCCGCAGTCCTCGATTCGCTTTCTATATTGTATTTGACATAGATATCTCCGTCCGTCTCTTTGTTATTGACAAACCAGCCCGCGTCCGTCCAACTGCCGTCAAAGGCATAATAGGCATTTGTATATTCGCCGCCCATTTTAACGGTAGCCCCTTCAAGCGCTATGCCCTTCTGTAAACCGTCCGTTATCTCGTTGGTGTTTTTTATGATATATAACGTCAAATTGTTCTTAAAGAAATACGCGGGGTTTTTAGTCGTAGTCACGGGGAAAAACTCTATCGTATGCGCCGTATCCTTTGCACAAACGGTGAAAGGCAAGAGCGCGGCAAATTCTCCTCCGTCTCCGAGTGCCACGAACTCCAAGCTCTTTGCCGCACCGTCTATTTTGACGGGAATTGTCCCGTAATCTGTCCAAGCGGACGGCGCGCCCGAAAATTGAACTATATATCTACTATTATTTTCTTGTATTCCGCCGCCGGTCTTAACATAGTCTATAGAGGTAAGTCCTTTCACGACTCCGCCATTAATGCAAATCGCGACGTCGTTTTTAAGCACGCAAGTTTGAGCGTTGCCTATCTTCGTCCCCGCGGCAAAATAGACGACGTACGGTCCGCCGATGTTATCGGCTTCGGTCACGCCCTCCTCCAAGTCGCTATAGTTTATAAGAAGCATAAGCTGCGTACCGCTTATTGCAATATTCGGGTGAATATCCTTTTGCGTACCGTCCGCGGAAATAAGCTTTGCGGTGTTATTTTCCCAATACTCGTCGGCAAGCGACGTCTGATCCGTATCTAAATAAATAAGATAGCGCGTAAGATTATTTTGATAATCGTATCGAGCATACGTCAGCTCTATCTCCGCAGGAGCCGCGTAAGCCGAGCTTTTATTCGAGATCGTCGATATGCCGAAGCACAAGCAGGCGACTACGAATATCGCAGACAACGCCGCGACTAATTTTCCTTTTACGGATTTTATCATATTAACCTCCATACATACCGTTATGAGACAAAGTCGCGATGCGCTATGCCCGAAAAAAGGGCGCGACAAAACGCTCTCGTCTACTATGTATTATCATTTTATCATACGAAAACAGGGGGGTGTTATAACTAAATTATCGTGTTTTTTGTATTATCTTATCATTTTCTTGACTTTTAGGGGTTGTTATTGTATTATGTGCGTATGAAGACATATAAATACGAGTTCTTAAAGGGAAGAGAGGCGCAGATTGCGGAACCTCTCGATTTTCACCGCGAATTCGAGATTAAAAATCTTTTTGCGATTCACTACAACAATTTCGCGCCCAAATTCAAGTTTGCGGGGACTTTCGAGAGGCACAACCTCTTCGAGTTCTTCTATGTCGCCGCGGGCAAGATGGTAGCTAAAATCGAAAAAGAAACCTATAAAATGGAGGCGGGGGACTACGTTCTCGTACCGCCGATGCTCTATCACGTTATGGAGCCGAATAAGTGTTATTGCACGGGTATTGCGATAATTTTCGACGCGACCGACTACCCCGAATCGCTATTCTTCGGCAAGTTGAGCGATTTCGGCAAGCAGCTGTTGTCTAACGTTTTGCGCATTTACGCCAAAAATTGCAGCGAATCGACCTTTCACCTTATGCTTTTACCGAGCGAAGAGGAAAAGGACTATGCTTTCGGACAGGCGCTCCTCGCCAACGTGGAACTGCTTATGCTTCTCGTTCTTCAGGATTTGAAGAACGAAGAGCTGAAAACAGCGCCCCCCCCCCCTGCACGATACCGACCCCCTCGCGACGGAAATCTTCGAGTATCTGAAAACGCATTACACGGAAAACCCGTCGCTCGTAGAATTAGCCGAACATTTTAATTACAGCGTGCCGCACATTTGCAGGGTGTTTAAAAGGTGTTATAACGATTCCATTGTGAATTATTTGTTAAAAATCAAGATAAACGAGGCGATGAAGCTCATAGAGCAGAACAATAAATCGCTCGGTAAAATATGCGAGATGCTGGGCTTTGACGATATGGCGTACTTCTCGAGGACTTTTAAAAGGCTCACGGGCATGACGCCCTCCACCTACAGGCAGAACGCCACTTGGACGCATCTTATCAATTCTAAATACCTGCCCGAAAATTTAAGGTTGTGATATGATGGGGGGGGTATGGAACGTCCCCCCGTCGTCATTCTGCGCGGCTTTGACCTGCCCACGCCCCCGTCGTCATTCTGCACGGCAACGCCGCGGCATCGGAGCGGCATCGCCGTTCCGACACGGAAAAATTATCTAAAATAAAGGCTTCCCCCCTCGGGGGAAGCTGTCGCGAAGAGCGACTGATGAGGGGCTATTTCAATTCTTCTTGTTATATGCCCGTTCTTCCCATTGTGTCATTCTGCACGGTTACAAACAGTATACGGCAAATGCCCCGTTACCTTGCCTTCTGCCCCTTAAAGAATAAGGGGCAATGAGAGTAAGAGATATGCGCGAAAAGTACGCGGGGTTTTGAGGAGTTTTCATATTAGGGAGAGCGAGAGAGGGGAAGAACGGACACTTCTCCGCTGTGCTACGAAGCACTCACGTGCGGAAAACAGTTCTTCCCCTCTCGCAAAAAAGAAAATACAAAAATACTAAACAACCAAAACCTTAAAGGCAAAATATGATTAAAATCTGGGCGAAAACCCTTAAAGACGGCAAAATAAAAAAACAGTGCGTATACGAGCGCGAGGGTACGACGGACTACTCCGCGTTCTTCGAGTACGTCCGCGATATTTGCGAAACGCTCGATATCCCCACCCCCGTACTTATAAAAACGCACCTTTTTAACTACGCCAAATACAACGTCGTCCGTTTTGACAAGGACGATTTCGTGGAAAAAATCGACTTCGACAAGCTGGTCCTCGAAAATATGGCGTTATAAATCGCACCGGCAACGTGCCGTTGCATCCGTATTATTGCCCGCCGTCGTCATGCCCCCTCGCTTCGGCATTCCTCCTCGCTCCGTCACTCCGCACGGCTTTGCCCTGCCCGCCCGACGGCGCGGCAAACGACGAAAAACAAGCAAAAACCGAGGAAAGGACTTCGTCCCTCCTCGGTTTTCTTTTTTAATTTTTCGTTTCCCGAAAGAAATTACTCCGCAACGACGGTCGCGCCGGCTTCTTTGAAACGCGCGATCATCTTGTCCGCTTCTTCTTTCGTAGCGTTCTCTTTGATTACGCCTTTCGCTTCTACAAGAGCTTTCGCTTCGCCGAGACCTAAAGTGGTGAATTCTCTTACCGCTTTGATAACGTCGATTTTCTTGTCGCCGATTTCCTTGATGGAAACTTTGAACTCGGTCTTCTCTTCCGCAGCGGGAGCAGCCGCAGCCGCAGCGGGAGCAGCGGCAACTGCTACGGGAGCAGCCGCGCTTACACCGAATTCCTCTTCGAGAGCTTTAACGAGCTCGTTAAGCTCCAATACCGTCATACCTTTTACTTCTTCTAACATTTTCTGAATGTCTGCCATTTTTCTATCCTCCATAGATTCCTTTTTTAATATATTTTTTTGTTTTTTCGGGCGGCACTTGCCCGATATGAGTTATTGTGCCTTTTTCTCCGCCACTGCGTTAAGCGCAATGACGAGGCTTCTCGGCATTGCCGAAAGCACGCCCACGAAATTCGCGATAGGTGCCTGCAAAGAGCCGAGCATTTTTGCGATGAGTTCTTCTTTCGAGGGCATTGCCGCGAGTGCTTTTACGCCCGCTTCGTCAACCTTTTCGTTTTCGACGTACGCGCATTTAACCGCAACCTTGTTCTCGTACTTTTTAGCCGCTTCGACGATGACTTTCGCCGCCGCGGTTTCGTCCGCGCCGAACGCTACCGACGTAGGACCGTTCAGGTCGTCGTCGAAAGAAGTGATTCCGAGGTCGTTGAACGCGCGCTTTATAAGGGTGTTTTTGAGAACCTTATATTCGACGTTGTTGTTGCGGAATTCTCTTCTGAGTTCGGTGTCTTCAGCAACGGTGAGACCGACGAATTTCACGAATACGACGGATTTTGCCGTCTGAATTTTGCTTTTAATGTCTTCTACAACGAGTTTTTTCGCTTCAAAATTTGCCGACATTGTTTACCTCCTTGTTTTGATAAAAAAGCCCTCGCACCCCGAAAACGGAACGCAAGGGCAAATTTATATCCTGATATAAAAGCCTTTTTCTATTCCGCCTCGGTGGGAATGCGGCTATCCGCATATTAAAAACCTACTGTCTCGGGCTAAAAATATTTTTTACCTTATTACTATACTACTTTCCCGTAGCGTTTGTCAACTAAAATTTAGCGGCAATTTTAACGCCGGGACCCATAGTGCTTGCGAGCGCCACGCTCTTTATATAAAGACCTTTCGCCGCGGCGGGTTTCGCCTTGACGATAGCCTCCATAAGCGCGTCGTAGTTCTCTCTGATTTTCTCTTTGCCGAAGCTCTTTTTGCCGATAGCGCAGTGGATAATGGCGTTCTTGTCGAGCCTATACTCGACTTTGCCCGCTTTGGTATCCTTAATCGCCTTGGCAACGTCCATCGTGACGGTGCCGGACTTCGGGTTAGGCATCAAGCCTTTAGGTCCTAAAACCTTACCTATACGACCGACAAGTCCCATCATATCGGGAGTGGTGATGATGACGTCGTAGTCGAACCAGTTTTCGGACTGAATTTTCTGAACCATTTCCTCCGCGCCGACGAAATCCGCGCCCGCAGCTTTCGCTTCGTCCGCTTTTTCGCCCTTCGCAAGGACGAGGACTTTGACGTCTTTACCCGTCCCGTTGGGGAGAACGATAACGCCTCTCACCTGCTGATCCGCCTGCTTGGGATCTACGCCCAAACGAACGTGAAGCTCTACCGTTTCGTCGAACTTCGCTTTTGCGGAATCGAGTACGAGACCTATCGCTTCGTCCGCCTCGTAAAGCTTGGCGGATTCAATGGTTTTTGCACTTTCTGTATATTTTTTACCGTGTTTCATTGCTTTTTACCTCCTGTGGTACGTTCGGGGCGAAACCGCCTCTCCCACATACTCCTTAATCTACGACCTCGATACCCATGCTTCTCGCAGTGCCGGCAATCATGCTTGCCGCGCTTTCGAGCGTGTTTGCGTTAAGGTCGGGCATTTTGAGCTTCGCGATCTCTTCTACCTGCGCTCTCGTAATCTTTGCGACCTTGGTCTTGTTGGGAACCGCGCTCGCCCTTTCGATGCCGCAAGCTTTCTTTATAAGAACGGGTGCGGGGGGCGTCTTCAGAATAAACGTGAAGGAACGGTCCTGATAAATGGTCATAACGACCGGTATGATAAGACCTGCCTGATCCTGCGTTTTCGCGTTGAACTCTTTCGTAAATCCCGGAATGTTGATACCGTGCGGACCGAGCGTAGAACCTACGGGCGGACCGGGGGTTGCCTTGCCGGCGGGTAATTGAAGTTTTACGATTGCTGTTACTTTTTTAGCCATAATAACCTCCTCGGTGGTAATATCGTCGCGAAGCCGAATATATTTTTCCGCGACTCCCACTGTTTATAGTAATTCGGGGTTTTACCCGAAAACCTATCTTTGCTTAACCTTTTTATATCGTCTCGGTTTCTCCGTCCGACGGCTCCGAAACGACGTTTACCTTTTTGACCTGATAGAACTCCACCTCTACGTCCGTGCTTCTGCCGAACATGGTGACGTTGACGAGCAGTTTTTTCGCCGCTTCGTTCACGGAAAGAACCTTGCCCGTAAACGATTCTAAAGGTCCCGAAAGTATCTGCACCTCGTCGCCCGCTTTAAGGTCCACGGTAGACAAGTCTGCGCCGAGCCCCATTCTCACGACTTCCTCGTCGGTAAGCGGAAGCGGACGCCCCTGCGGACCGACGAAGCCCGTCACGCCGCGGGTATTGGTAACGAGATACCAAATATCGTTTGAATAAATCATTTTGAGGAAAACGTAGCAAGGGAATTTCTTCCTTTCGACGACTTTTTTCTTGCCGTTCGCCTTTTCCTCGAGAGTCTCTTCCGTAGGAATCTGTATCTCGTAGATGTTTTCCTGCAAATTGTTGTTTTCGATTAACTTTTCAAGGCTGTCCTTCACCATGGCTTCGTAACCGGAGTATGTGTGAATGACGTACCATCTTGCTTCTTCTATACTCATTGGGAAACTCCGTCCGTTATTGCGGCTTTACGAGCGTTAAAAGCTGCATTAAGCCGTAGTCGAACGCGGTGATAACGACGAGAAACGCGAGTACCACGACGATAACGACGCAGGTCTTTTTGACGGTCTTCCCGAACGTCGGCCACGTGACCTTTTTGAGTTCGGAAAAAACGTCCTTTATCTTTGCGCCGATTCTTTTGAAGAAATTAGGCTTGCCGCTCTTCTTTTTGGTTTTTTTAGCGTCCTTTTGCGCTTCCACGGGTTTCGCGTTATCGACGAAATCTCCATGCGCAGCCTTATTTTTATCCATTATCTGCCCCTTTATAGTCCCTTTGCGGGTAAACTTTAGGCGAATTTACTTCGCTTCTTTATGAGTGGTATGCTTTTTGCAGAATTTGCAATACTTTTTCATCTCGAGCCTTTCGGTGTCGTTTTTCTTATTCTTAAAAGTATCGTAGTTTCTCTGCTTGCATTCCGTACATGCCAAAGTAATCTTGTTTCTTGCGCCTTTCGCAGCCATAATGCACCTTCCAAACACGAAAAAATTACACCCCGAATCCGAGATGCTGATTTATTTTAGCATACTCGCAAATATATGTCAATCTTTTTTAAGGTTTTTTTAAATTTTTTTAGCGTAAACGACGACTTTCGGAAAAAACCTTTCCCCCGCGCCCGCGCCGCCATGAAAAAAATCTTTTATAAAACGTCGCAAAAAAAGCTTGACGACGAGCCTATTATAATGTTATGATATAGTTATCAAAAATCAAATATTCGCTATGGGTGCCGAAAGGCTGAGATTAAACCATTGAATCCGCAAGGTAATGCTTGTAGGAAAATGCAGAAAATAACGCCGCGCGCCCGATTTTCGGGCGCGCGTTTCTCGTTCGATAGCGAATAAAAGGAGTTTTATGTTCAACTTACTTTTAACCGCGGGAGAGCTTTTAGAAGCTTCCGCACCCGTAATCCTCTGGGTTACGGTGGCAGTGCTCGGCGCGATTATCGTCGCCGGTCTCGTCGTGTATTTTTGTGCGAGAACATCGTTCGGTAAATTCGCGAAATACGCGCTTTTCGGCTTTGCCGTATACGCGCTCGTCGTCGGCATTTATATGCTTTCTCTTACGATTGCAAACTATTACGGCGAGAAAGGAGAATACAAGGACAGCGACGTAGTGCCTTACGTTTTTATCCCCCTCGCAATAACGCTCGCGCTCATACTCGTCTTTGCGATAACGGCGTTTTTCTCTTCCAAAACCACGGACGGCACGCTGAAAACTTTGCGGCTTGTGACGGGCGCGGCTTCGCTCGTCGCGGTAATCGTAACCCTCGTTATGATAGCCGTATACTTTAATAAAGATATTAAGGGCGACGGATATTATAGCCCGTATCTTGACGGCGCGGCTTTGTATATTTCCGCGGCGCTACTCGTTGCGGCGGCGGTCGCGACGGCTTTCCTTGTCGAAAGAAAGGACAAAAGCGGCTTCGACTCCCGCTCCCTCGCGTTTGCGGGCGTTTCGGTAGCGATGTCCTTCGCGCTTTCCTATATTAAAATATGGGAAATGCCGCAGGGCGGTTCGATAACCCTCGCTTCGATGCTACCGATAATGATTTTCGCGTACGTTTACGGGGCGAAAAAGGGTTTGCTCGTGGGCGTTATATACGGCATTTTGCAAGCGGTACAGGATCCCTGTATCCTTCATCCCGCGCAGTTTTTACTCGATTATCCGATAGCGTTCGGGCTTGTGGGAATGACGGGGATTTTAAGAAACGTCCGTTTCTGCGAAAAGCTTCCGCAGGTCAAATTCGCGGTTTCTTCGGTCATCGGCGCGGTTTTGCGCTTTGTTTCCCACGTTCTTTCGGGCGTGTTTGCGTTCGGCGCGTTCGCCGCCGAAAAAAATATGCCTTTCCTCACTTATAGCCTTGCGTATAACTCGTTCGTGTTTATAGACCTTGCGATAGTCATCGTCGTCGGCGTGATTTTGTTCTCGTCGAAGGGCTTCATCGCGGAAATGAATAAGCTCGCCCCGATAGAGGGAGGAGCTTCGGCAAAACCTTCCGACGCACACGACGAGCTAAAGAACGCCCGCTAACCTCACGCCGCCGAGAATTCACGTTTTGAAACTTATACGCTTTAAAAGGACGATGCGCTTGTGCACCGTCCTTTTTCGTCGCGACCCGTCTGCAAGGCTCAAAAAAAGAGGCACGAGCGCGAAAGCCTCTTAATATTTGACGTTGAGCGGATTTGCGGCGTGAGCTTCTTCTATGACGTTTATCGTCATCGCCGAATGATAAAGCGGAACGGCAAGCTCTCTGCTCGTTTCGCCCGTCATCTGCTCGTATCTTACGAAATTACCGGTCTCATTTCCCACCCTCGATAGAACAAACAACAAAAAGGATAGGAGAGATTTCCTGATTTCGGGGCAGATATTGACTGTGTTTTATCTTTTTGTGTATATACCTCCGAAATTTTTCGTTTGCTGTCAATTTATTTGTGCTACAACGCGGGCGAAGAAAGGCAAAAAAACGGAGCGGTTCTTTGTTGCACGTCTTTTGAAAAAACTCTTATATTGTTTTTCCATAATAAGCACCCGTTTTGGGATATAGAAAAAGCCGAGCGTTATTTACTCGACCGTCCCCGTTTCTTTCTTCCGTTAAATTCAATTTCGATATCGAAATAATCGTTGGAAAAGAAAAAAATAGACCCGACGCTAAACAGCGTCGGGTCTAAAAAGCTGTACCCTCCGAACAATGCGGAGCTATTCAATTGTTCTTCTCTGCGCCGATTTTGCTTGCCCGCTTTTCGGCGCGCCGCAAAAACCGCGCCTATCCGACCGTGCGTCTGCGGACTTACTCGACGGTTATTACGCCGCTTTTTGCCTGCTTTTCTTCCTTTTTCGGCACGAAAACGTTCAAAGTGCCGTTCTCGTACTTCGCCTTAACGTCCTCCTCGGTTACGTCGTCGCCGACGTAGTAGCTCCGCGAGCAAGAATAGCTCCTCTCTCTTCTGACGTAGTTTTTCTTGTCTTCTGAACTTTCGTGGCGTTTGGCTTCGACGGTAAGATAGCCGTTTTCGAGCGTTACCGACACGTCCTTTTTGTCGTACCCGGGGACGTCGATTGCAAAATCATACCCCGCGTCGCTCTCCTTTATATCCGTTTTCATCTCGCCGCGGCGGTCGCCCGTAAAGATCGGCTTAAAGAAAATCTCGAACGGATCGTTCCATTCCCCGCCTGCGTTGCATCCTCTTTTTTCCATATAGTTTTTCATAATACTCTACCTCCGAATTTTTATTTTAGCAATCTCGTGCTTTGTTTGTTAGCACTCTTTATTCCCGATTGCTAATTATAATTATACTCGGCTATTAAACTTTGTCAAGGGTTTTATGTAAATTTTTGAAAAAAGTTTTAAAATTTTTAAAAAGAAAAAACGCGGGCGAACCGCGCTTTCAAAAATAAACGTCAACCGCAAAACGCCGCCGACCTTGCGCCTCGCTCGGCGAAAAAAATCACCAATCGTCCTTCGGCGTGGTTTTTATATCGTCGTAATACTCGAAGTATCTTTCTTTAGACGTTTTTCTGCGCTCGTCCGCCCATTCCTCGGGGTACGACGCGTCCTCTTCCTTATCGTCCGCCTCGCGCATATAATCGTATTGTGATTTTATTTTTCCGTCCTCGCGCATGCTTCGTCTCCTCCTTTGCGCCGTCTACACCGTCTGCACACGGCTATGCCGTTACGGCGTTTTTCCTCTCCGTAACGCAGTCTCCCGTCCGCAAGGTCGCCGAAAGGTCTCGCCCGCACGACGAAAGCGGATACGAGTATTATTATACTCACAATCGACAAAAAAATCAAGCCGACGAACGGCTCTAACACGCGCGTTAAAAGATTTCCAGTAAAATTTATCGCCGTCCCCGCCGCATACGCCGCCGAAAACTGAAAAACGAGCATGGCGGCAAAAAGCTTCTTGTCCTTTAGCTCGCGCCGTGCGACGGACAGAGCCGAAACGCAGGGCGGCGATAACAGCGCGAAAGTTAAAAATGCGTATGCGGAATATCCGCTCGAAAAAAGTGCGGCGGGGTTTTCGGAGAGCAGGGCGAGCGTTTCCGCAACGGCTTCCTTCGCAAACGCGCCCGAGATTATCGCCACCGCACATTCCCAGCTTGAAAACCCGAGCGGATAAAAAAGATATTTCAGCTTGCTTCCGAGAAAATACAAAAGGCTTTTTTCGGTTTCGCCGCCGACGTATCCGCCCGCGCCGACGTTTTTTAACGTCCACAGCGCGACGGACGCGGTGAAAATCACCGTTCCCGCCTTAAAAAGGAAGTCCTTTGCCTTTTCCGTCAAAACGAAAAACACGCTCGTCGCGGACGGAGCGCGGAGAGTCGGCATTTCGAGCAAGAAATCCTCGCCCGAACCGTAAAACGGCTTAAAACCTTTCAGAATACTCCCGAAAATCGCAATCGCGGCGACGCTCAAAAAATACGCCGAAACCGCCACGAGCGCGCTCCCGCCGAAGAGTTGCGAAGAAAACCACCCGAAAACCGCCGTTTTTGCGCCGCAGGGCATCATCGGCGCGAGAAAAATCGTCGCGCGGCGTTCCCCCTCGCTTTCTATCGTGCGCGAAGCCATTATCCCCGTGACCGCGCAACCGCAGGAAAGCGTAAGCGACAAAAGAGATCTCCCCGACAGCCCGAAAAGTTTGAATAGTCTGTCTAAATTAAACGCCGCCCGCGCGGCGTAACCGCTCTCCTCGACGACGGCAAGCAGTAAAAACAGGACGAGTATTTGCGGTAAAAACGATAACACCGTTCCTACGCCCCGTATCACGGCGTCGGTCAGAAGGCTTGTTATCCACGCCGCCGCGCCTGCCTCGGACAGCGCGTTCCTCGCCGCGTTTTCGGCTTTTCTAAACGCTGCGCTTATAATCTCCCCCGCTGCGCCGCCGAGTTTTAGCGAGGCGAAATAGATGCAAAACACGACGGCGATAAAAACGGGTATGCCGAGCAATCCGTGCGTCAAAATGCCGTCCGCGCGCCGAGTAAACCGCTCCGCCCGAGTCTCCCGTTTTCGTATAATCTTTCGTATATTCCCCTCTATAAACCTATAATACTCTTCCGCAGAATTCGCGGAGGTCGTAAAACCCGCAAAAGCCGCCGCACTTTCCCGTAAGCGCGGCGGTTTCGCACAAGACCTTACGCACCGCATCAGCTCGTCAAACCCCGTCCCCTTCAGGGCGGAAATTTTCACTACGGGAACGCCGCCGAAAAGGGCGGACAGCTCGCCCGAAAACAGCTCTATCCCGTTTTTTACGAGGTCGTCGCAAAAATTTACGGCGATAACGGCGGGAATATTAAGCTTTGTAAGTTCGCAGGTAAGGTATAGGTTGCGTTCTAAGTTAGTGCCGTCGAGGACGTTTATCACGACGTCGGGCGGCGAAGCCTCGAGGTATTCGGTCACGGCGCGCTCGTCGGCGGAGGACGCGGACAGCGAATATATCCCCGGTAAATCGGTTATTTTGACAGCCCCGTCCTTTTTATAAACCCCCTCCTTTTTTTCGACGGTTACCCCCGCGAAATTGCCGACTCTTTGGTGCGTACCGGTCAGCGCGTTGAAAAGAGTGGTTTTTCCGCAGTTAGGATTGCCTATTAACGCTATCTCCATCTCGCTACGCCCCCTTTACCCCTCAACCGTTTTTTTATCCGCTTTTTTCTCCGCGCCGATTTCCTCTACCTCAATTTTTTCGGCGGCGGAATTTCTTAACGCGAGATAACACCCTCGCACCTTCAGCTCTATCGGATCGCCGAGCGGCGCGCGCCTGACGAGCGTTACCGTCACGCCTACGGTAAGCCCCGTCCGCATAAGTCTGTCCGCCGCCTTTTTCGCACAGAAAATACCCGCGACCTTTGCAGAACGCCCTACCGTTAATTCGTTTAACCTCATACCGATACTGTATGCCGAACGGAAGGCGATTAGAACGGCTTTGCACGCGGAAAAGAAAGGCAGACGTTATAAAAAAGAAAGTCGAGAACGGTGCGTAAATTTACACGCTTTTCTCGACCTTTGAGACCTTTACTATTCGTTATCTAACATTTTTTACAATAACGTCTACCCTTATAGTTTAATGCGCGACGGCACATACGCCGTAACGACGGATTGTTACCTATCGCCCGCGGGAGTATCCGCCGCACGGTTTTTCCTGCGACGGGCGTTTCGTTTTAACCGCGCCTGCTCTTTTTTATACGCGCGCTCCTCGTCAATCGCTTTTACGGCGATATCCATACTATCCTTGACGGCGGCGAGCGACGGTTCGTCTACTACCCTGATTATCGTGGACGCTTGCTTTGCCTCCACCCTATTGCTGTTTAAGTAGTTTTTGAACTCGAAATTCGGGATAACGAGCTCGCAGATTATCGCGTCGCGCTTGATTTTTATTCTCACGAGGCGATTTTTGCCTATCTTATACTCTTCGTAGCCCGCGTTTTTATAACGCCTGCTCCCCTCCTTCGTCGTAGCGTAACGCACTATCTCGTCATAACGGTTCTTCGCCTCTGACGGAAGCGCGAGATATTTTTCGTCGAGGGACTGCGCGGCGGCGGAAAACCTTACCGCGTTTTCGTCCGTTTCCTCCTCTGAAACGTCGCCCTTCGGGGCTTTTTCGGATTCCGTCGTTTTTGTGGGTTCCGCGACGGGCTCCGCTTCGGCAGATTTAGCCTTCACCGCTCCCTTCGCCGTATTTATCCTCGATATATCCCGTAAAATGACGAGCGAGGAAAACAACACTATCGTCGTAACCGCTACGATATATACGATTGCGACAATGACGATTCCTTCCATAAAACAGCCTCCTCTTTTTTTACTACGCGCCCGTAAAATACCCGGGGGTGGCGCTATCCGGTCCCCCGTCGATGCGGGCGTAAGTCTTGTCTATATGAGAATAGCTATAAGTCGTACCCGCGCCGCCTTTTAGTTGGGGACAATAATAAAACATATACAAATCGTTCGTAACCGCCGACACGTCGAATCCGCCGCCGACGGTTATCGTCGTCAACGCGGGGTTATAATAGAACATAAAGCTCATATTCGTGACGCCTGCCGTGTTAAAAGAGCGCAAATCGAGCGACGGCAAACGGTAACTATGATAGAACATCCACTCCATATTCGTGACGCGCGCCGTGTTAAAACCGCTTAAGTCGATAGACGTCAACGCGCTCAGGCTCGTGAACATATAACTCATATCGGTGACGCGCGAGGTGTCGAGGTTTTTTAAATCGAGCGTCGTGAGAGTATTTCCCAAATTCGTGACGTTCGAATAGCCGTTGAGGAAATTATAACAATTTTCGGGCGCGTACATAACGGCGGTATTGCTGTCCGTAGGCGCGATATAGACGGTGGTATTATCCGTCGCTTTATACACGCCGATAGTACCCGAGCCCTCGGTCTGAATTCCTTCCGCGGTCACGAGCGTAGCCGTCGCCGGTACCTCGTTGCCCTTTACGAATTTTAGCGTCTTGGGCTTCGGAGACAACGCTCGCAGCGCGGTGTGCATTTTGGTCTTGTCTATCGTATATTCCGCGCCGCCTTTTACGATCGTGAGTTTAAGGTCGTTGGCGACGGTGCCGTCGTAAACGTACTTTGCGGAGACTACGCCTATCGCGACGGTTATTGCGAGCGCGACGATAAGAACGAAAACCGCGTTTCGTTTAATGAAACTAAAGATAGCTTTCATTGCGCACCCCCGCCCGTTAATCGACCTGCGCGGCGGTCACTCGTATTTCGATATTCGTCCACTCGCCGACGTCGACGGCGTCGAAATCGGGGACGGAAAAATTGAGCGTCAAGGTATGCCTTTCCGCTATTCCCGCCGAGAAAGTCCCTGCGTTTTTCATGGTAAAGACCGTCGCCGCATCGTTGACGACGGCGTTTATCGTGTTTGCTCCGTTTGTGACGCTTATATCGACGTTCGGAATCGCCGTCCGAAAGGACACCGTCACGTCGTACGTCGTGGCGGTCTCGTTTGTCGCGCCGCTCGTCCCGTCGAAGTTTACCACCGTAAACGAATAGTACGCCGCGGCGTTGTTTAAGTCTAAAACCATCTCCCTGTCGTCCGTGCCGTCTATGGCGGCGACGAAAAACCTCGCCACCCTCGCGCCGCCCTCGCCTTCCGCTTGAGTCATATATTTTGCGTACGGAGAAGCGACGAGCATAAAACTGCCTATCGCAAGCACGATCAAAAACGCGACCGCCTCGTAGAGGCTAAAAAGCCGACTACGTTTTTTATTCGATTTGTTTCTCGGCTTTTTCATTCTCGTTCTCCGCTTTTTACGGCGCGCCTTGCGGTTAAAATTATTCCGCCGCGCCCGCTTCTTTGTCTTTTTTCTCTTTTTTCAGTCTTTCTATTTCCTCTTTAATAACCCTTATCTCGTCTCGTTCTTTGACTTTGTTTCTTTCTCGCCGATAGGACGATTCTATAATCAGGAATAAAAGCGCGAGAATTACGATAATCCCTATCGGAGACTTTATCCCGTCTACGACGAGCCCGACGAAGGGAATACTCGCCGCGACCTTGCCCTTTATCGCCGACCTGTCGATCGGCTCGTCGGCTACGTTGTTGGCGTCGCCCTTTGCGGTTATCGCGTCGCCGTCGATGGCTACTATTCTATGCACGACGAGAATACTGCGCCCCTGATATACCACCACGTCGCCGACGGCGTATTCCTCCGCGGTCTTTATAAAGAGTAAATCGCCCTTTTTATACGTAGGCTCCATACTGCCCGACTGCACCACCGCGGATCCTATTCCGAACGGCATCGGCAGTTGATTGCCCGTACCCGTCGCCGCCGCTTTATAGAGAGCCGTGCCTATTATCGCGCCCGCCAAAACGAGCAAAACGAGCCTCGCTATTCCCCTTTTTTTCTTCCCCTTCGTTTTTTCCGTTGTTCGTTCATTTATCGCCACTTGAAATCTCGTCCTCCGTCCGCTTCCTTTCGCGCCTTACCCGCGCCGCGACAAGCACGCAGAGCGTTATTACGAGCAAGCCTATAATTATAAGCAAGATAAACAGCGCGGGATTCATTATCATTCTATACAGAAGATTGCCCTCTTCGTCCTCAGCCGCCGCGCCGAGGATTTCCTCCGCAACCGTCGTTATCGTCATATTGAAATCGCTTTCGACGTCTATTTTGAGGTTGCCGAAAACGGTGTCTATATCGTCGTTGCCGTCAAACGGCCATTGCCATTCGGTCTCGTAAACGTCGGCTTTCCCCACCTTTATTTCCGAACTATACACCACGTCCTTGACTTCGGTCATCTTCACCCACTCGGACTCCGTGCCTATAACGTAGTCCGCGCCCCGCCGCATACGCACGAAGACGGGGAGGTTTTTGTCCGTCAATCCCGATAGCCCCTTTATGCCGACCGTGTACTTTAAAACCACGTTGCCCGTGTTTTTAAGGGCAAATTTAAAAGCGTTGGTCGTCCCAGGGGCAATCACCTTATCGCCGTTTGCGGCGCTGACCGTAGCCTCGCCGCCGTCGTTTAAATACGAGCTTTTAAAAAGGTTGATTTCCGTATCCGCTTCCCACGCTTTCCCGTCCGTTTCTACGTCCGCGCCCGAGTGAACCTCGGCGGGCTTATAAAACGTCTTGTATTTTCCTTCTTCCTTTCTGTCGGGCGAGAGAGATATAATCACGTCCGTCCCGACCTCCTGTCTATAAAGTATTATCGCCGTAAGCACCGACGTAATAAGGAGAGTCATAACGAGCAATAGCGCCGTTATCCATATCCACGCCGTTATATTTGATTTTTTGTCGTCGTTATTCTTTTTCACGGGCAATACCATTTTTTCCGTTTTTACACGGGCGGCGCGTTTTTGCGCCGTAATTTCAGCCGTAAAACTCCCGATTTTTGTTTTTACGGTTTTTGGCAAAGGCTCCGATTCCGCGTTCCGCTCAGCCACGAAAGCGAAGCGGAATCGGTTTTGCCGTGTCGAATTTTAGGTATTCGTACCTCTGAAGCGTTAGTCAACTTGAGTCGCGCTGACGGTGATTTTAACGGTAACCGTATCGAGCGCAGCCTTGTTACCCATCGCGGTGTCCGTAGTATCTGCCGCGTCGGCGGTGTAAAACTCCCACTTCCAAGCGACGGTGTTGGTAACGCCCGTGCCGAAACCGGCGGGAAGCTCGCCCGCGTTGTATCTTTTCGTCCCGCTATCGTCGCCCGAAAGCTTTTTGATATTAGCGAGAAGGTCGTCCCACGTACCCCACGCGCCGCCGTTTAACTGCCACTGAATGTTGGCGTTGTTTTTGATGTCGGCGGCGCAATCGCTACCCGTCGTGTCTACCGTAAAGTCGTAAGCGACTTCGGGCGCGGCGATACCGCCGGCGTTGTCGAAGGTAAAGCCGAACGTCGCGTTGTTAGTAGTCCCGGGGGCGATAACGTCCGCCGCGCCGTTGACGTTGGCGTCGTAAGCGGTCTTAAAGAGTTCGTCGAGCGTGACGGTGCCTTCCTTAAAACCCCACTTGGCGACTCTCGCCGTGTCCGTGCCTTCCGTTTTCGTCACGTATTTAGCAAACGTGTTGCTTACCGCGCAAACGGAGATAAGCGCGCATACGAGCATCGCCGAAGCAATGCGTAAAAATTTGTTCTTTTTCATTTCCGTTGTCTCCTTTATAAATATTTTTTTAGGAATTTTCCGCGAACTTATGCGGATCTTATATGTATACCCCCCCCCCCGTCGTGGCTCGTCGGGGAGGGGTAATACTCGTTTTTTACTATTCGTTGCCTTCGTTGCCGTCGTTCTCGTCCGACTTTATCGCATCGCCCGACTTCGCCGCGCTATCTGCTTTCTCCGCGCCGTCCGACTGCACCGCGCCGTCCGCTTGTGGCGAGCCGTCCGCTTGTAGCGAACCGTCCGCGAGCGCTTTGTCCGCGCGTAGCGCCGCAAGCTCCGCCTTCAGCGCGTCGGTATCCTCCGTGTTCTTCCTTTCGTACAGACGTCTTCTTATTACGTCGTACGCTACGAGGAGGGCGATAGGCACCGCGATAAATATGATAAGCCCTGCCGTGGACTGCATGAACAGCGCGAAGTCCCCCATTCCCTTTACGTGGAAAACGTATTTGCCGACGAGGTTTTTGGCGGGTACGGAGGCGACGTCCTCGGTATTGTTGTTGTCCCCCTTCGTGCGCCAAAGAATATTGCCGTCGGAATCCGTTATCACCTCGGTCACCCTGTGGGTTACCGTCGTGCCCGACTTACTCAATACGTCGTAAAAGCATATTATATCCCCGACTTTTACGTCATTCGCGTCGATTTTTTTACATATAATCATATCCCCCGCGTCGAACTCGCCCTTCATGGAGTCGGTGAGGACGATCATCGGGAAAACCCCGCCGAAGGTCGGCACCTCGTCCTTGTTTACCCAGCGTTTAATAAGAAGCGTGCAGTTTACGATTATTATCGGAAGCAATATCACGCAAAGCACTATCCCTACTACGGATAAAGCCTTATGCGATTTGCTCGTCTTTTGCCGGCGTGCTTGTGTTTGTGTTTCCATTAAATAGCTCTCCCTTGGTTTTCGCGTACCTTTTCGCGTACCTTTTCGTCTACGCACCGCCCGTCGGCGGCGATAGTCCGCGATAAATCTATACGGTAACATTATAAACGATACTATGCCGCCTTACAAGAGACAAAGTCCCACTTCGTTTTTTGTCGTTGGCGGGATTTTTAAGGTCGGCGGGCGGGGTAAACGGCGGGAGAACTCGCCCCGAAGCGCAAAAAAAAGACCGAACGCTTTACCGTCCGATCTTTTTCGTTTGCCTTAACTTATGAAATTCGTTGCCTTACGGCTTTTTGTATCCGCACTTACGGCACACGCCGTCCGTGAGCGTTATTCCGCAAAGCGGACATCTGTCCAAAGTAATGGTCGAAGGATATTCTTCGCTCGCTTTGTTTACGCCGCTGCTGAAAGTAAGCTTCACGATATTGAGCTTGTCTTTCAGTAAATCGTAGACGATTTTTATCATTCCCTCTACCGTCATCGTCTCTTTAGTCACGACTAAACGACATTCGGGATACGCCGTGGCAAGCTCGGTCTTGAATGCGGGTCCCTTCATAACGTTGTTGGGCGCGCCGTTTCTGATGCCCTGCTTTTCGTACACGTCCAAAATCGCGGGAAGAATGGGATCGTCCTCTCTCAAAATAAGCGCGTGGTCGAAATTTTTAAGCACGTTCCACGCCGTCTTTTGAATTTCGTTGCACGGGAAAACCATGTTTACGCCCATGTTGACGGAGTCTTCAACCTCTATAGTCAAGATGCCGGTGTGTCCGTGCAGATACTGCGCTTCGCCCTTGAAGCCGTAAAATCTGTGCGCGTATTGCAGGTCTAACGTTGTAATGCTTCTCATATTATACCTCCTCGTTCGGATTTCCTCGCTTATTTAGTTTGTTTTAGTAGGAAATCAAGCTTTGGCTACATTATAACGTCCTTTATCAAAAAAGAAAAGAGAGTAACTCTCATAAGCGTAGCCAGTAAGCATCGTCCCGCCTCGGACGCGGGACTTAAAAATCGCACACGTGGAGGGTTTTTAACGCCCTAAACTCTATCTCGCCTTATACGAGGTGTGTAAAAGCGCGTGTTTTTTATGCTCGTCCATACCGCCGAGAATCGCCTTTACTACCTCGTTCTCGTCCGAAGCGCGTTTAATCTCCGCCTCGTCCGCCTTATAAATGCCATCGGCGCGAAGCGCGCGGTCGTAATACTCTGCTCTCGGCTGTCCGCCGCCGTTTATGCACCCCGACGGGCAGGACATAACCTCGATAAAGTCGTACCGAAGTTTACCCGCCTTGACGCCGTCAATGAGCGCGCTCGCGTTATGAAGACCGCTGACTACCGCGATTTTAAGGTCCTTGCCCGCGATATTCACGGTTGCCTCTTTTACGCCCTCGAATCCTCTTACGCCGACGTAGGCTATCTCTTTTAACGCCTTTTCCGATTTATCCTTACTCGCAAATCTCAAAACGGCTTCGGTAACGCCGCCCGTAACGCCGAAGAT
This sequence comes from Bifidobacteriaceae bacterium, assembly GCA_963610935.1. Taxonomy (GTDB): domain Bacteria; phylum Bacillota; class Clostridia; order Christensenellales; family Borkfalkiaceae; genus UBA1259. The sequence continues at coordinate 83,023 of CAVDPT010000006.1, read as the reverse complement.
AACGCCCGCGCCCGAGATTTCCTCGAAGGGATTGTCGAGCTTGCCGCACTCGAGGGCGGCAAAATCTATGCCCGCGCCCTTTATCATCTTTATTATCTCTTGCGTGGTAAGGACTATATCTACCGCCTCGGAGCCGCCCCCCGCGGTCAATTCTTCGCGCGCCGCCTCGAATTTCTTCGCCGTGCACGGCATAATCGCAATATGGACGTGTTTTTTCTCGCCCTTATACGCGTCTTTTACGACCGAAGCGAACATCTCCATCGGCGAACGGCAGGTAGAAAGATTGTCTAATAGGTCGGGATATTTATGTTCGGCGTACTTTACCCAAGCGGGACAGCACGAGGTGAACATCGGGAATTTTCCGCCCGTTTTAAGGCGGGAAAGAAGCTCGTTTGCCTCTTCTATGACCGTCATATCCGCGCCGAGCGAGGTGTCGTATACCTTGTCGAAGCCCATTTTGCGGAGCGCGGAAACGAGCTTACCCATAAGCGGCTCGCCCTCCTTAAAACCGAACTCCTTGCCGATAGCCACTCTGACCGCGGGGGCAATCTGAACGGAAACCTCGGTGTTGTCGTCGCCGAGAACCGCCCACGCCCTTTCGGAATCGTCCTTAACTACCGTCGCGCCCACGGGACAAACAGCCGCGCACTGACCGCAACCCACGCACGGCGAATTCGCTATCTCGCCGTCGAACGCCGTCACTATCTTCATTTTCGAGCTTCTGAATCCGTAGGCTATCGCGCCGACGTTCTGGACCTCTTCGCACATTCTCACGCACTTGCCGCAGAGTATGCACTTGTTCGGGTGTCTCTCTATAGACAAAGAGGACTTGTCCTCTCCTCCCTCCTTTGCCGAATTCGGAAAACGAACGTCCGAAAGGTTGTACCGAAACGCAAATTGGCGGAGTTTACAATCGTCGCTTTTAGGACAGGTGGTACATTCCCTGCAATGGTTGGCGAGAAGCAGCTCGAGCACCATTTTTCTGTATTTACGAAGCCTCGGCGTATTGGTCTTTATGACCATTCCCGCGCGCGGCTGTGCGGAACAGGAGGCGTCTATGCCGCCCCTCTCGTTCTCGAACACGCACATTCTGCACGCGCCGTATATGGAAAGCTCGGGGTCGTAGCAGAACGCGGGAATGTCTATGCCCGCCTTTCTCGCAACCTCCAAAATATTCCTTTCGCCGTTTATCTCTACCTCGACGCCGTCGATAGTCATAAACTTCTTATCCATTCCAACTCTCCTTTATCGCGCCGAACGGGCAAGCGTTAAGACAGGTACCGCACTTGATACATTTGTTTTGGTCTATCGTAAACGTCTGCTTGATTTCGCCGGAAATAGCAAGCACGGGGCAATGCCGCGCGCACTTGCTGCATCCCTTACACAGCTCGGGATCTATCGTAATCGTCTTTAACTTCTGGCACGCGTTCGCGGGGCAATGCTTGTTATAAATATGCTCTTTGTACTCGTTTTCAAAATACTTAATCGTAGAAAGCACGGGACCCGCGGCGGTCTTGCCGAGCCCGCAAAGAGACATATAAGAAACCGTCTCTCCGAGCTCTTTTAATAGCTCTATATCGCCGTCTCTGCCGTTTCCTTCCACTATGCGGTTAAGAATTTCGAGCATGCATTTAGTGCCCTCGCGGCACGGCACGCATTTACCGCACGACTCGTGCTGGGTAAAGTTCATAAAAAACCTCGCCACCTCTACCATACACGTCTTGTCGTCCATGACGACGAGTCCGCCCGAGCCTATTATCGCGCCTACCTTTTTAAGGGAATCGAAGTCGAGCGGAAGGTCTAAATGTTCTTCGGTAAGACAACCGCCCGAAGGTCCGCCTATCTGCACCGCCTTAAACTTTTTATCGTCCCTGACTCCGCCGCCTATATCGAACACGACCTCTCGTAAAGTCGTGCCCATAGGCACCTCTATAAGTCCCGCGTTTCTGATATTCCCCGTGAGCGCGAAGGTCTTCGTGCCCGAGGAATTCTCCGTCCCTATACTCTTATACCACGCCGCGCCCCTGTTTATTATGAGCGAAACGTTGGCGAAGGTCTCTACGTTGTTCAGAACGGTAGGCTTATCGAAAAGCCCGTGTTCGACGGTACGCGGAGGCTTCGTCCTCGGCATACCGCGTTTGCCCTCTATGGAAGAGGTGAGAGCCGAGCCCTCGCCGCAGACGAACGCGCCCGCGCCCTTGTTTATATGTAACCTGAAGGTCTTGCCCGTCCCCAAAATATCCTCGCCGAGAAGCCCCGTTTCGGTAGCCTGCTTGATGGCGAGATTGAGCCTCGCAACCGCTTTGGGGTACTCCGCGCGGACGTAAACGTACCCGTCTTGCGCTCCGCAGGCAAGCCCCGCGATAATCATACCCTCTATCATTCTGTGCGGATCGTCTTCCATTACGGAGCGGTCCATAAACGCCCCAGGGTCCCCCTCGTCGCCGTTACACACGACGTATTTCTCGGGTGACGTCTGCTTTGCGACCTGCGTCCATTTTTTGCCCGCGGGGAAGCCACCGCCACCTCTGCCGCGCAGTCCCGACGCGGAAATTTCGTTTACCACGTCGTCCGCCGTCATCTCGAAAAGCACCTTTTCGAGCGCGGTATAGCCGTCCGCCGCAATATATTCTTTTATAGAAGTCGCGTCTATTTTGTCGCAGTTGTCGAGGACTATCCTCGTCTGCCCTTTATAGAACGGAATTTCCTTTTGTTCTCTGTAAACAACGCCGTTAAGAGTATACGCGAGCCTGTCCACGCACTCGCCTTTTTCTATCGTCCTCGATACGATTTCTTCGCAGTCGTCCTCTGTCACTTTAGTATAAAGCCAGCCCTGCGGTTCTATCCTGACGAGCGGTCCTATTTCGCAAAAGCCGTGACAACCGCTCTCTTTGAGCCTCACCGCGTCGCCGTGTGGTTCTTCTTGAAGCTCCAGAGAAAACGCGACGTCTCTCTCCGTCATAATCTCCGCAAACCTCTTGAAAATCTTATTCGCGCCCTTACTCACGCAACCCGCGCCGCCGCAGACGACTATTCTCTTCTTTTCGGCGGCAACCGCTTTTTTAAGGCTTTCCCTTAAAGCGATAAGCTCTTCTCTCGATTTAAGCATTTTTACCTCCTTGCAAGGAAATGACGAGAGCAACCGCCTTGTCGGGATCCATCGAAGGATATATCTCGTCGTTCACCATAAGCGCGGGAGCCGACGAACACGCGCCGAGACAGGATACGGTCTCCACCGTGAACACGCCGTCGTCCGTCGTCCTCTTCGTCTCCGACAATCCGAGCTCGTTGCGAAGAGCTTCTAAAATCGGCACCGAATTCCTGACGTGGCACGCCGTGCCGTCGCAAACCTTGATGACGTATTTACCTTTCTTTTCGAGCGAAAAGTTCTCGTAAAAGGTAGCGACGCCGTAAATTTTGGCTTCGCTTACGCCGAGCTTTTTCGCGAGATACGGGAATATCTCCGCGGGCAGGTATCTATAGCTTTCCTGCGCGCGCTGAAGAATAGCTATAAGAGAGCTTTCCTTTGCGCCGAATTCTTTAATCGCTCCGTCAATGACGGAGTAATCGAGTTTTTCTTCCATTTATTGCAGTTTTCCTCCATGCGGGAAAAGACGCGAAAAAAGCAGAGGGAATTCTCCCAGTGCTTTTTCCGTCCTTTTCGCTTTTCTATTTATGTAAATATTCGTCAATCGCGTGAGCGGCGGTCTTGCCCGCGCCCATCGCGAGAATAACGGTAGCCGCGCCCGTCACCGCGTCGCCGCCGGCGTATACCGCGGTAACCGAGGTTTTGCCGTTCTCGTCGGTGATGATCCCGCCGTGATTGTTGACTTCGAGTCCTTTCGTCGTAGACTTTATAAGCGGATTCGGCGAGGTGCCGAGCGCCATGATAACTACGTCCGCTTCTATATCGAATTCGCTGCCTTTGATTTCCACGGGGCGCGCTCTGCCCGAAGCGTCGGGTTCGGACAGCTCCATTTTCACGCAGGTTACGGAGTTTACCCATCTCTTGTCGTCACCGTTAATCCTGACGGGATTGGTAAGAAGGGTAAACACTATCCCCTCTTCCATAGCGTGCTCTACTTCTTCCTTTCTTGCGGGTAATTCGTTTAGCGTCCTTCTGTACACTATATGTACGTCCGCGCCGAGACGTTTTGCGCAACGCGCCGCGTCCATAGCGACGTTTCCGCCGCCGACTACCACGACTTTTTTGCCGCGCTTTATCGGGGTGGAAGAATCTTCTTTATAAGCCTTCATAAGGTTTATACGGGTCAGGAACTCGTTTGCGGAATACACGCCGTTGAGGTTCTCCCCCTCTATGTTCATAAACTTAGGTAGCCCCGCGCCCGAGCCTACGAACACCGCCTTAAAGCCGTATTCCTCTATAAGCTCGTTTATGGAAAGCACTTTACCGATAACCATATCGGTCTCGACCTTGACGCCGAGTTCTTTTAAGCCCTCTACCTCTTTGTTCACTATTGCCTTCGGAAGTCTGAATTCGGGAATGCCGTAGGAAAGAACGCCGCCCGCGAGGTGCAACGCCTCGAAAACGGTCACGTCGTAGCCCTTTTTCGCAAGGTCGCCCGCGCAGGTAAGTCCCGCGGGACCGCTCCCTACGACGGCGACTTTAATGCCGTTCGATACGGGCTTTTCGGCTTTTTTTGCGGCGTGCGCGTTGTGGTAGTCCGCCACGAAACGCTCTAATCTCCCTATTCCGACGGGTTCGCCCTTGATAGCGCGGATACAATGCTTTTCGCACTGCGTCTCCTGCGGACAGACTCTGCCGCAAACCGCGGGAAGAGACGAGGTTGCCGCAATGATTTCGTACGCGCCCTCGTAATCTTTTTCGCGCACTTTCGCTATAAATTCGGGAATTCTTACCATAACGGGGCAACCCGAAATGCAGGGTTTGTTTTTACAGTTAAGGCATCTTTCGGCTTCGGATAAAGCCTGCTCTTCGGTATATCCGAGGGCAACTTCCTTAAAGTTTTTATTTCTCTCTTCCGCGCTCTGAACGGGCATCGGATTTTTCGTTAAAGACATATTAGGCATAATTTATCCCCCCTTATTTAACTTCCTTATTAAAGAGGTTGCAGGTCTCTTCGTATTTGTGGCGCTCCCATTCCTTGTAGCTCGCGCCTCTCGACATTGCCTCGTCGAAATCCACTTCGTGACCGTCGAAATCGGGACCGTCCACGCAGGCGAACTTGGTCTTTCCGCCGACGGTAAGGCGGCAACCGCCGCACATTCCCGTGCCGTCTATCATAATGGGGTTCATGCTGATAACCGTCTTAACGCCGGATTCTTTGGTAAGGCGGCAAACGAATTTCATCATTATAACGGGACCTATCGCGATGACCTCGTCGTACTTTTCGCCGCTCTCGATAAGGCGTTTAAGCGCGTCGGTAACGAGTCCTTTTTCGCCCGCCGTGCCGTCGTCCGACATAAGAACGTATTTGTCGCTGACCGCTTTAAATTCGTCCTCCAGAATAACGAGGTCTTTATTCCTGAAACCTACGATGGAATGAACCTCCGCGCCTTCTTCGTGCAGTTTTTTCGCAACGGGGTAAGCAATCGCACAACCGACGCCGCCGCCGACTACCGCAACCTTTTTAAGTCCTTCGGTCTCGGTGGGGTTGCCGAGCGGACCTACGAAATCCGCGAGACAGTCGCCGACGTTCAGTCGGTTAAGAAGATAGGTCGTCGCGCCGACTATCTGAAAGATAATCTTGACCGTGCCTTTTTCTCTGTCGAAGTCCGCGACGGTCAAAGGAATACGTTCGCCGTCAGCCGTAGCGCGAACGATAACGAATTGCCCCGCCTGTGCTTTTTTAGCGACGAACGGGGCTGAAATTTCGAGTTCGGTAACGGTAGGATTGAGCGACTTGCGGGAAATAATTTCAAACATACTCTTTCTCCTATTGGTAATGTTTCGATAACTTGATTATTTTAACACAAATCGCAGAGTTTATCAACTGTTTTAGTAAGCTTTGAAAATTATTTACAAAAATTTTTTATATTTTCCATAAGAACAGTCTATACCCACGACAGAACCGCCGTGCCGTCGCAATCGTCGCTCGCGGCGGCATAGTTCGACGGAGCGGTATTTTCTACCTCTGCCGATAAGTCGCCAAACTAATAAGGCTTATGAAAAGAACTTTTTTATATTTGAAAACAGTTTGCCAAAAAAAGACTGTTTACATTGTTTCGGTTGCACCTTGGTGGCGCTTTCCGTTTTTCGTGCGAGCGGTTGTTGTTTTATGCAACTCACTTTTTTCATCTTGGCTTTTCGTACAACGGTTAAGGGATCGCTCCCGTTCAGGATTTTGTCATAAAAACTTTGAACCCAACCCAAATCATCCTTTGTACAAATATCGGAGCGCAACGTACCGACCTCGTGGGCTAGCTGGTTGCGAATCCATCGAACGTGTTTCAACTTCTTGTAGTCTCTATCCCAATTATCTATGAATCGATGATTATGCAACGGCGTTGAATCCATTTGTCTGATATATTCGGAAACCCCTTCCCCGCTCGACAAACAATCCTTACATAAGCGGTCAAGACGTTTATATTCTTCTTGGAACTCTAAATTCAAAGTAATCATAAATCATAATTCTTAATAAAAAAAAAGACCGCAAGGGGCAGCCTTGCGGTCTTTCTGCGGTTTTCCCCGCTTTTTTGGCGGAGGCTGAGGGATTCGAACCCCCGTGGGCTTGCACCCAAACGGTTTTCAAGACCGCCTCGTTATGACCGCTTCGATAAGCCTCCCCGAAATTACGCGTACATTTTACCAAACGCTCTCGCGTTTGTCAAGCGAAACGGGCGGCGTTTCCGCTCCTCGGCGATTTTAGCCACCCGCACCTTTACTTCCCCTTTCCGCGCCTCTGCTCCGTCCGTTTTTTCTCTCGTTCGCGCGTTTTTCTTTATTCCTTTTTATCCGCCGCTTTAACTTTCCTTTTTCGACCCTTCTTTATTTCCCGTTCCCTACTCTTTTTCAAGATCGGAAAACCTTACGAGCTCTACTCCCGACTCCGAAAAAAGCTGCAACGCGAAGTCGTCCGGATAACCGTTTTTATACACTACCCTCTTCACGCCCGAATTTATTATCATTCTCGTACAAATAACGCACGGCTGATGCGTGACGTACATAACCGAGCCCTCTAAACTCACCCCGAGCTTTGCCGCCTGTATAATGGCGTTCTGCTCCGCGTGGACGGCGTAACACACCTCCTGCATAGTACCGCTCGCTATATTTCTCTCCCTTCTTAAACAGCTTCCCCGTTCCGCGCAGCTCGTTAGCCCCGCGGGCGCGCCGTTATAGCCCGTCGTAAGAATTCTTTTATCCCTGACGATAACCGCGCCGACGTGGCGGTTTTGCTGATAACAGCTCGACCAACCCGCCACCGTTTCCGCCATCTGCATAAATCTTTCGTCCCACTTATTCATAAACGTAACCTCCCTTTTAGTTTTTCTTAACCATTTTTTCAAGCTCTTTCATAAACGAAGTGGTATCGGTAAACGAGCGGTACACCGACGCAAACCTGACGTACGCCACCTCGTCGAGCTCTTTAAGTCCCTCGCAAACCATTTCGCCTATGTCTTTACTGGAAATTTCCTGCGCCATGGAATTATAAATGCGCTTCGTTATATCGCCCACGAGCTCGTCTATCTTGCTTGCGGGAACGGCGCGTTTTTCGCACGCTTTAATAATACCCGCGCGAATCTTGTTCGGATCGAACGTCTGTCTCGCGCCCCCTCTTTTTATCACGAAAATGGGCGTGTTTTCCACCGTTTCGTAAGTAGTAAATCTTTTGCCGCAGTTAGTACACTCTCTGCGACGACGAATTATAGTGCCGTCCTCGGCGGAGCGCGAGTCCACTACCTTACTGTCGGGACAGCCGCAATACATACATTTCATATTTTTGTTTCCTTATTTTTCTTTCGGTAAATTTTTATAAAAAGCGGCGTTTTGCGGCATACTATCACCGTTACTGCGAAGAATTTTTTTCGTCAGCTACGGAAGGTGATAATCATGCCCGCCCTTTTTTATATCGTTTTTATAGTCTATCTCGTCGCCGTCAATTTTTACGGCGTGCTTATGCTCCGATTTCAGAAAAAAGCGAGCGAAGACGACGACGGCGAAACGCCAAAAATAAGCGACGCAAAGCTCTTTCTCGCGGCGATTCTCGGCGGTGCAACGGGGATTTTCGTCTTTATGTTTATCTTTAAGTATAGACTGAAAAGCCTCTTTCTTATGGTGCTTATGCCCGTTTTAATCGCCGTAAACGTCTATCTCGTCGTTCTCGCCTTATCGAACGGTTTCGGTCTGTTCGTCGGATAGCGTCCGGTATTTTGCCGCTTTTATTTTGCTATAGCCTTTATAGCCTGCGGTATGCATGCGATAACGTCCGAGGCGACGACGGAATACTCGTCGCTTTCATTTACCGCGATATCGCCCGATTTTCCGAAAATATAGCACGCCGCGGCGGCGATAAACAGCGGTTCTTCTTTACAAGCTGTCGCGTTAAGCCCCGCGGTCAGTCCCGTCAGAACGTCTCCGCTGCCGCCTTTTGCAAGCCCCGCGTTGCCCGTGGTGTTTATATAGACCTCTTTTCCGTCGGTAATCACGGTGACCGCGCTTTTTAACACAAGCACGACTCCGTATTCCGCCGCAAACGCCTTTGCCGCGGTCACGGGGTCTTTTATTACCTCTTCTTTATCCTTTGCTATAAGCCTGCCGAATTCCGCTATATGCGGCGTTAAAATAATTTCGCAAGCCTTTTCTTTGAGGACTTCCTTGCCGTATTTTGCGAGGGTATTAAGCCCGTCCGCGTCTATCACGAGCCTGCCTTTATAATTTTTGATAAGACAAGTTATTATTTTATAATTTTCTTCCGTAACGCCCATTCCGAAGCCGACGGCGATTGAGCGCGAGACGAACAGCGTTTCGAGTTTTTCCTCGTCGTACGAAAAACCTTCTCCGTCGCTCGGAAAAACGGTTGTCGTACATTCGGGCGTTCTCCCCGCGACGACGTTATAAATACAGTCGGGGATAGCGAGATTCGCATAACCCGCGCCGACTTTGAGCGCGGCGAGCGCACTCGACGCGAGAATCGCGCTCCCCGCAAAGCTCTTGCTTCCGCCCATCACGGTAACTTTGCCGAACGTGCCCTTATTGACGTTTCTCGCGCGCTTCGGGAAAAGCTTTGCCGCGTCCTCGTCGTTTAAGCGTTTCGCGTAATCGTCGCCCCATATGCTTATACCTATGTCGCACGCGACGATTTCACCCGAATAGTCGGGACCGTCGTTAAGAAAATGCCCGAGCTTGTATTCCTGAATCGCCACCGTAAGATCGGCTTTGACCGCCGCCCCCATAACTCTGCCCGTGTCGCCGTTAAGTCCGCTCGCTATATCGCAGGCAACGACGAACGCGCCGCTCGAATTGATTTTTTCGATAGCCTCCTTATATTTGCCCTCTACGTCGCGGTTAAGCCCCGTGCCGAAAATACAATCGACGATTATATCGAATTTTTTATCGAGGAGCTTGAATATCCCGTTATATACGTTTAAGGTTGCCACGGTAAAGCCGTGCAGAGACGAGAGTATCCTCGCTATGATTTTGCCGTCTTCGCCGTTGTTACCCTTGCCGCAACAAACGAGAACCCTGCCGCCGTACAACCTTTTCCGTATCTCGTCCGCAACCGCCGAGGCGGCGCGCTCCGTCAATATCCCGCGCGAAAGTCCCAAACCCTTTATGGTGTACTCGTCCGCCGCGCGCATTTGTTCTACCGATAAAATTCGCTCCATCAGTCGTCCTCTTCTCTTAAAAGCCTCGCGGCGTATTCCGCCTCTTCGTACGAAAAGCCCTTTCCGATTAAATATCTATAAGTTTTCGCAACGTTTTCTTTGGTGCGCTCTTTGCCCCTTATATGCTTCTCTGCAAGACGCGCTGCGTCGTCCTTACCGGTGTACTCCTTATCCTCGTACGCACTGCCTATATCTTCTTTCTTCACACCTTTCATCATCAGCTTATACTCGATAAGCTTTCTGCCCTGCGTTTTGTGAGTTGAATCTATAAAGCGCGAGGAATAGTCCTTGTCCGAAATGTATCCGTACTCTTTGAGCTTATCTACGGCATAATACGCGGCGGTCTCCGAATACCCCTTTTTAACGAGATAATCCTTTACCTGCCTTTTGGTTTTCATAGCCCTCGAAACGTAGTCCGCGGCTTTTCCCACCGCGTCCGTTTTCTCTGCGATTTCGATGATTTCTTTCAGTTTTTCCGCGTCCGTTTCCTGTCCGACTTTCAGTCTTAAAGAATAGACCGTCTCGGCGGGAACGCCCGCAAAGAACTCGCCGTCAACGTAGATATTACAGCGTTCTTTCTTCTTTTCCTGAACGGAAATCGCCGTTATTAAAGACATATCCCCTCTTAAAAACTATAATAGCCGCTCGATTTTTTAACTATCTCGGCTCTGCCCTTTAATATTTCTAAAACCCTTGCGACGAACTCTGCGGCAAGGCTCTCGTCTTCGTTTTTAACGGCGTAAAGGGTAGTGGCTTTCTCGTCAAAGACCGTCTCCGAAACTTTTACTCCCTCCGAAAACTTTGCGTTGAGAAGCCTCGTATACCCTTCGTAATCGGTGGTTACCGAATATAAATCCGCGGACTGCATATCGAAAATTTCCGCACCTTTAAGACATTCCGAAACAGCGCCGCCGTACGCGCGCGACAGTCCGCCCGTGCCGAGCTTTATTCCGCCGAAATAGCGGGTGACGACCGCGACCGTCTTATAAATCTTTTTGTTTTTAAGGACGGACAGCATCGGCATACCCGCAGTGCCCTGCGGTTCGCCGTCGTCCGAAAACTTCTGGTTAAGCCCCTTTTCGTCCGCTATGTAGGCATAGCAGTTATGCGTCGCGAGAGAATGTTTTTTCTTTATCTCCGCTATAAAGGCTTTCGCCTCTTCCTCGTTTTCTATCCCTTTAAGATAGCAGATAAATTTTGAACGCTCTATAATTTCCGTTCTTTCATATTCTCCCGAAACGCAGAAATATCCGCTCATCCGAGTATTATTTTAACGTGAACTTTCTTGCCTTTATGCAGAACGAATTCGCCTTTCGACTTTTCCGCTTCGGGAATTTTCGCAAACGCGTCCGTCACCTTTTCTTCGCCGATAGCTACGCCGCCGCCCTCGATAAGGCGTTTTGCCTCGCCCTTGCTTTTAGCGATGCCCGCCGCGACGAGAAGCTCCGACACGAATTCCGTTTCCCTTGAAACGTTTACCGACGGCATATCCTCCTCCGAACCGCCGCCGAACGCCGCGCGCGCCTGCCTCTCTGCCTCAAGTGCTTTTTCTTCGCCGTGGACGAGCTTTGTCACCTCGAACGCAAGGCGTTCTTTCGCCGCGTTCATTCTCTCGTCGTTATGCTCGGTAAACTCCTTTATTTCTTCCATATCCATAAAGGTCAGAAGGCGCATACATTCCTCTACCTTAACGTCCTCTACGTTACGGAAATACTGATAAAACTCGTACGGGGTGGTTTTGTTTTCGTCAAGCCAGAGCGCGCCCTTGGCGGTCTTGCCCATCTTCTTTCCCTCGCTCGTCAAAAGAAGGGTAAAGGTCATGGCGTAAGCTTCGCCCGCAACCTTCTTTCTCACGAGATTCACGCCCGCAATCATATTGCTCCACTGATCGTCTCCGCCCATCTGAAGCTTCACGCCGTAATCCTCGTAAAGGCGCAAAAAGTCGTAGCCCTGCATAAGCATATAGTTGAATTCGAGGAAGGAAAGTCCTTTTTCCATACGCGTTTTAAAACATTCCGCGGTAAGCATTTTGTTTACCGAAAAATGCACGCCTATATCCCTTAAAAAGTCAATATAATTGAGATTTAAAAGCCAGTCCGCGTTGTTTGCCATAACCGCGGCGTTCTCTCCCTCGAAGCGTATGAACCTGCCGAGCTGACGGCGGAAACAATCGCAGTTGTGCCGAATCGTTTCCTTGGTCATCATAGAACGCATATCGCTTCTGCCCGAAGGGTCGCCGATAAAGCCCGTGCCGCCGCCGATGAGCGCGACGGGTTTATGACCGCACTTCTGCATCCACGCCATAGCCATTATCGGGATATAATGCCCTATATGAAGGCTGTCCGCCGTCGGATCGAACCCGACGTAAAACGGCACGCTTTCTTTTCCTAAAAGCTTTACAAGCTCGTCTTCGTATATGGTTTGCTTTATAAAACCTCTTTCTTTAAGTACGTCGAACGCATTTTTCATCGCTTTGTTGTCCTTTCTTCTTTTTTAATTTTTATCCTATAATCTCTTCTATATCGAAGGAGTTTGCAACGAGTTTTCTGCCGTCCGCAAGGTCTTTTAGCGCGCCCGCGGCTATCATCTGCGCAAGAATATTTCCCGTAGCGGTAGCTTCGACGGGTCCCGTAATCACCTTTCTGCCCGTTATTTTAGCGGTAAGCTCGTTGAGGAGTACGTTCTGACAACCGCCGCCGACTATGTTTATCGCGGGGAAGGTCTTGCCCGTGAGCTTTTCTATACCTATAACCGACTCGCGGTAGCTTTCCGCAAGGCTCGCGTACACGCAGAACACGATTTCACCCACCGTCTCGGGAACTCTCTGCCCCGTCTTTTCGCAATAGGCTTTAACCGCTTCTATCATACTGTCGGGAGCGAAAAACGAAAGGTCGTTGACCTCTACTCTCGAAGGGAAGTCCGTCGCCTTTCTCGCTTCGGTAACGAAATCGGTAAAGCTGTATTTATCGCGGTACTCCTTTTTGATGCACTGTATCATCCAAAGTCCCATTATGTTCTTCAAAAGTCTTACCGTCTTGCCGTAACCGCCTTCGTTGGTGAACCCTTCTTCGTTCGTCTTTTTTTCGGTGTTCGGCTCTTCCGCTTCGATTCCCATAAGCGACCAAGTGCCGCTCGATATGTATAAGGGGGTAACGCCCTTCTCGGCGGGAACAGCCATAACCGCGCTCGCCGTGTCGTGCGTGGCGGGGAGAACGACCTTCGTCGTAAAACCTACCTCTTTCGCGATTTCTTCTTTAAGCTCTCCGACGACGGTACCCGTGGGCGCAAGCTTTTTAAAAAGGCTCTTTTTAAGTCCTAACTTTTCTATGATATTTTCGTCCCATTCGCGGGCGACGGCGTTCATCAGCCCCGTGGTGGAAGCGTTGGTGAACTCGTTTCTCTTTTCGCCCGTAAGCTTAAAGTGGAGATAGTCGGGCACCATAAGGAAGGTCTCCGCATTGTCGAGCTTACCCGTTTTTTTATCGCAGTAAAGCTGATAGACGGTGTTGAAAACCTGCTTCTTTATACCCGTCGCGGCGTACAGTTCGTCCTCCGAAACGAGGGAATGAACCTCGTCCATAACCGCGAGCGTCCTATCGTCGCGGTAAGAATAAATCTCGCCGATAAGCTCGTCGTTTTTATCTAAAAGCGCGTAGTCCACGCCCCAAGTGTCTATGCCGACGCTTACGGGGATTTTGCCTATCTCTTTGCATTTTTTAAGCCCCTCGACGACGCTCCTAACAAGCCCCTCGTGATCCCATACGAGCTTGCCGTTTTTGTTGTCCGCGCCGTTTTTGAAACGGTAAATTTCCTCTAAAACGAGCTTACCGTTCTCGACGTGTCCGAGAATATGTCTGCCGCTCGATGCGCCTATGTCTACCGCAAGAAAAAATTCGTTTGCCATTGCCTATACTCCCTATATATAGCGTTTACCGTTTTATTATACACTAAATAAAAGTTATCGTCAAACCAAAACGCGGTTTTTTGCGTTTTAAAAATAAAAAGGGCGGGAAGTCGTCCCGTCCGTAAAATCCGACTTTTTCATCCGCTCTTTCTTTGCCTTGCGGCTTTATTTCGACTACTCGCCGTATCCGTCGCTCGGAACGACGGAAAAGGGCTTTACTCCGCTTGCCGCGACTAAAACCTTGACGGTATACCCGTCTCCCGTCCTTTCGATATAAAGAAGCGGCAGACCTTTATAGTCGAAATAGTCTTGAAGCACTCTGTGAAGGTCGGTTTTAAGGAGCTGCGAAAAGTCGTCCTTAACCGACAGCCTGTCCTTTTTGATAAGTCGTTCTATGCGCGCAAGCTCGCAGTTTTTCTTTTTCATACGCTACGCTTTATACTCCTTCTTATACTGCCGAAAAAGCCGCTGTACTTTGCCGTTACGTCGAATATCCTTTTGGCATTTTTATGCACGCACGCGGCGAGCATTTTATAAGCCTTATAAGCGTCGCTCCTTTTCGGCAACTCCCCGCAGGAGAGGATAACCGCGTCGTCCTCGGGAATAACGCCTATAAGGTCGGTCTTTAAAAGCGCTTTCACGTCCGACGGCATCATCATTTTTTCGCTTGCCATAAGGTCGCCGCGAGCGCGGTTTATCACCACCCCCGTCCTGTCGGGCTTATAACTTTTCAGCACCGTCAGAACCTTGTCCGCGTCGCGCAGACTCGGAAGCGAAGGCGTCGCTACGACTATCGCCTCGTCCGCGCACGACACGGCGCGGTGAAACCCCGCGTCTATCCCTGCGGGGCAGTCTATAAGAACGTAGTCGAAAAGCGGCGCGACGCTCTCGATAACGAGCTTTATTTGTTGCCCCGAAATCGTCGTCGCGGCGGAAACGCTCCCCGACGGGAGAACGAAAAGGTTTCTCTTTCCGCTCGCGCGAACGAGCGCCTGCTTCGCCCTGCACCGCCCCTCGAGAACGTCCAAAAGGTCGTAAGTTATTCTGTTTTCCAGTCCCGTAACGACGTCTAAATTATTCAGTCCGAAATCTACGTCCACGAGCGCGACGCGCGCCCCCAGCTCCGAAAGCGCGACGCCGAGATTTGCCGTAACGGTGGTTTTGCCCACACCGCCCTTTCCGGAGGTTATTACTATTCGCCTCGTCAAATCCACGCCCCCTTTTTCGTTCTGACCGTTAGTGAGATTATATACCGATAAACGCCGCTCGTTTTGGCTTTTTTTGCCGAAAAGGGCGTTATGCGGTCGAATAAATAAGGGTTTTTCTCCCCGCCTTCCTTCCGCGCGGCTCTTTTTTCCTCGTAAGTCGCTACGCTTATCGCTCCTTGCCTCGCAATAGGCGTCGTCCCGAAACTCACCCGCAGAGACTATGCTTTTTAAAATAACTCATCGGGCGCGTAAAACGGCGGCGGGGCAATAGTCCGAGACGGCAAGACTATAATAAAAAAGGCTGTCGCAGGTTACGAAAACTTGTAACGTGCGATAGCCTTTTATCTGCCGCCGTATAGCGGTCATGCTTTTTGTTAAATTATTTGTCGAGAACGGGACCTGCCGCAACGAGCGCTTTGCCCGCTTCGTTCGTCTCGTACTTCGCGAAGTTCTTGATAAATCTTCCCGCAAGGTCTTTCGCCTTTTCTTCCCAGAGGCAAGCGTCCGCATAGGTGTCTCTCGGATCGAGAATATTCTTATCGACTCCCGCGAGCTCGGTGGGTACTTCAAAGTTAAAGTACGGAATCTTCTTCGTGGGAGCTTTCGCGATTTCGCCCGAAAGTATCGCGTCGATGATTCCGCGGGTATCCTTTATGGAAATACGCTTGCCCGTGCCGTTCCAGCCGGTGTTTACGAGATATGCCTTCGCGCCGCTCTTCTTCATCTTCTTAACGAGTTCTTCCGCATACTTGGTGGGGTGGAGTTCGAGGAACGCCTGACCGAAGCAAGCCGAGAAAGTCGGGGTGGGTTCGGTTATGCCGCGCTCGGTACCCGCAAGCTTTGCCGTAAAGCCCGAAAGGAAGTAATACTGCGTCTGTTCGGGGGTAAGAACGGATACGGGAGGAAGCACGCCGAACGCGTCCGCCGAAAGGAAGATGACCTCCTTTGCCGCGGGAGCCGCCGAGATAGGACGCACGATATTCTTAATGTGGTCGATAGGATAGGAAACGCGGGTGTTTTCGGTTACGCTCTTATCGGCAAAGTCGATTTTGCCGTCTTTGTCGAGGGTAACGTTTTCGAGAAGCGCGTCTCTTTTTATAGCGTTGTAAATATCGGGTTCGGAATCCTTGTCGAGGTTGATAACCTTCGCATAGCAACCGCCCTCGAAGTTGAACACGCCGTTATCGTCCCAGCCGTGTTCGTCGTCGCCGATGAGAAGTCTCTTCGGATCGGTGGAAAGAGTGGTTTTACCCGTTCCCGAAAGACCGAAGAAGATGGCGGTGTTTTTGCCCTCCATATCGGTGTTTGCGGAGCAGTGCATGGAAGCGATGCCCTTAAGCGGGAGGTAGTAGTTCATCATAGAGAACATACCCTTCTTCATTTCGCCGCCGTACCACGTGTTGACGATAACCTGTTCGCGGCTTGTGATGTTGAACATAACCGCCGTTTCGCTGTTAAGTCCGAGCTCCTTATAGTTTTCTACCTTCGCCTTGGAAGCGTTGTAAACTACGAAATCGGGCTCGAAGTTTTCAAGTTCTTCAGCGGTGGGTTTAATGAACATATTCGTAACGAAATGCGCCTGCCATGCAACTTCCACGATGAAGCGGATAGCCATACGCGTATCTTTGTTCGCGCCGCAGAAAGCGTCCACTACGAAAAGACGTTTATTAGAAAGCTCTTTTATAGCGATGTCTTTAACAGCTTTCCACGCCTCTTTGGTAGCGGGGTGGTTGTCGTTTTTATAGCCCTCCGAGGTCCACCATACGGTGTTTTCGGAATTCTCGTCCTTAACGATGAATTTATCCTTGGGCGAACGACCGGTATAAATACCCGTCATAACGTTGACCGCGCCGAGTTCGCTGACCTGTCCTTTTTCGTAGCCCTGAAGCTCGGGTTTGGTCTCTTCCGCGAAAAGTGTTTCGTAGGAAGGATTGTAAACGATTTCGGTCGTGCCCGTAATGCCGTACTTGCTCAAATCAATTTTCTTCATAACATACCTCTCTATGTTTTTTATGCTTTTTATATCTTTCTATTATTTATCTTTTCTATCCCCCGCCCCCATGCTGTCTCTTAAGCCTCTCTCCGATGCGGGACGGGCGTTTCTTTATTGCCGAAACTCGGGCGTTTCCCAAATTTCGCCAACCTCTCACGAATACTATTATACATTATTTTTAAAAAAAGAAAAGCGGTTTTACCGCATTTTCGATAATTTTTTCAAAATTATTTTGCACCGTGCCGAATTGCTCGTCTCGCGCTTTCCGCCACACCGCTCGTTTTATCGTTAAAAAGTCGTATAAAAAAGGCTTTTACGGTCGAAATTCGTCGTTTTCGTCCGTCAAAGCCTTTTTTTACGTTGTGACCTTTATATCGTCTCCGCTTTTATAAGCCTTTTCCCGTACTCTTTTTTGAGAGCTTTGTACGCGGCGCTCCTTTCTTTTGCCGTTTCGTAAAGCCCGAAAACCGCCGAGCCGCTGCCCGTCATAGACGCCGCGCCGAATTTTTTGAGCTTTCCAAAATTCTCTTTAATTTCGGGCAGAATTGCGGAAGCCGCAAGGTAGAGGTCGTTTTTCAGTAGTCCCGTAAGCTTTTTCGTTTCGCCCGCAATATAGGCGCGCGCCGCTTCCGCCGTGCAAAGAGGGTATTTTTTGCCGATTTCGTCGTACTTTTTATATGCCGCCGCCGAAGAAACGCCGTCGCTCCCCGCGACAATCAGAAAATAAAGCTTGCGTTTTGCGGAGATTTTTTCTATTCTTTCGCCCCTTCCCGAAATAATCGCGCAGCCGCCGCGAAGCATATACGCCGTGTCGCTCCCGAGCGAGTTCGCTGTTTCCTCGATTTTCTCGTCGATTTCCCTTATCGTCAAGCCCGTACGGGCAATTATTTCGCGAAGGTACAGTTTTTTCATGCCGAGAAGAACGCCCGCCACGTCCGCAGAAGAACCGCCGAGCCCCCCGCCCGCGGGAATATTTCTTTTTATCTTTATATCCGCGCCGAAAACGGCAAAACTTTCCATAAAAGCGAGCGCGGCTTTTTTTGCGTGGCTTTGCTCCCCCGAAACGCCCGCGGAAAGCCCCGTGAACTTGACGGTAATTTCTTCGTCTTTTCTCTTATAAAGAGTAACGACGTCGAAGATATTCGCCGACGTTACGAGAGAATTGAGATTATGAAACCCGTTTTCCGCTCCGACGATATCGAGGGTAAGGTTTATTTTTGCGGGAATTTTTATCTTGACTTTCATTTGTTTTTTTCCTGTGACAACGTGACGGCAACGTGACGGCAACGTGACGGCAACGTGACGTTGCATCCGTGTCGCTATGCGTTATTTCCCCGTCGTCATTCCGCACGACTTTGTCTTGCCCGTCGCGGAAGATTTTCGTTTTACATACCTTCTTACTTTTGGCGGTAAACGACTATTCTTTCCTCGCCCGAAAGCGGAAACCGAAGCTCTTTATTCGTCGCGACGAGACTGTCGGGCGCGACGCCCAGCCTCTTTGCCAGAGACCATAGTTCCTCGCCCTTCGTCGGGATATAAACGCTTATCGCCGCGTCCGTTTCCGCCTTTTCGCCCGTCGCCGCCGCCGCGTTTATGCACGCTATTTTGCGGCGTTTTCGGGGGTAAACGGTAAACACGAGTTCGGCTTCTATATCCGCTTCTATAAGCGAAACGTCTCGCATTACGGCGCGGGTTGCCGATACGGAAATATCGTATTCCTCGTTTTCTTCGAGCGGTATGTCGAGAGAAACCTCGAACGGCACCTCCGCCTTTCTCGAAAAAGTTTTCCCGTCCGCGTCGCAATAAAGCCCCGTCATAGAAAGCGCGCCCGTGACCTTGATTACACCGTCCGAATATCCGCTCTCCGCGATTTCCGCGTTTTCTCCGCACGCCGCGAGAACGTACGCCCGCGCGGGGATTTCTTCTATACTCGCTCTGCCGCCCGCGCGCACCGTCGCGCTACGAATTTCGCACTCGAAAACGCTTTCCTCTTCCGCGCGCGATAAGTCGAGTTCTTCTTTTAAGCTGAACGCGTCCTCGGTGATTTCCGCAGTCTCTTCCGAAAAAGCTTCTCCCGAAGCCTTTATACTCACCGCGCACACCACCTGCGACACGCCGCGCTCCTCGTCTACGCTCACGTCCGTTTTAAGCGAACGCACCTGCACTCTTGCCGTCGCAAAAAACGCTGGCATAGCGTCCTCGCACTCTATTGCTATGCGGAACGGCACCGTTCTGTTTTCTCTTATTATATCCTTTTTCTCGCCCGATTGCAAGAAAATAGCCGAAATATACGCTTCGCCGTCCACGATTATGCTACCCACGCCGCATTGCACGGAGGTGACCGCGGCTTCCGCACGATGCTCCAAAACCTCGTCCGCGCGGTAATTCAGCTCATACTCGTCTTCGAGCGGATACACCGTTTCGCGCTGACCGTAGCTTTTCGCGAAAGACACTTCGCGCGTTTCGGTTATCAAATCGCTTCCGCCTTTAAGCGCGGAAAGACTTGCGCACTCGAAAAGCTCCGCGCAAATTTCCACCGTGGCTGTAACGGACAGCTTTACTCCCGCGAGCGAGGCTTCGGTTTTGACTACTTTGCCGCCAATTCTCGCGCGCGCGGTTTCGGTTATAATATCGTTTTCTGTATTTCCCGTAAATTCCGCGCCGCACTCGCACTTTCTCACCGCGCCTTCCGCGTCCTCGTAGCAGACGAAAAAGGTTATCGTTCCGCCGTAGCCGAGCTTTCCCGCCGAAGCGGCTGCGCCGGATACCGCAACGCAGGCGGATACGTTCAGAATTTTTGCGACCGACTCTGCGGGAGCTTCCGTCCTGCATTCGACCTTAACGCGGTCGGTCACCGCGCCTTTTCTTTTGCAGAAGGTTATAGTTTCAAACACAGGTTCAAATGGCATAATGTCCTCCTTTGCCGTGAATACTTTGTTTATTAAAGTATATAGCGCGAAAATTAAATTTATGACAAAGAACGCTTTGCGAAACTTCCTCGCTCCTTCGCGCGAAAAAACGTGACGGCGGCGGTTATGAAAGGCGGGGCGACGTTGCGCTTGACTTTTATATAATTCGAGCGTAAAATGTACCCGTAATAAGTAAAATAATATCGGAGGAAATCTATGTTTGAAGGCAAGACTTTAGAAAATTTTTGCGAACTTACGCTTAAAATCGGCGTAAATCTTCAAAAAGGTCAGGGGCTTTTAATCGTCTGCCCCGTGGAAAAACGCGAGGTGGCGGCAGAGCTTGCAAAAAAAGCTTACGAACACGGCGCAAAAATCGTGCGCGTAAAATGGCAGGACGAAGTATTCGATAGAATAACCTACCTCGGCGCGGAAAAGGAAGCTCTCGCCGAGGTTCCGAAGTGGCAGGTATACGAAAAAAATTATCTCGTGGAAAACGGGTTTTGCTACATAGCGATAGACGCCGAAGATCCCTCCGCTTTTCTGGACGTTCCCGCGGAGAAGCTTTCCGCTGTGGCGAGAGCGAGAAGCAAGGCTTTTAAAAAATATTCGGACGCGGTTATGAGTAACGCCATTCGCTGGTGCGTGGTGTCCGTTCCCACCGAGGCGTGGGCAAAGCAGGTTTTCCCCGCCGCGAAAAACGCGGAGGGCGAGCTTACCGAAGCCATTGCGAAAACGATGCGGTTAGACTGCGAAAACCCCGTGGAAGAATGGGAAAAACACATCGCGAGATTAGACGCGCGCGCGCGGTTTCTAAACTCGCACGACTTCGAGTATCTGCATTTCGAGAACTCGCTCGGAACGGACCTTTACGTCGGACTTGCG
This sequence comes from Bifidobacteriaceae bacterium, assembly GCA_963610935.1. GTDB lineage: Bacteria > Bacillota > Clostridia > Christensenellales > Borkfalkiaceae > UBA1259. Next base: position 62,320 of record CAVDPT010000006.1, on the reverse strand, counting down.
GACGGGCACGAATGGCTTTCCGCAAAAGAAACGGCAAAAGACGGCGTGCCGTTCGTTGCGAATATGCCGACGGAGGAGGTTTTCACCGCTCCGCACAGGCTTAAAGCGGACGGCGTGGTAAAGTCCGCGCTTCCTCTTTCGTACAACGGGCAGATAGTGGATAACTTTTCCATAAAATTTAAAAGGGGCAAAGTCACCGACTTTTACGCGGAAAAGGGCTACGATATCTTAAAAGAGCTTATCGAAACGGACGAAGGCACCCGCCGTCTCGGCGAAGTCGCGCTGATAGGCAAGCACTCCCCCGTAGCCGAGCGGCACACCCTCTATTTCAACACGCTGTTCGACGAGAACGCGAGCTGTCATTTAGCACTCGGCAAGGCTTACCCCACTACTCTCAAAGGCGGCGCGAATTTAAGCGTGAAGGAGCTGAAAGCGCGCGGCGCAAACGACTCCGTGGAACACGTCGATTTTATGATAGGTACGCCCGACCTTAAAGTTACGGGTACCAAAAAGGACGGAACGAAAGTCCCCGTCTTTAAGGACGGCGAATGGTGTATTTAATATTTTCCTCCTTAAAAATACACCGCCCGTTGCCGCAAAATAGTCGCGGCAACGGGCGGTTTTTCTTTCTTCCCGAATTTAATTTCTATATCAAATTTTCGGATTATTTTTCTATAAACAGATCGGCGGCGCGCTCGGTCTTTTTCTTCGGCTCCGAAGTCACGTTTATCCCGAGTTTTTTCAACGTGGATTCGTCTACGTGAGAAAGCACTACCGAGGAATGGAACTCCGCGCCCTTTAATTTCGGCAGCTGCTCCAAAGCCTTTTTCGCCGTCGGGTTGGTCACCGCGGAGACGGCGAGAGAAATGAGTATCTCGTCGGTATGAAGCCTCGGATTCGCACTGCCCATGTGCTTTATTTTAAGCTCCTGAATAGGCTCTATCACCGCGGAGGAAATGAGGTCGATAGAATCGTCTATATCGCCGAGAACCTTAAGCGCGTTGAGAAGTGCGGAAGCGGATGCGCCGAGAAGCGCGCCCGTCTTACCCGTCACTATCCTGCCGTCCGAAAGCCCTATCGCGGCGCACGGAACGCCCGTCGCAAGCTCCTTTTCGAGTGCGGGACGAACGACCGCCCTGTCGCTTATCGAAACGGACATTTTCTGCATAAGGATTTCTATTTTAGAAACCGTTTCTTTGCCTACTTTTCCCTTTCTCGCGTCTAATTGCGCGGCGTAATAGCGGCGAATGATTTCCTGCTTGCTCGCCTCTCTGCACGCCTCGTCGTCCACTATGCAATAGCCCGCCATATTAACGCCCATATCGGTCGGCGATTTATACGGACAGCTCCCCATAACCTTGTTCATCATCGCGGAAAGCACGGGGAAAATCTCTACGTCGCGGTTATAATTAACCGCCATTTCGCCGTATTCGTCCATGTGGAACGGGTCTATCATATTTATATCGTTTAAGTCCGCCGTCGCCGCCTCGTACGCGACGTTGACGGGGTGCGTCAACGGGAGATTCCATACGGGAAAGGTCTCGTATTTGGCGTAACCGGCTTTAATGCCGCGTTTGTTTTCGTGATAAAGCTGCGAAAGGCAGGTCGCCATCTTTCCGCTCCCGGGTCCCGGGGCGGTTATTACTACGAGCGGGCGGGTAGTAACGACGTATTCGTTTTTGCCGTACCCGTCCTCCGAAACTATCGTGTCCACGTCCGAGGGATACCCCTCTATCGGATAGTGGCGATAAACCTTTATTCCGAGCATTTCGAGCCGTTTTTTAAATTGCTCCGCCGAAGGCTGCGAGGCGAACCTCGTCAATACCACGCTGCCGACGTAAAAACCCTTGTCTCGGAACTTATCAATAAGTCGCAAAACGTCCGAATCGTAGGATATACCTATATCGCTCCTCGTCTTGTTCTTCTCTATATCGTTCGCGTTGATGATAATGACTATCTCCGCGGAATCTTTAAGCTGCGACAACATCTTTATCTTGCTGTCCGGCTCGAACCCGGGGAGAACGCGCGACGCGTGATAGTCGTCGAAGAGTTTGCCGCCGAACTCGAGATAAAGCTTATCGCCGAACATGGCAACGCGCTCTAAAATCTTTGCCGACTGCATTTCGAGATATTTGTCGTTATCGAAGCCTCGTTTTATCATAGGTATACCTCGGGAAACGGCTTTTAAGCCAAAACCCCCGCCTCCGTAAGTTTAGCAATAAAGGCTTTTACGTCCGCTTTGGCGATCTCCTCATCCACGTCGTATGCGCCGAGCATAGCGGCGACGGCTTCCTCCTCCGTCGTGCCCTTTTCGAGGAGTTTCCACAAAAACGCGCCCGTCTCGTTGAGATTTATCATCCCGTTAAACTGCTTCACCCTCGAGCCTACCGCCACGACGAGATAGCTCCCCGCGACCTCCCTCAATATAAATCCGCTTTTAATTTTCATCGTCAGCTCCTTGTTCGTTTCCTTTTATCATTACGCCGTAGGAAAGCTCTGCCGCCTCCCTTGAAACGTCGCAATATAACCTGTATAACTCGGCGGAGTTAAGCAGCTTATCCAAAAGAGTTAAATATTTATCCGTATCCTCTGCGCTTACGGGGCGAAGCGTCTGGTTAAGCGCCACCATGAGCATCTCCCTCGGCAAAAGCCTTTCTATCGAATTTTCCGTACCTCGCCTCACCTCGCAAATAGCGGCGATTTCCGCGCGAGTATTAGTATCTAAACGGTGTTTGCCGTTCCAAGGCGTGCCGTAAACGTAAAATTTACCGTCCACGAGCCGCACTATCGGCTTATCGTCGTTGATATAAGTAAGTTTGTCGCCGAGAAGCTCTTTTAAAAGCCCTGCGTGAGTAGATTTCCCCGTGCCGCTCGGCGCGGTGAAAAGATAACCCTTTCCCCCTACGGCAATCGCGCTCGAATGAAAAACCATTCCTCCCGCGTGTTTAACGGCGTAGTCGCAAAACTTACGGAACAGCGCAAGGCTTTCGAGGTACGCGTCGCGCAAAGTCTCCGCGCCCTCTTTCTCTTTTTCCGCGTCTATATCCCCCTCGGTGATTTTCGCCTTGAAAGCGGATGGCTCGTCTCCGTCGTAAAGATAGTTTTTGCAAAGTCGCGGGGTATAATCGTATATATGATTCGTTTCGAACACGACGTCCGCAATCTTATAGCGTGGCATTTTTCGTTCTCATCGCTCCTTTGCACGCGCGCCGAGAACCCGATCTTTACCGCCATACAATCGGCAAGCTACGGGGGGCGCGTTTCTCACACTTATTCATTTTATCAAAAACGCTTTTTTTTGTCAATCTATAAATTGATTTTCCGACCGAAATCGTATATAATATTTACGGTATGAAAAGATTTACGAGTCTATTAGTCGCGTTTTCGGCGACGATTTGCCTTTTTCCGTTCTTCGCCTGCCGTTCGCACGCGATCGGAGCGGAAACGGATTTTAACGCGATGAACACGGCGATTCACGCAGAAGTTGCCGACAAGCCTTTTGTAGGTGACGAGGAAGAAAAGCTCCGCGAGCTGTTCTCTTCCCTCGAAAACGAGTTTTCCGCTTCCGAAAAGGATTCGTTCGTTTCCGCACTGAACGGCGCGGCGGCGGGCGAAGAAAAGGCTGTTTCCGAGCGCGGAAAGGAGCTTTTAGAGATTTCCGAAAGGGTTTTTAACGTGACGAACGGCGCGTTCGACCCGACCGTTCTTCCCCTTTCCGAGCTGTGGGGCTTTTACCCCTCCTTCCCCGTCGCGAACTTTATTCCGCCGACGAACGAGCGAATTTCGGAAGTTTTAAATAGCGGAAACATAGGTCTCGGGAATATAACCTTATCCGCAGACGGACGGACCGTGAGCAAAAAAACGGACGGGACGAGGATAGAATTCGGCGGAATTCTCAAAGGTTACGCGGCGGACGAGGCGGGCAAAATCTTCCTCTCGAACGGTCACGAATCGGGCTACGTGAACGCCGGCGGAAGCAGTCTTTTTATATTGAGCTCGACCTCGCTCGGCGTGCGCCATCCGAGAAAATCGGGCGAAAATCTGCTGACCGTAAACATAAACGGCAGAAAGAATTTTTCGGTTTCCACAAGCGGCGATTACGAAAAGGCTTATAGCTACGAGGGGCAGAATTTCTGTCACGTTATCGACCCCGAAACGGGAAAGCCCGTCTCGACGGGAGTGGCGCAGGCGACGATTGTCGGGGGGAGCGACGTGTTCTGCGGCGCGTTCCTCGACGGGGCGACGACCGCGCTCATGACCGTAAAAAGCAGGGAGGAATTAACCGAGACGTTACGGACGCTTTTTAAGGAACCCGAGCTTTCGGGCGCGACTTTTTTTATCGCCTATATCGAGGGGGAAGAAAAAACGCTTATAACGAACGCCGACGCGACCGCCTATACTTTGCTCGACGAAAGTTTTTCTATAGCGAAAACGGACGTCTAACGCAGGTTTTTAATGCAGTTCGCACACTTCCGCCGCGATTGTCTTGACAAACGTGCGGCGCGTTGAGTATACTTTACGCAGGTTTTAAGCAATTCAAAACCATGGAGGTTTATTTTATGAAATTTGCAGCTGATTTTAGACACGCCGCATTTGAAAAAATGCGCGGCAAATGGGCGACTCTCGCGCTTATCACTTTTATTATGGCTCTTATTCTCGGCGCGTGCTCGTCTTCTTATACGGCTTTTGCGTCGGATAGCTTCGTCTACTATTGTATTTCGGGCGTCGGCGCGATAGCGGCTCTCATATTGGGCGGTCCGTTCGAGCTGGCGCAGAGCACGATTTCGCTCAACGCCGTCCGCAGAAAGAACGTGACGGTAGAAATGACGTTCGGCGGCTTTAAGAATTTCGCAAACGCGTTTTTCCTCTATCTCGTGAATGCGATTTTCATATTCTTGTGGTCGCTTCTTTTTATCGTACCCGGGATAATAAAAGAGCTTTCTTACTCCATGAGCTTTTATATCCTCGCGGATAATCCCGAGCTTACGCAGGATCAGGCGAGGGCGAAGTCGATAGAAATGATGAACGGCAATAAGTGGAGACTTTTCTGCTTGAGATTTAGCTTCATAGGCTGGTTCCTTTTAAGCATAATAACCTGCGGAATTCTCCTTTTCTGGGTTGTCCCCTACGTTAACTGCGCGGAGGCGGAGTTTTACAGAGACCTTATCAAAGAGTCGGACGTAGCTCCCGAAAACACCGTCGGCGCGGCGGAAAAATCCCCCGAAGAACCCTTTGAAGAAATAAAATAATTTAACGAAATTTTTACGGCTCCGTTAGGGGACTTCCCTTGGCGGAGCCGTTTTTATATACAGCGAATTTTTGTGATGCGCTTTTTACATCAGCGGCGCGAACAGTCTCAAAAACGCCGTGTAAATTCTCTTAAAGATATTTTCTTTGCGGTCAATGGCGGAAATCTCTTTGCTTATGGTAACCACTTCCGAAAAATCGTCTTTCACCGCTTTGGCGAAAGCCTTTCCGTAAGACACCACGCCGCACTCGAAATGTAAATACAGGCTTCTGTAATCGAGGTTAGTCGTGCCGACTATCGCCACTTTATCGTCCGCCACAAAGGTTTTGGAATGAATAAAGCCCTTCGAGTATTCGTAAATCTTAACGCCGCCCTCTATGAGCTGCTTGTAATAAGACCGCGTTACGTTATGCACGAATTTTTTATCCCCGTGAGCGGGCGTTATTATGCGCACGTCCACCCCGCTTTTCGCCGCGAGAGTGAGCGCGTCCGCCATTCTGCCGTCTATAATGAGGTACGGCGTGGTTATATAAAGATACTTTTTCGCCGCGTATATGGTTTGAAGGTAAACGTGTTCGCCGATTTCTTCGCTATCCGTCGGGCTGTCCGTATACGGCTGACAAAACTCCTCGTCTCCGCTCGTTTTCTCCGTCGCTTTTTCAGCGTCTTTCCCGAAATCCTGCGGAAAAAACGCCGAGTAATCGGAACGGGTTTTGGTAGCAAGCTCGTAGCTTTGCAAGAACATTGCGGTGAGACTCCAAGCGGCTTTGCCGCGGAGCATAACGCCCGCGTCCTTCCAATGCCCGAAGCGGTTTACTTTGTTTATATATTCGTCCGCGATATTGACGCCGCCCGTAAACGCCGTTTTCCCGTCTATCGAAACGATTTTTCTATGGTCGCGGTTGTTTTGCACGGATATTAAAAAGGGCTTGAAGGCGTTAAACACCGCACATTCTATGCCGTCCTTTTTGAGAGTGGAGCGAAGTTTTACGGGCAGTCCTCTTAAACTGCCTATGTCGTCGTAAAGCACTTTGACCGTCACGCCGTCTTTCGCCTTTTCCTTTAAGACGTCGTAAACGCCCTGCCACATTTCCCCGTCGCTGATGATGAAAAACTCCAAAAAGATATATTTTTCCGCTTTTTTCAGCTCTTCGAGAAGCCGCGCGTAAAAAACTTCGCCCGTTTTAAGGTATTCCGCTTCCGCGCTGACGAAAACGGAAAAGCCCGCGCTTCGTTCGAGATAATTTATACCCGCGCCGTATTCGGGAAAAGCTTTCCTCGCTTCTTCCCCGTCGCTTTTAACGAGAGAAAACCCGTCCTCGCGCATAAAAAATTCGGAGTTTTTTACCCGCCGCGAAAAGCGTTTCGACGAGGACTGACGATAGAATATGATGTAAAACAGAGTGCCGAAGATAGGCATGGTTATAATGGTGAAAAGCCAGACGAATTTATACGCGCTTTTCCCGCGCCCGACTATTATATGTATAGACGCGATAAGACCCGCAAGCTGACAAAAACCCAAAAACAGCGCGGAATACATTCCGCGCGTAACGACGGCGTATACGAGAGCCGCAACCTGTAAAAGGATAAGGAAGGCAACGAGAGTATGCTTATTGAAAGCTCGGCGAATCGTTCGGCTAAATAGGCTCCTGTCTCTCGTTCTTTCTTTCATTTTTTTCATTTCTCCTCGGCTTTGCTTTTCGATTTTTCTCTTTATTAAACTTTTGCCCGCGCGCCGAATAAAAAGCGCGCGGGCAATGCTCCGATCTTTTAAAACCTCTCTTAATAAGCGGTCTTATAAATTTCGAGAATGTCCGCCACGCAGGTCTTTCTCGGATTGCCGCCCGTGCAGGGATCTCTGAACGCGTCTTCCGCGAGCATCGGGAGGTCGCTTTCCTTGACGAGAGACTTACCCGTCGCCCTGTCTTTAAGCTCCTTTATCGTCTCGGGAATATCCACGTCCTTCGCGAGCTTTTTAACCGCCGCGATAGCCGCGTCCGCCGCTTCGTCCTCGGTCATACCCTTGACGTCTACCCCCATAGCTCTCGCTATATCGCCGTATTTCTTCTTCGCCGCGCATTTGTTGTATTCCATAACGTAGGGAAGAAGAACGGCGTTGGCAACGCCGTGAGCCACGTCGAAACGCGCGCCGAGCGGATGCGCCATAGAATGTACTATGCCGAGTCCGACGTTGGAAAACGCCATACCCGCAACGTAAGAACCGTAAGCCATACCCTCTCTCGCCTTAAGGTCGTTGCCGTCATTCACCGCCGCGCGGAGATTTTCGGAAATGAACTTAATCGCGTTCCAGCTCATCATTTCGGAAACGGGGTTCGCGCCGGGGGTGATATAGCCCTCTATCGCGTGGGTAAGCGCGTCCATACCGGTAGCCGCGGTAAGACCTTTCGGCATACTCGTCATCATTTCCGCGTCGTTAAACGCTATCATCGGAATATCGTTAGGGTCTACGCAAACGAGCTTTCTGCCCGCTTCGTCGTCGGTAATGACGTAGTTGACGGTAACTTCCGCCGCCGTGCCCGCGGTAGTCGCAAAGCAGATAAGCGGGAAAGATTTATTCTTGGTGTCCGCAACGCCCTCGAGACTCTTCACGTCCGCGAATTCGGGGTTGGTCGCGATAATGCCGATAGCCTTTGCGGTGTCCATATTGCTGCCGCCGCCTATCGCTATCATAACGTCGGGCTTATACTCGTTAAACGCTTTAAGCCCCGCCTTTACGTTCTCTATATTGGGATTGGCTTTTATGTCGGTAAACAAGGAATAGGCGACGCCGGCCTCGTCCAAAACGTCGGTCACCATTTTTACCACGCCGTGCTTTAAGAGCGACTCGCCCGTCACGACGAGGGCTTTTTTCATGCCGCGTTTAGCGAGCTCGGGAGCGAGCTCTTTTCTACAACCTGCGCCGAAATAGGCGGTTTCGTTAAGAATCATTCTTGCCATAAAAAATATCTCCTTTTTTATTTTGCTTTTCCTAAAGTGTACCGCAATCTCGGCGGTTTGTCAACCTTATTATGGGCGTTTTTCCGCTCGCCATACCAAAACTTTTCCCCTTTGGCGCATTTAACTCTCGTTGCGAAAAAAGTCTTTAACCTTTCCCGCCGAGCGTACGTATAATACACAAAGCATATATAAGGAGCGTTTATGAATAAACCGATTGCATTGGAGCTTCCGTACCCCGAACCGAACAATTTGTGCCGAGACCTCGTTTCGGCGCGCGCGCTTTCCGCCGCGTATGCGGGCGGTCACGGCGAGCTTACCTCTATCCTGCAATACGCCTATCATCATTTTTGGTTTGAAAATTCGGGCGACGAGAAGACGGCTTCCGTCCTCGTGGGGATTGCCGTCGCCGAAATGCGCCACCTCGATATTCTCGGGAAAACTCTGCTCGCTTTGGGCGTTGATCCTGTATTTACCCGTTTTCCGCCGTATAAATGCGATTTCTATTCTTCGTCGTTCGTCAACTACTCGAAGACAGCGAAAAAAATGCTCTTGGACGACGTCGCGGGCGAGTTAAAGGCGATAAACGACTATCGCGAGATACTGTCGGTTATTAACAACGAGGACGTTGCGGCTATCGTTTCCCGAATAATTCTCGACGAGGAACTGCACGTCAAGGCTCTCAAAGAACGGCTTTACGCGGTGTGCGGCGCGGCTTACGACTAAAAACCGCAGCTCACGCGCTTTTTTCGGCGTTTAGTGTTGCTTTTTTGGCGGGAATATTGTATAATTCCATTAAGATATGTTTTTTCTTAAAAAACGGCTTCGACGCAACGCGCTCGGTCGTTAAAGGGGGAAAATATGATAGACGTTCATTCGCACTATTTGCCGCTTGTGGACGACGGAAGTCCCTCGGCGGAACTTTCTATCAAAAAGCTGAAGGAAGCGGAAGCTTTGGGCGTCACCGCCGTTATCCTGACGCCGCACTACAGGAAAAATTATCGCGCGGGGAAAAAGGAGCTTTTGCCGGCGTTTGAAGATTTTTCCGCGCTGTGTGAAAAAGAGGGACTCGGCGTTTCCCTATATTTAGGACAAGAAGTTTATTACGAAAAGGGAGCGTTCGACGATATCGAAAACGCGCCGTACGCCACGCTTTGCGGCGGCAAAAACTTACTCGTCGAGCTTCCGTTCGGCGTGGAAATAGCGGCTTACGACGTAGCCTTAACAATTATAAATCAGGGGTATATCCCCGTTTTCGCGCACGTCGAGAGGTATCCGTACCTAACCCCCCGCTACCTTGCGGAAATTAAAGAGCTCGGCGCGCTCGTTCAAGTAAACGCAGGCTCTATCGTCGGCTTCGGCAGAAAGGTTTACGGCAAAACCGTTAAGAAGCTGATAAAGCAAGATCTCGTCGACCTCGTCGCGAGCGATTGCCATTTCAACCGCGAAAACGATATGGGCGGAGCATACGAGCTAATAAAAAAGAAATGCGGAGAGGAATACGCGGCGCGGCTTTTCTACGAAAACCCGAAGCGGATAATAGACGGCAAATAGCGATTTATCGTCTATACGAAAGGACAAACAAGGATTCCCGCCCCTCGGCGGGAGTTTTTTTAGCGGTTATAAACGCAAAAAAACACGGAGAACGTATTATGGATAAATACCTCGTCGCGATAGGCGGCGGAGAAATTAAGAACAAGACTACCCTCAAAATAGACGAGTACGTAGCGGAGCTTGCGAAAAAGCACGCGGGCGAAAACCGCGCGACGGGGCTTTTTTTCGGCACCGCCTCGCACGACAGTATGCCGTACTTTAACAGCTTCCGCAAGACTTACACTTCGGTGTTCGACATAAAAGCGGAGGTCGCGCTCGTCGTTTACGGCGAAATGAACGCCGAGCATATAAAAGCCAAAATCGACGCGGCGGACTTTATTTACGTCGGCGGCGGCGACACGATGTTTATGCTCGAAAAATGGAAGGAAACGGGGCTTGACAAGCTGATTTTAGAGGCTTACGAAGCGGGCAAAATCATCTGCGGACTCTCGGCGGGGGCGATTTGCTGGTTTAACGATATGTACACCGATTACGAGATTATGCGCGGAGAAAGCGCGTCTTACGTTATGCGAAAGGGCTTGGGGCTTATCGACGGCGCGATTACCCCGCACTTTAACGAGCGGGAAGAAGATTTTATCCCCGCGCTCCGCGCGGCGGGAATTCGCGAAGCCTACGGCATAGAAAACGACGCGGCGTTGGTTTTTAAAAACGGCAAGCTTCTTCGCTCGCTGTCCTCGGGCGGCAAGGCTTACCGTGTGACGTTGACGGAGAGCGGCGCGGAAAAAACCGAGCTGTGAGCGGAATAATTTACGACTATGAATAAAATAAATTACGACGCCGAGCTCGAAAGGCTTATGCACGATAAAAAGTCGCTCGCGGAGGACGAAAAGCCGAAGCTTCTTCTCCACGCCTGTTGCGCGCCCTGCGCTTCCGCATGTATCGAACGGGTGAAGGACGCTTTCCGCGTTACCGCTTATTTTTACAATCCGAATATCGACGGCAAAGAGGAATACGACCACCGCGCGGGCGAACTCGAAAGGCTTTGCAAAGCGTTCGGGGTAAAGGCTGTAATCGCAAATTACGAACCGCAGGAATTTTTTTCGGCGGCGGCGGGGCTTGAAAACGCGATAGAAGGCGGCGCGCGTTGCGAAAAGTGTTTTTTGTTAAGACTTAATCGTACGGCGCAATTCGCAAAAGAAAACGGCTTCGACTGCTTTGCGACGACTTTGACTTTAAGCCCTCTTAAAAACGCGGAAAAGCTGAATGCCGCGGGCTTTTCGGCGGCGGAGAAATACGGGACACCCTACTTGCCGTCGGACTTTAAAAAGCACGGCGGATATTTAAGGTCAATCGAGTTGTCGAAGGAATTGGGCTTATATCGCCAGAACTATTGCGGCTGCGTGTTTTCTAAAAGGAAGTAAAGGGACTTACCCGACGGGTGATTAGTTTCATTCTACTAAAATACGGAAAAAAGAGATAAAATATATCCTCGTCGCGAAAAAGATTTTTCGCGACGAGGATAAAGATTTTTAAATACCTTTACAGCTTGTTTCCGCACTCGGGGCAGAATTTGGCGTTTGCGGGAATTTACGCGCCGCATTGCGCGCTCCATTATTTGACGTTAAGGTTAGGTTTTCAAGCAAAGAAAAAACCTAAATCGAATACTCTCGAATTCGATTTAGGTTTTCGCTCGACGGCAAATGCCGATTGCTTTTTAGTGCATTTTGTTTTGCTTTTCGTATTTTTAACGTCGTCGCAATATCTTTTCCGCCCCTTTTTTACAGCATATTTCTTCTTATCTTGCCGCTGACGGTTTTGGGAAGCTCTTTTCTGAACACTACCTTTCTCGGGTATTTATACGGCGCGGTATGCTCCTTGACGTAAACCTGTATCTCTTTTTTAAGTTCCTCGCTCTCCTCCGTACCTTTCACGAGTACCACGCTCGCCTTCACTATCTGCCCTCTCACTTCGTCGGGTTCCGCCGAAACGCCGCACTCTAAAACGTACGGCAGTTCCATTATGACGCTCTCTATCTCGAACGGTCCTATGCGATAGCCCGAGGACTTTATGACGTCGTCCTTTCTTCCGACGTACCAGAAATACCCGTCCTCGTCCTGCCACGCCGTGTCGCCCGTGTGGTAGTAGCCGTCGTGCCAAACTTCCGCCGTTTTTTCTTTATCCCCGTAATAACCGGTAAACAATCCGCAAGGCGCGCCGCCCTTCACGTTGACGCAGATTTCCCCCACGTCGCCGCGCGTAACGGGCTTGCCGTCGTCGTCTAAAAGTTCTATCTTATATATGGGCGCGGGCTTCCCCATAGACCCTACTTTAAGGTGCGCGTTTTTGAGGTTGCCTATGAGCATCGTCGTCTCCGATTGCCCGAAACCCTCGTAAATCTTAAGCCCCGTGAGTCTCTTGAACTGCTTGTACACCTCGGCGTTTAACGCCTCGCCCGCCGTGGTCATGTGTTTTACCGAAGAAAAATCGTAGCACGATAAATCTTCTTTAATCATCATTCGCAGCATCGTCGGCGGCGCGCAGAACGTGGTTATGTTATGCGCCGCGAACATAGGCAGAATATCCGCCGCGTCAAAACGGTCGAAATCGTAAACGAAGGTTGCCGCTTCCGCAAGCCACTGCCCGTATAGTTTGCCCCACATAGCTTTCGCCCAGCCGGTGTCCGAAATGGTAAAGTGCAATCCGTCCTCTTCCACGCAATGCCAGTATTTTGCGGTATGGAAATGCCCGAGCGGATATTTATGGTTATGCGCGGCAATTTTCGGATAGCCCGAAGTGCCGGACGTAAAAAACATAAGCAGTATATCGTCGCCGCAGGGCGAATCCGCCGTCCTCGGAAATTCCGAAGAAGCCGAGGCGTATTCCTCGTCGAAGTCTCGCCACCCCGCACGTTTACCGTTTACTATAATTTTATTTTTTATCGCGGGGAAATTCGCCGCCGCCTTATCGACTTCGGACGCGCTGTCCCCGTCCGCCGTGCAGATAACGGCGGAAACGCCCGCCGCGTTAAAGCGGTATTCGAGGTCGTGCGAAAGGAGCTGATTGGTAGCGGGAATAGCTATCGCGCCGAGTTTGTTCAGTCCCAGCATACAAAACCAGAACTGATAGTGCCTTTTTAATATCATCAGCACGCGGTCGCCCTTTTTTATCCCTATCGAGCGAAAATAATTCGCCGCCCTTGCGGACTCTCTCGCCATATCCGAAAAAGTAAAACGCCGCTCCGTCTTGTCTTTCGCTATATGGAGCATCGCGAGTTTTTCGGGACTGCGCCGAGCCAAACCGTCCACAATATCGAAAGCGAAGTTAAAGCCGTCGGTATTCTTAAACGAGATCGTAATCGGCGCGCCGTGTTCGTCTTCCGTCACGTCGATAAACTTTTCGTAAATTTTGCCGTTATCCATAAATTCCTCCGTCGGGGCAATAAAAAAATCGCCCCAAAGTAAACTTACTTTGAGACGAGTCTGTTACTACCCGCGGTACCACTCAAATTGCTTTTTTAATTAAAAGCCTCTCTCGGAATCCATCAATTCCTATGCCCTGACGCGGCAATCACGGAAAGGTTCTACTTGCCGCAAACGGCTTTCTTCCTCTCGGCTCCGAAGTTACACGACCGAAAACGCTTTTTTCCGCTCTCACCTGACGCGGATTCTCTGTAAAAAAACTCTTTCTCGGCGTCTCTTCATCAACGCTTTTGATTTAATTTTCTATCATAATATCATTTTATACGCGAGTTGTCAAACATTTTTAACCCGCGTCGGCGTTATTTTTCGATTTTTTTAAGCTTTTTTCGTCCACGCCCCACTTTTTCATCGTCACCGCGCACATAATGCAACCCGCTACACAGGTGACGGTCTCCGCCACGGGGAAAGCTATCCACGCGTAATTAAGCCCTATTTTGGATAACGCCCAGAATAGCGGAACGAGGCACAGAAGTTGTCTTAAAACGGACAAAAACGTGCTTTTCTTTCCTTCGCCGATAGCCTGAAAAAACACGGGGAACATCAACGCGAACGCCGCGGGAATAAAGCCCGCGCCGATTATCGGGAAAGCGATTTTGCCTATCCTTATAACCTCTTCTTTTTGCGAGAAGATTCGTATCAGCGGTTCGGGGATAACGACAAAGCAGAATACCCCGATTACCATAAAGATTGCCGCGACCATTATCGCTTCGGTTATTACCTTTTTACACCGCTCGTAATACTTGCAGGTATAGTTATAACTTAAAATAGGTACGATGCACGTCTGAAAGCCCGACAGCGGAATAAAAAAGAAGCTTTGCGTCTTGTAATAAAGCCCCAAAACGGTGACCGCCGCGTCCGAAAACCCTGCGAGGATAATGTTCAAAAGCAGTATGTATATGGTATACAAAAGCTGCATAAGGATAGAAGAATACCCGTAAAAATATATCTTCTTTATATATTCCTTCTTTCCTTTTTTAGGGGGAACGCGAAAACCTTTTATTCCCGTTATGACCGCCGCGGCAAACTGACCCATAATCGTCGCTATAGCCGCGCCCGCAACGCCCGTAGCCGGAATAAACGCAAAACCGTTTATAAGCAGCGGATCGAAAATTATGTTTACGACCGCGCCGACGACCTGCGCTATCATGGGAAGCCGCATATTTCCGCGCGCCTGATGCGTTTTGGAAAAAACGCCCTCCAGAAAGGTGCCGAGACTGCCTATGCACACTATATCGCCGTAAATGACCGCGTCGTCTACCACCGCCTGCGATTTGGAAGAGATCGTCGCGTACGGGCGCATGACGAGAGCGGATACGACCGCGAAAATCGCCCACGACACGACGGCGAGAAAGACGCCCGTCCCCGCCGTTTTATTTGCTTCGTCCGCCTTGCCTTGCGCGTATTTTCTCGCCATATAGGTGTTTACGCCGACGCCCATTCCGACGGCGAACGCGACTATCACGAGCTGCATCGGATAAATCACCGAGAGCGCGGCGAGTCCGACTCCGTCGTCCGGCACTTGCCCTACGAAAAAGCTGTCAACTATGTTATATAGCGACTGAATGAGAAGCGCAAACATCACGGGCGGCGCGCTCTTTAATAAAATCTTTTTTACGGGCGTTTTTCCGAAATCTACTTCGCCCTTTCTTTCTGTCTTTACTACCTGTTCTTCCGACATACTTTTTACCTTAAAATCTCAACGCTATTATACCCGAAGAAATTACGTTTGTAAAGCGTTCGGAATACGCAAAAGAATAAAATTTTTTCGGCGCGTAAAGGGCGTTTATCGTCTCCTCTTTGTCGTGGCAGACGATGAGGTCATAACCGCCGTATAGCTTTGTATATCCTACGCCGTTTTCTCCGAACTCCCCCGTTATCGCGGCAAAGAATTTCTTCGTTTTCACCTCGACGGCGTAGCCGTTAAGAAGGTACGAGACTATTGCTCCGCCGCGTTTATTCGCCCCGCCGTCCTTCATCGCGAATACGGCAACGTCTCCGAACGACCTTCTTATGACCTCTTCCAATTCCTCGTCCCGTTCGCCGTAATAGACGAGGGTTTCTATCGTAAAGCCGTGTCGTAGCGAGGTAAGCACGACTTGCGCGTCCGCGCCGCCCCCGCCTAACATATACACCGCGTCGAGCTTGCTTATCCCCTTTCTCTCCGCCGCGCGGAAAATAACGTTCGGCGAAAAGCCGTAGCCGTATTTTGCAAGCACGAGAGAATTCCCCTCGGGCGTTTTTATTATGGCGGCGGAAACCTTGCCGTTTCCGCAAATATACACCTCAGTGCTTTTCGATGCCTCAACGAGATTTACGGCGGCGAATGCGACGAAAATCCCCGCAAGGCTCAAAGAAACGACCGTCCTTACCAACCTTTTAAGATTGACGAGCCCGCTCGCGACGACAAGCGAAGCGTACCAGAAAACGACGCATCCGCCGAACGCCGCGCCCGTTACGATAAGAGCGGCTTTTCTCGCGTAGGTTACGACAAAACTTATTGCCTCTATCGCTTTTGAGGGAAGAAAGAGAAGGATAGTATTCGCGCCGATTACGCCCGATATAACGGTCAAAGCGAACAGCGCGACGTATAAAACGCCGACGAAGGGAAGCAGCACGAGGTTTGCGAAAACGGAAAGAAAAGAGATTTGCCCGAAACACCAAAAGAGGACGGGAACGGAGAACGAGAACGCCGCAAACACCGCCGCGAGCGACGAGGCGAGTTTTTGCGGCAGAAATTTCTTAAAGAGCGCGGTGAGCGAAGGAGCTACGACGAGAAGTCCCGCCACGACGGTAAACGAAAGAACGAAACCGGCATTGAAAAGCTCCGCGGGGTTCAATAGCAAAACAAGAGTCGCCGCCACGCCGAGCGAGGACAAACCGTCGTAGCGTTTGCCGGAAAGGCTCGCGAGGAAGGCGACCGAACACATAATCGCCGCGCGAACGGACGAGGAGGAAAAACCGCAAACGCCCGAATAAAAGAACGACGCTAAAATCACGACGGCGGCGGTGACGAAACGGTTCGCCCTGCATTTTTTAAGGACTAACGAAAGGGCGGCGGAGAAAAAACCGATATGCAGTCCCGAAACGGCGAATATATGCGCTATCCCCAACTCGCGATACGCGGACAAAAGGTCTTCGTCGATATAAGAGGAGCCGCCCGTCAGCATCGCGTAAGCCACGCCGAATTCGTCGCCCGTCATACCTTTTTGAAGCGAACGCTTGATAAAGAGGTTGGTAGCTTGAAAAATATCGGGCGAATGAGACAAGATTTCTATATCCGAAGCGGAGATTTCCGCGCGGTACTTGACGCCGTCCGAGACGCGGCTTGCGGAAAACTTTCCGTCGTACACGACCGAATATTCGGTTAAAAACGCGTCAAACCTCACTTTGTCGCCGACGTCCGCGGTCGTTTTGCCCTCCGCCGTCAGCACGATTTTGTAGCCCGTTTCTCCTTTATAAACGCCTTCTATGAAAGCATTCTTGATTTCGAGCGCGGTGCCGTAAGAAGTTTCCGTTTTAGAACAGACGTTTCCCGTCACGGTATAATAATGCCCGCCGAGTCCGCGGGAAGAAAAGGCGTTGAATTTTAAGGTAAACGCCGTCCCGCCCGCCGTAAACAAAACCGCTAAAACGAGGGTAAAAAGTAAATTGCGTTTAATAAAAGCTTTTTCGGTATAAAAAATGAGGAAAACGGCGCATAATATTAAGAAGGACAGCAGAAAAAGGACGGCGGCAAAGGTCTCTTGCAAGACAAAGTTTTTCGCGCAAAAAATCCCCGCAATCGTCGCGCCGGCGGCGAAAACGGACAAACGGAGGTTTATAAACTTTCCGAAGGGCGGTTTTTTTGTGCGCTCGGCAACGTTTTCCGTCGCCGAGAGAGCCGCGATTTTATCTTTTTTCATACGTCGTTGCTGCCGAGGCTTGTTCGGCACAAAAATATTTTAGGGCAAAACGCCTAAAAAGTCAACGATAAACGATTGCAATACGGTTATAAATCTGCTAAAATAAGAATAAGCTTAAAATAAGCCTGCGCGGTACGATAGGAAAAGTCAAAAAAATCCACAGTAATAATAAATAAAGAACCGCGTCCCTGCCGCGAAGCGGTGCTCTTGGGCGGCGTATTTCCCGCCCGTCAATAAAGAGATGCAGAAGCGGCAAGGCAGGTTACTTGCCCGTAGAATATCGGGTTATTATTTCTTTTCCGTCGGCCGAGGCAGGTTTTCGTTTTTAAATTTTTTTTGTTTAACGTCCCGAAAATCGTTGCCAAATGAAATAAATTATGGTAAAATAATCAAGCTGAAAAGGAAACCTCGTTTTTTTCCTTTTAACGGCCTCATGGTCAAGCGGTTAAGACGCAGCCCTCTCAAGGCTGAATCCGGAGTTCGATTCTCCGTGGGGCTACCAAAAAGAAACCACACACCGACGGTGTGTGGTTTCTTTTTTGTCCGCGGAGAACGAACGACGAAGGAGTTCGGCTTTGCCACCGTAGCAAAGCGGAGGTGCTTCTCTGTGGTAAACGGCTACCCTTGTAGCCGTTTCCTACCCAATAAAGCGGACTTTGTTCGGGCGTAGCCCTGCGTAGCGAAAGCGGAGCAGTTTCTCCGTGGTAAACGGCACTTATCGAACGTATACGAACAAATTCGGCAAAATGCTTGCAAAAAGGAGTTTTTTATGCTATATTATGTTTGCTAAACTAACTTAATATAATGGACGAATAGGGGTTTTCTTTTTTTATGGGATAACTTTGTTATTTATAAGTCTCGAATCTCGTTAAAGCACAGATTCCATCTTGACTTGTAAATAGTTTTCCCTATTCCATGTAAAGTTAGTTTAGCGACAATCGGAGTCTGCGTTTTAAGTGCGTCGGCTTCGGCTGGCGCATTTTTTATTTGCGCGAAAATTTTTTTACAGGAGGCATAGGAAATATGCGAAAAAAGTTTTTACTAACACTTGCCGCGATACTCGCGGCAACGATAGCGGCGTTTTGTTTCACCGCCTGCGGCGGTAACGGAGGGAGCGGTTCGGGCGATAACGGCGGCACGGGCGGCGGGGACAATCCCTCGGTCGAGCATACCCATTCGTACGTTGACGGCGTATGCACCGTCTGCGGTTACGAAAAATTAGAAGAAGCCACGGGCCTTGCGTATACTTTGAGCGACGACGGCTCATATTATATCGTCACGGGCATAGGTACGGAAGAAAGAACGAAATTCGCCATTCCCGCGACCTACAACGGTAAGCCTGTTAAGGAAATAGGCGAGAAAGCGTTCAGTAGGTGCAGCAGTTTAACGAACGTAACTATCGGTAACGGCGTAACTTCTATAGGTAGTATTGCGTTCGAGTGGTGCGACAGTTTAACGAGCGTGACTATCGGTGACAGCGTGACCTCTATAGGTGATAATGCGTTCAGCGGTTGCAGTAGCTTAGCGAGCGTCACAATCCCCGACAGCGTGACTTCTATAGGCAATGGTGCGTTCTGGTTTTGCAGCAGTTTAACGAGTATAACCGTAGCAAAAGATAATGCGAATTATAAATCAATAGACGGCAATTTATATAGTAAAGACGGTAAAACCTTAATTCAATACGCTATAGGGAAAAATGATACATCGTTCACTATTCCCGACAGCGTAACTTCTATAGGTAGTGGTGCTTTCTATGCTTGCATGAGTTTAACAAGTATTGCCATTCCTAATAGCGTGACTTCTATAGACGATGGCGCTTTCTATGCTTGCATAAGTTTAATGAGCATAGTTATTCCCGACAGTGTGACGTCTATAGGCGATTATGCGTTCTATAGTTGCTTCAATTTAACGAGTATAGTTATTCCCGACAGTGTGACGTCTATAGGCGATTATGCGTTCTATGGTTGCTATAAACTTGTAGAAGTAATAAATAACAGCAGCCTAAACATAACGAAAGGAAGTAGCGATAACGGCTACGTTGCAGGTTACGCCTTAAACGTAAAGAATGGCGGAACAAGCGAAGTAGTAAATAAAGACGGCTACTTGTTCTATACCTGCGATAACGTCAATTATTTAATTGGCTACGTGGGTACGGATACCGAATTGACTTTGCCGAACGATTATAACGGAGCAAGCTACAAGATTTATCATTATGCGTTTGCGTATTGCGACAGTTTGACGAGCGTAACTATCGGTAACGGCGTGACGAGTATAGGCGAGGGAGCGTTCGGTGGTTGCAGCAATTTAACGAGTATAGAATTTAAAGGGACAAAAGCACAGTGGAAGGCGATAGAGAAAGACTCTTATTGGAAA
Organism: Bifidobacteriaceae bacterium; assembly: GCA_963610935.1. Taxonomy (GTDB): domain Bacteria; phylum Bacillota; class Clostridia; order Christensenellales; family Borkfalkiaceae; genus UBA1259. Next base: position 42,809 of record CAVDPT010000006.1, on the reverse strand, counting down.
GAATATACGGGCGATTTTACCGTACATTGCACGGACGGCGATTTGACCGAAGACGAGGCATAAAAGGCTCAAAAATTTATTTAGAGAGTAAAAAAACAGGAAAGAGTTTTATATAGAGAGCGTTTAAGAGAGAAGGGAGAGAAGCGGTTTTCGCTTCTCTCCCTTCTCTTTTGCCCGTATATCTATAACGCTTGCGGATAAAAAGCCTTCCCCCGTTTATCTTTGGAAAGAACGGTTGCGGACAAAATAAGCCTTCCCCCGTTTATCTTTGGGGGAAGGGGGACCGCTTGCGGTGGATGAGGGGAAAAATAAAAATTCTCTCCGAAATCGTCAAGAATTTTACAATTGAAAAAGAAGAATTCGAAGTCATCCCCTCATCAGGCGCTAAAAGCGACAGCTTCCCCCGAGGGGGAAGCCATTGAGAACAAAAAAGCCGTCCCCCGTATATCTACGAAAGAACGGTTGAGAATAAAAGACAGCCTTCCCCCGTATATCTTTGGGGGAAGGGGGACCGCTTGCGGTGGATGAGGGGAAAAACTGTTTTCCGCTACGTTTATACTTCGTAGCGAAAGCGGAGAAGTATTCGTATTTTTGTATTTTCTTTTTTGCGAGAGGGGAAGAACTGTTTTCCGCACGTGAGTGCTTCGTAGCACAGCGGAGAAGTGTCCGTTCTTCCCCTCTCTCGCTCTCCCTAATATGAAAACTCCTCAAAACCCCGCGTACTTTTCGCGCATATCTCTTACTCTCATTGCCCCTTATTCTTTAAGGGGCAGAAGGCACGATTGACCGAGTATTTGCCGTATACTGTTTGTAACCTTGCAGAATGACAAAACTGTCGTCATTCTGAGACCGTCCCGCCTGACCCCCCTCACGAAGAATCCGGCGGAGCGACCGTGGAGCGTTTCTGATGGTTTTCATTAGAAAATGCGGCGCGGTGCGCCTTGATCCTTCGTCTGTCCGTCAAGGAGGCAAGACGCTTCTCCGCTATGCTACGAAGCACTCGCCCGTCAAGTAAGTCCGTCAAAGCCGTGCAGGATGACGACGATGGGGTCACAGTAGAGATTCATCGTGAGAAGGAGCAAGAGGACGGTCTCAGAATGACAGAAAGGGAAGAACAAGTACAGGAGCATTGAAGAAAGCCCCTCATCAGTCGCTAAAAAGCGACAGCTTCCCCCGAGGGGGAAGCCATTGAGAAAGAAGAATTGAAGACAGTCACTCCTCTGTCGCTACATGGTAGTACAGAATGACGACGGGGCAAAAATTGCTCCCCAAAACGCCCTCTTAATAATTCTTCGCGTTGATTTCGAAGTACGCCTGCGGATGATCGCACACGGGGCAGACATCGGGCGCCTTTTCCCCTATCGTTATATGCCCGCAGTTACGACATTCCCAGACCTTAACGCCGCTTTTCTTAAAAACCTCTTGCGCGAGTACGTTTTTAAGCAGTGCGCGATAACGCTCTTCGTGTTCCTTTTCAATAGCTCCGACCATGCGGAATTTTTTCGCAAGCTCGCCAAAACCCTCTTTCTCGGCGGTTTCGGCAAAGCCCTCGTACATATCCGTCCACTCGTAGTTTTCGCCGTCGGCGGCTGCGGCGAGGTTTTGCGCCGTATCGCCTATGCCGTTAAGCTCCTTAAACCACATTTTTGCATGCTCTTTTTCGTTATCTGCGGTCTTCAAAAAGAGCGCGGCTATCTGTTCGAAACCCTCCTTCTTTGCCTTGGAAGCAAAATAGGTGTATTTATTCCGCGCCTGCGATTCTCCCGCGAATGCTTCCGCTAAATTCTTTTCGGTTTGCGTTCCCGCATACTTGTTAGCCATATCGTTAATCTCCTTTTTTCTTTTATTATACTTCGGAAAGCAAACTATTTGTCTGACGACAAACACTTTGAAACTCTGACGAGTTTCTGCAAAAACGAAAATGTTTTTGCGCTTTCCTGTTGAAATACTGCGCTCGAAAACCCTTGCAAGCAAGTTTTCTCGCTTATATTATACCATAGGACGATTTTTTTGCAAACAAAAATCGAAGAAAAGTTTTTCTCCGATTTTTGCCATCCGATCTTTGACCGCGGAAATTTTCGCGTTGATTTTTATTTTTACTCGTCCTCTATACCGTCCAGCACACGCCGCTTGCGTTAAGGCTCGAAGAGGAACTCGAGGAGGAGGTAAGGCTTGCCGAACCGTCCCCGATAAATATCGCAAGCGCGTTCATCGCCCTCGGCATTTTAAGCGTGACGTAATCGCCTGCCGAAAGGTATGCGCCGTTGGCAAGGTTAATCGTCTTTTTCGTGCCTATCGAACTGAAATTCTGCACGTACGTCGATTCTTCGCCGTTCATTCCTGCGGAAAGCCCTACCGCGAGGACGTAACCGCCCGTGTACGAATATCCGCTTTCGGTGTCTATCGCGGAATCCGCCTGCCCGTACGAAATAACCACCGTCTTACCGCCCGAGAAAACTATTCCGCCGTAGCTCGCGCGACTGTTGGAGTCCAGTCCGTCGCCGCCCGCGAGAACGTATAACTCTCCGCCCGAAATCGTTATCGCCGCGCCCGTCGTTCCCGTTCCGTTAATGCCGTCGTCCGAGGAAATTATCGAAACGCTGCCGCCCGAAATCTCCACCGTTGCGCCCTCTAAACCCTCGTAACACGCCGTGACCGTAATCGTTCCGCCAGAAACGAGAACGCTCCCGTCTGCGTGTATCGCGTCGTCTTCGCTCGAGAGGATAAGCGTTCCGCCCGAGACGGTGACGTTGCCGGTAGAAGTCTCGCCGTTTTCAAGCTCTTCATCGGAGTTGGCGTGTATCGCGTCGTCGGTGGATTTAACTGTTATCGTTCCGCCCGAAATCGTTATGTCGTTTGCGGACTTAATGCCTTTTGCGGAGTAGTCGGTCTTGTTCGAGTTACCCTCGCCGTTTTGACCGCCTTGTCCGCCGTTCATACCGCCCTGACCGCCTTGTCCGCCGCCGTTCGGGAAACCGCCTCCCTGACCGCCGTTCATACCGTTCATGCCTCCGAATCCGCCGACGGCTTGCGCGCTCGCGCTCGTCGCGCTCGCCGAGTCGGAAACGAGCGCGTTCTGCGCGCTCGTTTCGCTGCCTTCCGCATAGCCGTCGGTATAAATATCGACTATAGCGTCGCCGGTTATGACAACGTCGTAAGCGGCGTCGATACCGTCGTAAGCGGCACAGATCGTGACCGTTCCGCCGGAGATAGTCACTATTCCGCGTTGATTGCCTTTGTCGGAAATATCGCTGTTTTTAGTCTTTATCCCGTCGCCCGTGTTTGCGGTGAGGGTTATGATTCCCGACTCTATCGTCACGCTGTCGTTGCCTTTAAGGGCGTTATCCTCGCAAACGACTGTAAGGGTAAGATTTTTCACCTTTAAATCGTCTTTCGTGTGTATGCCGTTGTTGTTTGCCGAAATAACGGTAAGCTCGCCTTTACCTTGGACGTTTAAGTCACATTCGGCGTACACCGCGGAGGAAATCGCCTCCTCGTCCGTCACCGCGTCGCGATAGTCGTAAACGAAATTCTCGCTTCCTTTTTTGGCGGAAATCGTCACCTTGTCTCCGCTCGTTATCGAGACGGGGCATTCCTCGTACGAGGTTATCGTAAAGCCGTTTAATTCCAAGCCGAACTCGTAATCGTCGCCCGCGTCTATGACGATGTTGCCGAAGAATTCGCCCGTCAGTGAATATTCGGTCTCTTCGGCGATTCCCGAAAAGGTAAGCTCGTCGCCGTCGAGCGAGTACGCGCCGTCCGTTCCGCTTGAAAGGGTAACGGTGAAGGACGTCGTTTCTTCGCAATCCGCGCACTTAAAGGTGAAAACGCCGCCGTCCTCCGAAACAAGCTCGTATTCGTGTTCGTTTTCGGGAACGGTAACTTCGCCTATACTGCCGCCGGACGAACCGCCCGATTCGGAAGAACCGCCGCTCGTTGAGTCGGCGTCGCCGCTATCGGAAGAGTCGGCGTTACAGCCGAACGCAAAGAGCGAGAGGGCGAGAACTATCGCCAAAATGACCGCTAAAAGTTTTTTATAAAGCATTTTCCGTATCCTCCTTTGATAATAAAATTTCAAGATTTCCGTTTCTTACGCGAAGTTTATCCAAAAACTCCTTTTCCGAAACGTCCTTTTTAAGGTCTACTCTATAGGTGAGTTTAAATAGGCTCCCCATATTGGTCGTTTTTACCTGCAAAAGCTCCTTATCCTCGGCAAACGCCGAAAACACTTCGTCGAACGCCTGCGGATAGTCGAGGTCCTCGGGAACGGTTATTTTGAGTATCCTCGCACGGGAACCTTCGCCTTTTTTCGTCGCCACACACGAGAAAACGAGAAACGCCGCCGCGATAATTACGGTAAATAACAGCGAATACGCGAGATACCCTACCCCCGCGATAAGCCCCGAGCACATAGTCGCAAAGATTATACATATCTCCTTTGCCGAACCCTGCGCCGAGCGGAACCTTACGAGAGAGAACGCGCCCGCTATCGCCACGCCGACGCCTATGTTGCCGTTTACCGCCATAATCACCACGCATACGACGACGGGTAAAAACAATGCGGAAAATTTGAAGCTCGCGCTGAATTTCTGTTTTATGGAAAGCGCGGCGAGGTAGATAAATCCCTCCGCGAACGCCGTCGCGAGACACAAAAGGAAAAGCCCCACGCCGAGCGTTTCGTCCGTACTACTCGAAAAAACGTTGCTAAAAATTTCAAGCATAAGATATTTCTCCTATAAACCCGTAGTTATTCGCCGTGACGGCTTCGCGCGCCGCCGCGACTTCTTTGCGCTCGGCGGTCATCGCCGCGAACGCCCTGCCGTACTTTGAAAAGCTCGTCTTGAAAATCCGATTTGTCGTTAGGGCGTTCGTAAGCCAAAGCGGCATCGCTCCGTCCGTCTTGATTTCCATAAGCCTTGCGCCCTCCGAGATTATCCGTTCTCCGTAAACGCCCTTTTCGAGCGCGAGGTCGTAGTCCCGCCACAAAATATTCGTATCGAAGGTTATGCGTAAATTCTTTTCTTCGTTCGCGATAAAGGCTTCTCTATCGTAGAAAATACAGCACGAGGGAGCTACGTCGCGGTAAAAATCCATAAAATAGGCAATCTCCTCCGTGATTTGCGAAAAGGGCTTTTTCTCGCTAAAAAAGCTCTTCGCTTCCGCAAGCGTCATCGCCTCGCGCCGCTTATACACGACGGAATCGTATTTCTTTTTCAGCTCCAAAAAAACTCTCCCATCCTCTTTCGGAACGCCGTAGCTTCTGAGCCGCAGTTTTTCTTTATAAAAAGGTTTTTCTTCCGAACGCCTTACAATTCTATACGTCGGCGTGTCGAAATAGAGGTTAAGGATAGACGTCTTGCCGTATTCGTCGGGCGAAACGCGTCCGCAGCACGCGCGCTTCATCGCCGCATATTGTTCGGGCGATAAAAGATATTTTATCTCGTAGCGTTTGAATTTGTTTTGAATATCCATTGCCGTACTCCTTTTTCGTCTTTGTTTACCGCAATTATAAACCGCCAACTTAAAAGGTACTTTAAAATTTCGGCGTTAAGAAAAAAATTTTTTATATTTTTTAATTTTTTCGGAAAGGAAAAAACGCCCGCGAAAAGTCGGATTGTCGCCGACCTTCGCGAGCGCGGTAAATTTAAGATTATATAACGGCGGTAAAAACTATACTCTTGCCGTCCGAGGAATACGCCGAAATTTTTCCCTTATGCCTAACGACGATAGCCTTCGCGACCGAAAGCCCTATACCGCTTCCGCCCGTCTTGCCGTTTCTCGACGAGTCAAGCCTATAAAACCGCTCGAAGAGCACGTTGAGATCGCCCTTCGGCACGCCGACCGCGTCGTTTTCGAAAACGAACTTACAATTCCTGCCCGATTTCGAAACGGTAAACGCAATATTGCCGCCGCCCCCTCCGTCGTCCGCATATTTAACGGCGTTATCGAGCATTATTTCGATAAGCTGTTTTATGGCGGCGGGATCGCCGTTTACCGTAAGCGCGGGTGCGATTTTGAGGTTAAGAGTTTTCCCCGCCGCTTTTGCCACGGCAATATAGGGACGCGCCGCTTCCTCGGCGACCTCGGAGACGGGGAAGTCCGCCGTCACCGTTTTTTCGCTCCCCTCGTCGAATCGGGACAGGAACACGAGCTTGTTCGTAAGCTCGGTAAGCTTTTTCACCTGCTCTCCGATAGTCTCCGTCCATTCGTTCGCGCCGTTTTCCATTTCGAGAACGGTGCGGCTTGCGTCTATCACGGTAAGCGGAGTTTTAAGCTCGTGATTTGCGTCCGTTATAAAGCGTTTTTGTTTTTGATACGCCTCGGCGGCAGGTTTAGTGACAAACCCCGACAGCACGACGATAAGCACGGTGACAGCCGCAAAGCCTACTGCGGAAATTATCGCGCTCGACCTTAAAAACGTCCTGAAATTCCCTAAATCCCTCGAACAATCGAGAAAGATATACCGAACGCCGTTCTCGTCCGCACTGCTTGCGTATTTATAATCGTCCGAATAGCCGCTTTTTTTGTTCGCGGAAAAAAGCTCCTTTGCAAGCTCCTCCGCCTCCGATGCGGAAATCGAAATCGAGGAAACGTCCGCCGAAATCAACTCTCCCTCTTTTGACAACGTGACGGTAAAATATCTCGTCATAAACGGCGCTTCGGGGGAAGCGTCTCTGCCTCCGCCTATATTGGCGGGAATTTCCGCGAGTCCTTCCGCTTCGGGTTTTTCGGGCGGTGCGATCTGCTCTCCGCCTGTTTCCGAGCCGTCCGTCCCGTCGCCGTCCGTCCGCCTGTTTTCGTCCGTTTTGGTCGGGAACTTACCGCCGTTGTCGGCAATGAGTTTTATCGTGCGCTCGGCAGCGGAATTTACGTCGATATAACTCTTTAAGTTTATGCCGCCGATAATTATAAAAAGAACGAGCGCGGTTGCGGCGACGGCTATCGCAACGAATTTAAGACGAAGTTTTTTTATCATACTAACTCTCCAATTTATAACCCGCGCCGCGCACGGCTTTGATTTTTACCGAAGAACCGAGCTTCTTTAGCTTGCTCCTAAGGTATGAAATATACGTCCACACGACGGTTATCTCCGTTTCCGAATCGAAACCCCATGCCTTTTCCATAATGCTTTCCGCGGAAATCACCGTTTCGGGGGAACGCATGAAAAGCTCCGCCACCTGAAATTCTTTGGACGTGAGCAAAATTTCCGCTCCGCCTTTTTTCAACTTGAACGTCTTTTTATCGAGCTCCAAATCCCCGTAGTAAAGAGAGTTTTCGGGCGTTGCCGTCTGCCGCCTCGTGACGGCGCGCAGCCTTGCCAAAAGCTCCGTCGCGGCGAACGGCTTCGTAAGATAATCGTCCGCGCCGAGGTCGAGTCCCAATACCTTGTCCTCTATTTGGTTTTTGGCGGTAAGAATGAGTACGGGTATGGCATTTTTCCTTGCCCGAAGAGTTTTAAGGACGGTAAGTCCGTCCGCTTTCGGCATCATAACGTCGAGTATAGCCGCGTCGTATACGCCCGAGGAAAGGTAGTCGATGGCGGCTTCGCCGTCGTACACCGCGTCAACCGAATAGTTTTCGTGCTTTAATATCCGTACGAGCGCGGCGGATAACGCTCTCTCGTCCTCGGCAAGCAATATTCTCATATCGTCAGCTCCTTGTTTTCCTATATAACATATTATTCCTTAAACTTTAAACGAGCCTTAAAATCCCGCCGTAACGGGAAATATTTTCTGCTCTTTATTTTTTTCGGCGAACGCCGTATAATCCGAGTATCCCCTTTGCCGCAGCGCAAAGCTTGTTTTTAAGCGCCTCGGGCGACACGACCATAACTCCGCTCCCGAAACTCAAGAGCTTTGCGATAAGCCCGTCGTCCGAAGGAAGCGTTGCCCGCGCGTAAAAATTGCCGCCCGACTCCTCTATATGTTCTATTCCGAGCCACTCCTCCACGTCGGACAAGACGTGCCTGTCCACGATTTTCAGCTTTACTTCTTCGGTAAAGGATACCCGTTGCCAAAAATCGAACGGCAGATCCTCCTCCGTAAAGCTCTTTTTAACGAAGCTTACCGCCGTTTCCGTCGCGTTTTCTATCCTGCCGAGCCTGAAAAACCTGAATTCCTTGCGTAATTTGCAAAACGCGTAGAGGTAAAAAAGCCCCTGCTTAAAGACGATAACGTGCGGCTCCACAACGCGCTCCGAAATCTCGCCGTTGCGGTCGTGATAGCGAAGATACATACATTTCTCGTCGTTGATACACTTCATAACGACGGCGAGCTTGCTTTTATAGCCGTGTGCGTCGCCCCAAGGCGCGGCGTCGATTATGAGCCCTCCGCTTCTTATTTCAAAGCCGCTGAACTCGTTTTTACGGGTTGCTTTAAGCTTCGTCACCGCGCCGCTCAAAATCGGATCGGGAACGCTGTTTTCTATCGCGGTGAGCGCGAAGATAACCGCCTCGAACTCCTTTACCGTCATAAAGGTAGACGAAAGGCGATAGGTGTCCATGACCGCAAAGCCGCCGTTTTTGCCGCGGATAGAGTATAGCGGCACGCCCGCCCCTTCCAAACATTCTACGTAGCGATAGACGCTCCTCTTGCTTATTCCGTATTTTTCGGCAAGGTAGGTCGCCGAAACCGTTTTGTTCGACATAAGCTCGAACAATATTTTTATAACGAATTCTATTTTCATAAATATTTTGCCTCGTCTTGCAATATGTTTTATTGTATCATTTAAAAAAATTTTTGTAAAGCTGACAAGCATATGGCAAAAATAATTGTTAAAATATATTTGAAAACGATATAAAAGGAGACCTACTACTATGACCGAGCTTTATATCGGCTACCTCGCCGCAATGAAAAAGCATTTTTCTAACGAGAGCGCCGCAGAAAAAACGGAGCTTATCTCCGTTTACGAGACGTGGGGCTTTAGAAAACGCAAAACAAAACCCTCGCCCGTCGGAGCAGGGGGAATCACCGTTATGCGCAAAAAAACGGAATCGAATTTTTTACCGCCCGAGCAAACGACGGCGGCGATAAAAAAGTCGACGGCGGTTTTTATGAAAAAAGCGGACAAGCCCGCGCCTATAAGATATTCCACCGAGGGCGAGCTTTTCGCGAGAGAGAGGGCTTGTCGCGCTATTTTAGCGGCTTATACTCTCCGATAATCGCCGCGATTTTTCGGCTTGCGTCCTTGACGGGATAATTCGATAACCGCCGCGCGATGTTCTTCCTGTCCGCGTATACCGAGTCTATCGAAAACAGTAACGACTCTTTGGTGAGAACGCTTTGCGATAGCACCGCGCACAGCCCGAGTTTTTGGAAATATTCGGCGTTAAGCACCTGATCCCCGCGCGAATTGCCCTTCGGGAGCGGCACGAACACGCACGGAATATTTAAGGCAAGCAGCTCGAACACGCTGTTTGCGCCCGCACGGGAAACACACGCGTCCGCGCAGACGAACGCGTCCTCGGCGCGGTTTAGAAATTCCGCCTCGAAATAACCTTTTCGTTCGCTCGTCCCCGAAAGGTTGTTCTTTCCGCAAAGGTGAATGACGTTAAAGCGCGGCAAAAGGTCGGGGAGAGCGGCGCGGAGGGCGGCGTTTATAGCCCTTGCGCCCTGACTCCCGCCCATAACCAAAAGCACGGGCTTGCCGTCCGTAAAGCCGAATCTTTTCATCGCGGCGGTTTTGTCGGCGGTAAACAGTTCTCGGCGTAGCGGCGCGCCCGCGTACTCGCCGTTTTTAACCGTCGCCGCCGTTTCGGGAAAAGCCGTCAATACCCTCCTGCAATATTTAGCGACAAGCTTATTGGCAAGCCCCGCCGTATAATCGCTCTCGTGCGCAACGACGGGAATACCGCGTTTTTTTGCCGCCATAACCACGGGTAGCGAGACGTACCCGCCTTTAGAAAACACGACGTCGGGAGAAATCTCGTCCAAAATCTTTCCCGCTCTTTTCACTCCCGAAAGCACGCGAAACGGAATAGCGAGGTTTTTCGGGGCGAAGCTCCGCACGAGCTTTGCGCAGGGAACGCCGTAATAAGGTATGCCCGCCCTTTCCGCCATGCCGCGTTCTATACCGTTCTCGCTTCCTATATAATAGATTTTATCGAACTCGTTTTTAAGGTACGGCAAGAGTGCGAGACAGGGCGCGCAATGCCCCGCCGTTCCTCCGCCGGTGAAAATTAAAGTCGCCATACGCTTATATATATGCGTAAAACTCAAAAAGGTATACGGCAAGACCGCTTCCGCAAGCGACGGCGATAATATCTCCGTCGCTTTACTTTTGGCGAAAAATGTGTTAAACTGTTTTACGAGCCGTTCAAACGGCATTTTCGGGAGAAGGAACAAATGACTCGTAGAATAAAAATCGGGAACGTCGCGATAGGCGGCGGAGAAAAAATCGCCGTTCAATCTATGTCCGTTTATAGACCGTCGGACGTAGAAAACGCCGTCCGAGAGGCATTAGAACTGAAGGCGGCGGGGTGCGATATTCTCCGTTTCTCGGTAAACGATTTTAAGGACGCGGCGGCTTTTCGGGAAATTAAAGAACGCGCCCGTATTCCGCTCGTCGCGGATATACACTTCGACTATCGGCTCGCAGTTGCGGCGATAGAGGGCGGCGCGGATAAAATCCGCATAAACCCGGGTAACGTCGGCGGCGAAAAGAACGTTTTAGAAATCGCGCGCGCGCTCATCGAACGCGGCGTACCCGTCCGCGTCGGCTCGAACACGGGCAGTATAGACAAGGAGTTTTTGAATAAATACGGTAAGAACGAGGTTTCTCTCGGCGAAAGCGCGCTGAAAAACGTGCGCATTCTCGAAAAGGCGGGGGTGGAAAATATAGTTATTTCGGTCAAAGCCTCCTCCGTGCCGCTCTGTATAAAGGCTTACGAATACGTTGCGAAGCGGTGCGATTATCCCCTGCATCTCGGCGTGACCGAGGCGGGAACGGAATATTCGGGGGTTATCAAAAACGCGGCGGCAATGGGCGCGCTTTTGACGAGAGGCGTCGGCGACACGATAAGGGTGAGCCTTTCCGCTTCGCCCGTCCGCGAGGTAATAGCGGGGCGCAAAATTTTATCGTCGTTAGGGCTTCTCGGCGGCGTGCCGGAACTCGTCGCCTGTCCTACCTGCGGGCGGTGCGAATGGGACTGCATGAGCTTTGCCAAAAAAACGGAAGAATTCCTCTCGACGATAGATAAGCCGATAAAAGTGGCGGTTATGGGATGCGTGGTGAACGGTCCCGGGGAAGCGAGCGACGCCGACGTGGGCATTGCGGGCGGCAAGGACGGGTGCCTTATTTTCGTTAAAGGCAAACCGCTGAAAAAAGTCAGCAAGGAAGACGCTGAAAAAGAATTTTTCGGGGAGATTGAAAAATGTATTCGGTAAGGAGCGGCGCGGAGTTTTTGGAGGGGTTACGGACTCTCGACCCGCGGCTTAAAAACTTAAGGCTTAACTCCGTAGAAATAGACAGAAAAGCTTTTAAGGTGACTTACAATTTCATTTCGGACGAGACGGTGGACGAGGAGCTTAAGAAAAAACTTCTCGACAAGGTTTTTGAGGAATCGCCCGAGGAATTTCGTTCGGTAGAAATTACCGTCAAAAAGATCGTTTCCGACGAAGCCCTCGTCGGCGGTGCGATTTTTAACTTTATTAAGGATAACTATCCCTCTATCGGAATGTTCTTAAAACCGACGGACGTCGTTTGCGCAAAGGTGGGCGACACCGTTAAGTACACCCTGCGCCTCACAAAAGACGGCGCGGAATACGTCGTCAAAGGCGGCGTTATAAAAAAACTCAACGAATTCCTCGGCAAAAATTTTTGTTCGGACTTTGCGGGAAACACCGAAATCAAAGCGGCGGAGGAGACGGTGGACCTCTCCGACGAGGAGGTTTTTGAAAGCGAGCTTTCGCGGATAGAACATAGGACCATTAAGATACAAGATCCCGTCGTTATCGACGACCCCGTTATGGGCGACATTGCGCTTTACATAGAGGACGCGACGAGCGGCGCGGTGACCGTTTGCGGTAAAATCACCGAGATCGCCGAACGCGAAACTAAAAACGGGAAGCCATTCTTCATTATTCACATAGACGACACTACCGGCAAAACGAGCGGCGTATACTTCTCTAAAAAAGCGACTTACGGGGAGATTAAAAAACTCGCCGTCGGCGACGCGGTTATAGTACGCGGTACCATCGGGGAATATAACGGCAGAAGGTCCTTTACTATCGACAAGATAAACCGCTGTACCTTCCCCGAAAACTTCGTTAAAAAAGACAAATTCAAAAAGAGCGCGCCCAAAGAATATAAGCTCGTTTTTCCGACGCCCGCCTCTACCGTCAAGGTAACGAGCGTTTTCGACGAAACGAACGCCGCGCTCCCGAAAGAGCTTATCGACGAGACGTACGTCGTATTCGACCTCGAAACGACCGGTCTCGAGCTTATGACCAACGGCATAACCGAAATCGGCGCGGTAAAACTCGTCGGCGGCAAGCCCGCCGAGCAGTTCACGACGCTCGTAAAGCCCGATTACCCAATCACCGAGGAGATAGTAAACCTTACCGGCATCACCCACGAAATGGTAGAAAACGCGCCCAAAATCGGCACCGTTCTTCCCGACTTTATGAAGTTTATAGAGGGGGCGGTGCTTGTCGCGCACAACGCGGAATTCGATACGAGATTTATAAAGCGTTTTGCCGCGGGTGAGGATTACGAGATAAAAAACAAGGTTTTAGATACGCTGGAAATGTCGAGAAAATATCTGCCGCAGTTGCACAAAAGCGGGCTCGGCGTGCTTGCGGAATACTTCGGCGTGGTTTTTCATCATCACCGCGCGCTGTCCGACGCGTACGCTACTGCCGAGGTTTTCGTAGAGCTGATGAAGATAAAAGAGAAAAAGGAGAGCGCGAAGGCGTAACGGACGATTGCCGTCACGATGCCGTAATGTGCCGTTTGAGGCGTCGTAACGGCTTTGGCTTTTCTTTTTGCATTAAAGAAGAGGACGCTCGTCCCTCTCTTAAAACAAAGAAACGAGGCGGAAAATTCCGCCTCGTTAATTTTTTATCGTTTTTTCTATCGTCTAAAATTATTTAACGATTTTAGCAACGACGCCCGAACCTACCGTTCTGCCGCCTTCACGGATAGCGAAACGGAGACCTTCTTCCATAGCGATAGGAGTGATGAGCTTAACGTCCATCTTGATGTTATCGCCGGGCATAACCATTTCTACGCCTTCGGGAAGCTGGATAGAACCGGTAACGTCGGTAGTCCTGAAATAGAACTGGGGACGATAGTTATTGAAGAACGGAGTATGTCTGCCGCCTTCTTCTTTGGTAAGGATATATACCTGACCTTCGAACTCGGTGTGGGGTTTAACCGAACCGGGTTTCGCGATGACCTGTCCGCGTTCTACGTCTTTCTTGTCGATACCACGGAGAAGCGCGCCTACGTTGTCGCCTGCCTGAGCTTCGTCGAGGAGCTTACGGAACATTTCAAGACCGGTGATAACCGTGTTCTTGCTTTCTTCTTTAAGTCCGACGATTTCGGCGGGATCGTTGACGTGCGCTACGCCTCTTTCAACTCTGCCCGTAGCAACGGTACCACGACCGCTGATCGTAAATACGTCTTCGACAGGGAGAAGGAAGGGCTTCGCGTCGTCTCTTTCGGGGGTAGGAATGTAGGTGTCTACAGCGTCCATAAGCTCGAAAATGCATTTGCATTCGGGAGCGTTCTTGATTTCTTCGGGAGTGTGGTCCGCGGAAGCGTATTCGAGCGCTTTAAGAGCAGAACCCTTGATGATGGGGGTGGTGTCTCCGGGGAAGCCGTACTCGGTGAGAAGATCTCTGATTTCCATTTCGACGAGCTCCTGTAATTCGGGATCGTCGAGCTGGTCGCACTTATTCATAAATACGATGATGTAAGGCACGCCGACCTGACGAGCGAGAAGAATGTGCTCTCTGGTCTGGGGCATGGGTCCGTCGGTAGCTGCAACTACGAGGATCGCGCCGTCCATCTGCGCGGCACCCGTAATCATGTTCTTAACATAGTCCGCGTGTCCGGGGCAGTCAACGTGAGCGTAGTGACGCTTCGCGGTCTGGTACTCGACGTGAGCGGTGTTAATCGTGATACCTCTCGCCTTCTCTTCCGGAGCTTTGTCTATTTCGTCGTATCTCATTTTCTGAGCTTCGCCGAATGCCGCAAGAGTCATGGTGATAGCCGCGGTAAGAGTGGTCTTGCCGTGGTCTACGTGTCCGATGGTACCGATGTTAATGTGCGGTTTGCTTCTGTCAAATTTAGCCTTTGCCATTGTTGTTTCCTCCAATAATGTCTTAATATAAAATTTAAATTTTTTCGTTTTTTATCCCTTGGTTTTTCTGTCGAGCGTCCTATGGGACGACAAAACGCCCGAAACTTCTGCGTCGATTATTATTTTACAATAATTTATCGCGATTGTCAACGGTTATTACGCTTTTTTACCCATTATCTTTTCAGCGACGGACTTGGGTACTTCCGCGTAGTGGTCGAACTGCATAGTGTAGTTACCGCGCCCCTGCGTCCTCGAACGGAGGTCGGTCGCGTAACCGAACATTTCCGCAAGCGGAATGTGCGCGTCGATGACTTTAAGTCCGTTGCGGTCTTCGGTGCCCTGAATAATACCGCGGCGTGCCGTGACGTTACCCATAATATCGCCGAAATACGCTTCGGGCGTCAAAATTTCGACCTTCATTACCGGCTCTAAAAGTACGCTCTTCGCTTTCTGCAAACCGTCTTTAAGAGCCATGCTGCCCGCGATTTTGAACGCCATTTCCGAAGAGTCTACGTCGTGATAGCTACCGTCGTAAACGGTGACTTTGAAGTCCACGACTTCGTACCCCGCGAGAATACCGTTTTTAGCGGCTTCCTGAATACCCTTGTTGATAGGCTGAATAAATTCTTTCGGGATAGAACCGCCGACGGTCTCGTCCACGAATTCGTAACCCTTGCCCGCCTCTTGCGGTTCGAGGTGAATTTTACAGTGACCGTACTGACCGTGACCGCCCGTCTGACGTTTGAACATACCCTCGGCGTCTACAGCCTGACGGATAGTTTCTTTATACGCAACTTGCGGTTTACCGACGTTGGCTTCCACTCTGAACTCGCGGAGAAGTCTGTCTACGATGATTTCGAGGTGCAGCTCGCCCATACCCGCGATAATGGTTTGTCCCGTCTCGGTATCGGTATAGGTCTTAAAGGTAGGATCTTCTTCGGCAAGCTTTGCAAGCGCGAAGCCCATCTTTTCCTGTCCCTGTTTGGTTTTGGGTTCGATTGCAACCCTGATAACCGGCTCGGGGAATTCCATCTGTTCGAGAATGATGGGAGCGGATTCCACGCAGAGCGTATCGCCCGTGGTGGTCTCTTTAAGACCTACGAGAGCGCAAATTTCGCCCGCATATACCGCGTCGACTTCCTCTCTGTGGTTAGCGTGCATACGAAGTATACGCGCGATTCTCTCTTTCTTGCCCTTCGTCGAATTATAAACGTAAGAACCGGTTTTCAGCACGCCCGAATAAGCGCGGAAGAACGCGAGCTTACCTACGAACGGGTCGGTCATGATTTTGAACGCGAGTCCGCAGAAAGGCGCGTCGTCAGAAGGTTCTCTCGTGATGACGTTGCCGTCGGGATCGGTGCCTTCCACCGCGCCGACGTCTATCGGGCTGGGGAGGTAATCCACGATGGCGTCGAGAAGGTTCTGAACGCCCTTGTTTTTGTAGGAAGAACCGCAGAGAACGGGAGTGAGCTTCATAGCGAGCGTCGCTTTACGAAGTCCTTTCTTTATTTCCTCGACGGAAAGGTCTCCCGTCTCGAAATATTTCTCCATAAGCGCGTCGTCCTGCTCTGCGGCGATCTCGACGAGCTTGCCTCTGTACTCCTCTACAATATCCTTCATATCGGCGGGAACGTCGGTAACTTCGATGTTCTTGCCGAGGTCGTCGAGATAAACGTCCGCTTGTCTCGTGATAACGTCTACGACGCCCTTGAAGGTATCTTCTTTACCGATAGGAAGAAGAATCGGGATAGCGTTGGTGTGAAGTCTGTCGTGCATCATCTGAATAGCGTTGAAATAGTTCGCGCCGTTGATGTCCATCTTGTTGACGTATGCAATACGGGGAACTTTATACTTGCTTGCCTGATGCCAGACCGTTTCGCTCTGGGGTTCGACGCCGCCCTTCGCGCAGAAGGTAGCGACGGCTCCGTCCAAAACGCGGAGAGAACGCTCGACCTCAACCGTGAAGTCAACGTGTCCGGGGGTATCAATAATGTTGATGCGGTGTCCTTTCCAGTGGCAAGTGGTCGCCGCGCTGGTAATGGTGATACCGCGTTCCTGCTCCTGAACCATCCAGTCCATGGTAGCTTCGCCCTCGTGAACTTCGCCTAACTTGTGGGTTTTGCCCGTGTAGAACAAAATTCGCTCGGTCGTGGTAGTCTTACCCGCGTCGATGTGAGCCATTATGCCTATATTTCTGGTGACGCCTAAATCATAATCTCTCGGCATAGGTTTTCTCCAAAATTAAAATCTGTAATGAGCGAACGCCTTGTTTGCTTCCGCCATTCTATGCGTGTCTTCTTTCTTCTTGACGGCGTTACCCGTGTTGTTGAACGCGTCCACGAGCTCGGCGGAAAGTCTTTCGTACATATTCCTTTCGCCTCTTTTTCTCGCGGCGGCAACGAGCCAACGGATAGCGAGCGTCTGTCTTCTCTCGGCGCGGATTTCGATAGGCACCTGATAGTTCGCGCCTCCGACTCTCCTCGCTTTGACTTCAACCATAGGCATAATGTTGTTGAGTGCCTGATTGAACATTTCCTTGGGATCCTGACCGACCTTTTCCGCGGCGAGCGTGAAGGCTTCGTAAACGATGCCCTGCGCAACGCCCTTCTTGCCGTCTAACATAACTTGGTTGATAAGCTTGGTAACTACCTTGTCGTTATAAACGGGATCGGGCAGAACGTCTCTCTTTGCAATATTGCCTCTTCTCGGCATATTAGTATCCTCCTTTAAATTTTTTTGCGCGAATTTTGTCGCGCGGGAGCGATTTTTTCGCTCTTTTTAAGGGTAAACCCTTAGTACGGCTATCGCTTGCCGATTTTTCGGTAGCGAACCTTCTGCTAAAAAGCATACTGCCTACCAATCGGGTTAATTTTCCGAAATTCCGATTTTAAGTAGGTGCTTTGATTTGTAAAATAAGCTCTTTCTGTATTCTTAATAACGTATAGCTTATTTGGGGCGTTTTGCGCCGTATCTCGATCTCGCCTGTCTGCGTTTTGCAACGCCGGCGGTATCCAATGCGCCGCGAATGATGTGGTATCTGACGCCGGGGAGATCTTTAACTCTTCCGCCGCGGATAAGGACGGAGCTGTGCTCCTGCAAATTGTGTCCTTCGCCGGGGATATAAACGATACCTTCCGCCTTGTTCGTAAGTCTTACACGCGCGATTTTACGAAGCGCGGAGTTAGGCTTCTTGGGGGTGGTGGTCGTCACGGACAAGCACACGCCGCGCTTTTGAGGACAGTTGTCCAAAGCCGGAGATTTAGACTTGTAGGTGATTTTCGTTCTTCCCTGTCTGATTAACTGTTGAATTGTAGGCATTTTTTACCTCCTTAAATTTTTCGGTTATTTCGGAAAACGGATTCGGAAAACTCCGTTTTTGAAACGCGTTAAAATCGGGCTTTTTGCCCGACGTTTTAAAATTTTATCATTTTTATCGCGGATAGTCAAACGATTTACCGCGGTTTTTCGGCGATTTACGCGCGGGCGACAAAAAACCCGCGCGTAAACCTCTTTTTTTATAAGTAATTCGCGATTATGCGGGCTTTATGCCCGTCGCAGTCTCTCTTTCCGTGCGTTTTTACGCGCCCTCTCCGTCCGTGGAAGCAGTCCGCGAAATGACCGTCTGCGGAGAGAGATTTTTATAATTCTTGATACCCGTTCCCGCGGGAATGAGCTTGCCGATGATGACGTTCTCTTTGAGACCGATAAGCGGATCGACCTTGTTCTTAATGGCGGCTTCGGTAAGAACTCTTGCGGTTTCTTGGAATGACGCCGCGGAGAGGAAGCTCTCTTTCGCGAGGGCGGCTTTGGTGATGCCGAGAAGTATTCTCTTGCCGACTGGAGGACGAAGCCCCGCGTCCAAAGCCTTCATCGTTTCTTCTTCGAATCTGCTGAGGTCCACCTTTTCGCCGGGGAGAATATCCGCGTCGCCGGGGTTTTCTACCTGAACTTTCTTCATCATCTGACGAACGATTATCTCGACGTGCTTATCGTTGATGTCAACGCCCTGCGAACGGTAAACGCTCTGAATCTCTTTAAGAATATAGTCCTGAACGCCCTTGATACCCTTGGTTTTGAGAATATCCTGCGGGTAAACCGCGCCGTTGGTGAGTACCGTACCCGGTTCTACCTTGTCGCCCGTCTTGACGATTACGCCCGTACCGAACGGAATGGTGTAGTCCTTGACTTCGCCTTCGTCGGTGGTGACGAGAACGTGTATTATCTTGTCTTTTTCTTCTATATCGACGACGCCCGTATATTCGCATACGATAGCCGCGCGTTTCGGTCTTCTCGCTTCGAAAAGCTCTTCAACCCTCGGAAGACCTTGGGTTATATCGCCCGTACTCGCTATACCGCCCGTATGGAAGGTACGCATCGTAAGCTGAGTACCGGGTTCGCCTATGGACTGCGCGGCGATTATGCCGACCGCTTCGCCCACCTGAACGGGATGGTTGTTACTCATGTTCTTGCCGTAGCATTTAGCACAGACGCCCGTCTTGGATTTGCAGGTGAACACGCTCCTTATCTCGACTTCTTCTACGCCTGCTTTGCATATTTCGTCCGCCATATCTTCGGAAATCATATCGCCGGCTTTGACCATAACTTCGCCCGTCTTGGGATTTATAACGTCCGAAACGACGAATCTGCCCGCAATACGGTCGTGTAAATCTTCGATAATCTCGCCCTTGCTGCCCTTGATTGCGGAAACCTTCACGCCCTTGGGAGCTTCTCCGAGCTCCGCAAAACAGTCTTCTTCTTTTACGATGACTTCCTGCGAAACGTCTACGAGACGACGGGTAAGATAACCGGAGTCCGCCGTTTTAAGCGCGGTATCCGCAAGACCTTTACGACCGCCGTGGGAAGAAATAAAGTATTCGAGAACGGAAAGACCCTCCCTAAAGCAGGACTTAACCGGAATTTCTATCGTTTTACCGTTAGGATCGGTCATAAGTCCGCGCATACCCGCAAGTTGCTTTATCTGGTCGATAGAACCACGCGCACCCGAATTCGCCATCATAAGAATGGGGTTGAACTCGTCGAGCGTCTCTTTCAGTTTGTCGGTAACGTCGTCGGTCGCCTTTTTCCAGATGGAAACGACCTTTTTATATCTCTCGTCGTCGGTTATGAAGCCTTTTTTATAAAGGTTTTCGACTTTGAGAACGTGTTCCTCCGCCTCTTTGAGGATAGCGGGTTTTTCTTTAGGCATGTGCATATCGAACACCGAGGTGGTGATTGCGCCTATCGTGGAATATTTATAGCCGAGGGCTTTAATCTTATCGAGGACGTCTGCCGCGCAGCTCGCGCCGTAACGCTTAAAACACGCGCCGACGATTTTCTGCAAGTCTTTTTTGCCGACGAGCTTATCTATCTCGTACTTGAGATAATCCTCGTCCGTTTCTCTCGGAACGAAGCCGAGACTTTGCGGAATCGCTTCGTTGAAGATAATCTTACCAACCGAAGTGCGCGTTCTGCCCG
Source organism: Bifidobacteriaceae bacterium (assembly GCA_963610935.1). GTDB lineage: Bacteria > Bacillota > Clostridia > Christensenellales > Borkfalkiaceae > UBA1259. The sequence continues at coordinate 23,029 of CAVDPT010000006.1, read as the reverse complement.
TAATCTTTTTGCCGTTCACTTCTACCGTACGGCGGACGATTATTTCGTCCTGCAGCCCTATCTTCTTGGTCTGATAAGCCATTATCGCTTCTTCGGGAGAAGAATACGAAACGGTGTATTCGGGAACGCCGTAAAGAACGCCGTTCTCGTCTTTTCTGCCCTTTTCGTTATACTTTTCGCCGATGTGGTGACGGATAAGGGTAAGGTAATAAGAACCCATGACCATATCCTGCGTAGGACTCATAACGGGCTTGCCGTCCGAAAGCTTTAAGATGTTGTTGGATGCGAGCATCAAGAATCTCGCTTCCGCCTGCGCTTCCACGGACAGCGGAACGTGAACAGCCATCTGGTCGCCGTCGAAGTCGGCGTTGAACGCGCCGCAAACGAGCGGGTGAAGCTTTATCGCTCTGCCCTCTATAAGCACCGGCTCGAAAGCCTGAATGGAAAGTCTGTGAAGAGTAGGCGCACGGTTGAGCATAACGGGGTGGTCTTTTATGACTTCCTCTAACACGTCCCACACTACCGTCTTCGCGCGCTCCACGGTACGCTTCGCGTTCTTTATGTTATGACAAACGCCCGTTTCCACGAGCTTTTTCATAACGAACGGCTTAAACAGCTCGATTGCCATTTCTTTGGGCAGACCGCACTGATAAAGTTTAAGTTCGGGACCTACGACTATAACCGAACGACCCGAATAGTCTACACGTTTACCGAGAAGGTTCTGACGGAAACGCCCTTGCTTACCGCGGAGCATACCGGAGAGGGATTTAAGCTCTCTGTTGCCCGCGCCGCTTATCGCTTTGCCGCGTCTGCCGTTATCTATGAGCGCGTCTACCGCTTCCTGAAGCATTCTCTTTTCGTTTCTTATGATTATCTCGGGTGCGCCGAGCTCCATAAGTTTTTTAAGACGATTGTTTCTGTTTATAACTCTGCGGTAAAGGTCGTTAAGGTCGGAAGTCGCGAATCTGCCGCCGTCCAGCTGTACCATCGGGCGGAGTTCGGGCGGAATAACCGGCAGAACGTCCAAAATCATCCACTCGGGGCGGTTGCCGCTCTTTCTGAACGCTTCTATTATTTCTATACGTTTTACCGCGCGAATACGACGCTGACCGGAAACGTTTTCTTCTATAATCTTTTTTGTTTCCGCGCTTTCCTTATCGAGGTCTATCGCCATTAAAAGCTCTTTTATCGCTTCCGCGCCCATGCCCGTCTTGAACGAGCCTACGCCGTACTGCTGTTCGTATTCCTGCTTTTCTCTGTCGTTTATAACTTGCTTATATAGTAGCGGCGTTTTCCCGGGGTCGAGGACGACGTGGCTTGCGAAATACAGCACCTGTTCGAGAGCTTTCGGACTCATATCGAGCATAAGCCCTATCCTTGACGGAACGCCCTTAAAATACCAGATGTGCGAAACGGGGGCGGCAAGTTCTATATGCCCCATCCTGTCGCGACGCACCTTGCTCTTCGTAACCTCTACGCCGCACTTATCGCAGACGACGCCTTTATAACGAATGCGTTTATATTTACCGCAATGACATTCCCAGTCCTTTGTCGGTCCGAAAATTCTTTCGCAGAAAAGTCCGCCCATTTCGGGTTTTTGCGTCCTGTAATTGATGGTTTCGGGCTTAGTCACTTCGCCGTACGACCACTCTCTGATCTTTTCCGGAGAGGCAACGCCTATCTGTATAGAATCGAAATTGTTAAGTTCAAACATTTTTCTTACCGCTCCTTATTCTTTATCGTCGTCCGAGTCGTCGTCCCAATCGTCGTCGAACATACTGCCGTCGGGGACGGTGGTGTCTATTTCGTCATCGTCGTCGTCGAACATATCCTTCGCGTTGAAACCGAAATCCTCGTCGAGATCGACGTCTTCGGAATCCTCGAATGTCGGCGTCTCCTCGTCCTCGTCCGTATCCACCAGCGAAATTTCTTCGTGCTGATGTTTTTCTCTCGCGGGAACGAAGTCGTCTATATCGCTTTCGATAAGGTCCTTGATCGCAAGCTCTTCTTTATTCTCGGTAAGGACTTTCATATCGAGCGCGAGAGACTGCAATTCTTTAAGCAGAACCTTAAACGCTTCGGGAATCCCCGGTTCGCTGATGTTCGTGCCTTTTACTATCGACTCGTAGGTCTTCACCCTGCCGACTATATCGTCCGATTTTACGGTCAGGATTTCCTGCAGAATATGCGCCGCGCCGTAAGCCTCCAAAGCCCAGATTTCCATTTCGCCGAAACGCTGTCCGCCGAATTGCGCCTTGCCGCCCAAAGGCTGCTGCGTAACGAGGCTGTAAGGTCCCGTCGAACGCGCGTGAATCTTGTCGTCTACGAGGTGGATAAGCTTTATCATATACATCTGACCGACCGTAACCCTGTTCTCGAAGGGTTCGCCCGTTCTTCCGTCGTAAAGCTGAATCTTGCCGTCTACCTCGCCGTCGGGGTTGACTATATTGTTTTTGCGTAAAAGCTCTTTTATGTCGCTCTCCGTCGCGCCGTCGAACACGGGGGTCGCGATTTTCCAGCCGAGCTGCTTGCAAACAAGTCCCAAATGTACTTCGAGAACCTGTCCGATATTCATACGGGAAGGAACGCCGAGCGGGTTAAGCACGATTTGGAGGGGCGTGCCGTCCGCCATGAAAGGCATATCCGATTCGGGAAGAATACGGGAGATAACGCCCTTGTTACCGTGACGACCCGCCATCTTGTCGCCGATGGAGATTTTACGCTTTTGCGCTATATAAACTCTCACAAGTTTGTTTACGCCGGGGGAAAGCTCGTCCTTATTTGCCCTCGTAAAGATTTTGACGTCTACCACGATACCGCCTTCGCCGTGCGGAACTTTAAGAGAAGTATCTCTGACCTCTCTCGCCTTTTCGCCGAATATCGCGCGTAAAAGTCTTTCTTCGGGGGTAAGCTCCGCTTCGCCCTTCGGGGTGACTTTACCGACTAATATGTCGCCGCTGTTGACTTCCGCGCCGATTCTTATGATACCGTCTTCGTCGAGGTCTTTGAGCGCGTCGTCGCCGACGTTGGGAATATCTCTCGTGATTTCCTCTTCGCCGAGACGGGTGTCTCTCGCCTCTATTTCGTGTTCTTCTATATGGATAGTGGTGAACACGTCTTCTCTCACGAGCTTTTCGGAGAGAAGAATAGCGTCCTCGTAGTTATAGCCTTCCCAGCTCATAAAACCTACGAGTATGTTTCTGCCGAGCGCAAGCTCGCCGTTCTTGGTGGAAGGACCGTCCGCAATGGTCTGCCCCTTCTTTATTTTCTCGCCCTTGTCTACGATAGGACGCTGATTAAGGCAGGTGCCTTGGTTGCTCCTCTCGAATTTTTTGAGCTTGTATTCTCTTTCTGTTCCGTCCTCTTCCTCGACGACTATTCTGTCGCTCGCGACGCTCTTCACGACGCCGGCTTCGACCGCGTTTACCATAACGCCCGAGTCGTAAGCTATCCTGCGCTCTATGCCCGTCGCGACGATAGCGTTTTCGGGGCAAAGCAGCGGAACTGCCTGACGTTGCATGTTCGATCCCATCAGCGCACGGTTGGTATCGTCGTTTTCAAGGAACGGAATAAGCGCGGTTGCGACGGAAATAAGCTGTTTCGGAGAAACGTCCATATAATCCATCTTTTCGCGTACGTCTTCGGTTATATCCGCTCTGTGTCTGCAGGATACGCGCTCGTTTGCAAAATATTTGTTGTCGATAAGCGGTTCGTTCGCCTGCGCGACGATGTAGTTATCCTCTTCGTCCGCGGTGAGGTAATCGACGTGTTCGGTTACTATCGTTTCGATTTTGCCGTCCGCGCCGAGCCTGTGTTCTACCTTTCTGTAAGGCGCTTCGATAAAGCCGAATTCGTTCACCTGCGCGTAAGCGGCAAGCGAGGAGATAAGACCTATGTTCTGACCTTCCGGAGTCTCTATCGGGCACATTCTGCCGTAGTGAGAGTGGTGAACGTCTCTGACTTCGAAAGTCGCACGGTCGCGGTTAAGTCCGCCGGGACCTAACGCGGAGAGCTTTCTCTTATGCGTAAGCTCCGCGATCGGGTTGGTCTGATCCATAAACTGCGACAACTGCGAAGAACCGAAGAATTCTTTAATAGCCGAGCTGACGGGGCGTACGTTGATAAGTCCTTGCGGAGAAACCTCTTTGGGGTCTTGCGTCGCCATTCTTTCCTTGATGACTCTCTCGAGTCTCGCGATACCGATACGGAACTGGTTCTGCAAAAGCTCGCCGACAGAACGCACGCGGCGGTTGCCGAGGTGGTCTATGTTGTCAACCGTGTTGAGACCGAAGTTAAGGTCGAGGTTGACGGATACCGAAGCGACGATGTCGTCTACGGTTATGTGCTTATGATTGAGTTTATCGAGAAGCGGACGAACGTCTTTCTTGCCCTCGACGGTGAGCGGCTCTTTGAGGTCCGCCGCGAGGAGCTTATAAAACTCCACGCACGCCTTAACGAACTTAAAGCGCGTTTCTTTCGCCTTTTCGTCGTTTTTCTTGTCCTCGGGCTTTTCCTCGCCCGCGGGAATTGTCTTATCCTCTATATAGAAGAACTCGTTGATTTCCTTGCGGAGGTTTTCGGCGGTAGCTTCCTCGCCGTCCTTTTCCGCCATATCCCTGACTTTCTTCGAGAATTCGAGCGCGGGATAATAAACGTAGTCCAAAAGCCCGAACAGTCTCGGGTCTACGCCCGTGGCTTCCTTAAAGCTTACTACGTTGTTGCCTATTATTTTATGTCTTGCTCCGTCCACGTCCGCATATACGACGTTCACGCCCGCATTCTGAATTTTTTCCGCAAGCTGACCGTCGATAACCGTACCTGCGGTCGCAAGCACTTCGCCGTCCGCGGTTACTATATCCTCGTAGGTCTTTACTCCGACGAGTCTTACGCCGAGACGAAGACGTTTGTTGAGCTTATATCTGCCTACTTTCGCGAGGTCGTACCTTCTCGCGTCGAAGAAGAGGTTTTTAAGGTGCTGTTTCACCGCGTCGTCCGTCGGAATTTCACCGGGGCGCAAACGACGATATAATTCGATAAGACCTTCCGTTTCGGACTTTGCGGTGTCCTTTGCGGCGGTATTCGCTATCATCTCGTCGCCCTCGAAAAGCTTGTCGAGCGCGTCGTCGCTACCGAAACCCAATGCTCTCAAAAGCACTGTCGCGGTGAGCTTCCTCGTCCTGTCTACGTGTACCCAAAGAACGCCCTGCGAATCCTGTTCGAATTCGAGCCACGCGCCGCGCGACGGTATAACCGTGGTATCGTAAATCTTCTTGCCCGCCTTATCTACCTGCACGCCGTTATAAACGCCGGGAGACCTTACGAGCTGGGAAACGATAACTCGCTCCGCGCCGTTGATGATAAAGGATCCGTTGTCCGTCATAAGCGGGAAATCGCCCATAAATACGTCCTGATCGATTATCTCGTCGGTGACCTTGTTTACGAGTCTTACCTTAACGCGAAGTGGACGAGCATACGTCGCGTCTCTGTCCCTGCACTCTTTCTCGTCGTACTTGGGCTTTCCGTCGAGATTGTGGTCGAGAAAGTAAAGCTCGAAGTGGTCGGAATAGTCGGTGATCGGCGAAAAATCTTCAAGCACCTCGCTTATTCCTTCGCGAATGAAAGCGTCGTAAGAATCCTTTTGAATCTTCACGAGATACGGAAGCTCTATCGCTTCCTTTATCTTGCTGAAAGTCTTTCTCGTAATCTTGCCGCACTCTACCTCGGATAGTATTCGTGTCATTAAAACACTCTCCTTAAAAAAATATAAAAAATTATAAGCCGACGGTTTACAAACCCGATATTTTGTTGTATAATAACAACGATGTCGCAAAATATCGCGTTTTTAAGGCAGCGTCGCCTTTGGTTTCGTCCCTTGTTCGGCGGACGTCGTTTTCGCCGAAAGGCGTTAAAAGGAACGCGGCGCGCGGAGCATTTTCTCCCCTTTACGTCTTTTTCCTTATACTGCCTTGCGATTCCCGTTACGACGAGGGTTCGTCGGAAAGCGTTTTTTTCGGGCTTTTGCAGACGGTTTTGCACCGTTTTTCTTGGCGATTTACCCGAAAAAAGCGATAAAATTCGATATTAACCTATCATAATGGCATTATACAATAATACAGTGTTTTGCAAACAAAGTCAAGCATTTTTTCGGAATTTTTAAAAATAATCGTAAAACGGCTCGAAGACGCTTAAAAACGGAGGTTTTATGCGGATAGATAAATTCCTTAAAGTTTCGAGGATATTAAAGAGGCGGTCGCTCGCGGCGGACGCGGCGGTCGGCGGAAGAGTTAAGATAAACGGCAGAGCGGTAAAGCCCGCTCACCCCGTCAATATCGGCGATATCGTGGAGCTCGGCTTTAACAGCGGTACGGTCAGACTTCGCGTTCTCGACGTTCGCGAAACGGTAAGAAAAGAGGACGCGGATAAGCTTTACGAAATTTTGAGCGAACAGGCGTAAGAAACGGGCGATTTATGAAAAAGGTATCTCTTATTATCGCCGCCGCCGGTAAGGGCGAGCGCGCGGGCTTTGACGAAAACAAACTGCTTTTTAAGGGCGCGGACGGTAAGACCGTTTTAGAGCGCACTTTTTTTGCGTTTGTAAAAAGCGGAATTATCGACGAGTACATAGTCGCGGTTTCAAAAAAGGACGAGGAGCGGATAAAAGCCCTCCTCCCCCGCGAGGTCAAGATAGTCCGAGGCGGAAAAACGCGTTCGGAATCGGTAAAGAGCGCGCTCGCAAACGTCACGGGCGATATAGTCCTCATTCACGACGGCGCGAGACCTTTCGTTTCGACGGAGATTATAAAGGCTTGCGCGGAAAGCGCGGATAAATTCGGGAGCGGAATAGTCGCGGAGGAAAGCCGCAATACCGTTTGCAGGGCGGACGGCGGCGAAATCGCGGAATACCTCGGCAAAAGCGGACTGTATTCGGTGCAGACCCCGCAGGGCTTTAAAACCGAACTCATCAAAAAAGCGTACGCGCACGCGGGCGAAGAAAATTTTAACGACGACGGCGAGGTTTACGCGAAATTCATCGCTCCCCCCCGTATCGTAAAGGGCAACGCGGAAAACGTTAAACTGACTTTTAGCGAGGATTTTAAGGACGCGGAAAACGGCTCGAAGGCGTGCGGCGCGGGCGAATACCGCTTCGGCACGGGGTTCGATTGCCATAAGCTCGTGACGGGAAGGAAGCTCATTTTAGGCGGGGTGGAAATTCCGCACGAAAAGGGGCTTTTGGGGCATTCGGACGCGGACGTGCTTTCGCACGCGATAACGGACGCGATTTTTTCGGCGGCGGCGATGCGGGACATAGGCTATCACTTCCCCGACACCGACCCCGCGTACGAGGGCGCGGACAGCATAGGACTCCTTAAAACCGCGCTGAACATAGTCGACGAAAAGGGTTTTTTCGTGACGAGCGTTTCCGCGACGATTATGGCAGAAAAACCAAAACTCTTAAAGCGCATACCCGAAATCACCGAGAAATTAGCCGCCGCGCTCGGAGTTTCCGCCGACAAGGTAGGGATAGCCGCCACTACTTTAGAGGGGCTCGGCTTTGTCGGGAGAGAAGAGGGGATTTGCGTTTCCGCGACGGCGACGCTGATAAAAAAATAATCTGCAGAGGATTCGATATATGAAATTTTTGATTATAAGGCACGGCGATCCGAATTACGAAATAGATTCGCTTACCGAAAAAGGAAAAGTCGAGGCGACACTGCTCGGCAAGATGCTCGATAAAACGAAAATAGACGACGTCTACGTTTCCACGCTCGGGCGGGCAAAGCTCACGGCGGAAATCGCATTGAAAAACAAAAAAATCGTTAAAAAAGAATGTGAATGGCTGCGGGAATTTTGTTATTTATGGGATATAATACCCTCCGAATACGCGAAAAACAAAGAGGTCTGCGAGGGCAAAGACTGGCTTAAAGAGACGCCTTTCGCCACCCCCGAGGTCTCCGCGAGGTACGAAGCCTTGCGAAAGGGTTTAGACGAGATACTTTTTAAGCACGGATATAAGAAAAACGGCGCGCTGTACGATGCTTTTCAGCCGTCGTGCGACACCGTAGCGCTGTTTTGCCATTACGGAATAGAGTGCGTAATTTTGTCGTATCTTCTAAACGTTTCGCCGTATATCTTTTTTCAAAGTTTTTGCGCGCTGCCGACTTCGGTCACGACGGTCGTGACCGAAGAACGGGAAAAGGGAAAAGCGATTTTCAGGCTTTTATCCTTCGGGGATTTATCGCATTTATACGCAGGAAACGAAGAACCGTCGTTTGCCGCACGTTTTGCGGAAATTTACGGCAACGGCGACAGAGTGTAAACGGACGGATATAAACAACGTTCCCCCGTCGGAAGAGCCGACGGGGGAAATTTTATGCCCTACGGGGAGAGTATACGGACGGAGCGGAGGACTACATCAACAGCTCGCCTTCGGAGGACTTTATCACCTTAAACATTTCTACCTGTCTGCCCGTCGCGGCGTCGATATAAACGTAGTAGGTATCTCCCTCGAACGTTCCCGAAAACTCGTAACAAAGCTTTTCGGTCGTTTCCCCTACGGGAATCACCGCGAGACGGCAGGTTGCGACGTCGATATTTTCCGAAATCTTCCCGCAAGCCGTCGCCTTCGTTATAGCGGGCTTTGCGAGCTTTCTCTCGGTGTGATTGGTATAATAGCTCGTCCCTTCCATGCCGATGACGTTGCCCGTCTCAGCGCAAACTCTTATCTTTATAAGGTCGGAATAGATTATCGCGCCGCCTTGCTTTGCGGCGTAGTTCACGGTATAAACGTTGCTTGCGAGGTTTATCCACACGGGAACCATTTTGTCAACCCCCGCCGCCGCCAAAAATTCAAGTCCCTTTTCGGCGGCAAGGTCGCCGTCGATATTCACTTCTCTGCAAGAGCCCGAGTACGCGAACATCACGAGTTTACCGCCCTTTTCCGAAATTTGCGCGTACAAAAGCTCCCCGTCAGAATATCCCGAAACGTTGTAGCACCTTATACCGCCCTCCGTCATACCGTCGTTTTTCACGTCGGTCGGGTTGAAGCCCACGAAAAGCTTGGAGAAAATTTCCTTCGCGTCCGCTTCCGAAACGTTTTCGCCCGTCAACCCCTTGATTTCCCGCCTGTCTTTCCCGTCCGAGAAAGGTCCGTCGTAGATAAGCTCGGGATATTCGGCGGAAAGATTCTGAAGCTCGTTGAAGTTGTTTATAACTATATCGCCGCTCCCGCTTTCTTTAAGCGCGGTAAAATTGTAGTCTCCGCCGATGCTTGCCGTCATTTCGGCGAGTGCGTTTTTGAGCGATTCGTTAGCCTTTTTAAGGCTCGCGAGGTTTTCGATTTCCCTGTCCGTCAGCTTTTCGCCCGCGACTATCCTTTTATGCAGATATTTTGCGTAATCGCCTATCTGATTTATTATTTTTGTCGTGTAATATTTGCTTTCGTCTTGAAGCGGAAGCTGTTGAACGTCGCTTTCCGCAAGCTCGCTGTTCACCGCAAGGTCTAATAAATACCCCTCTATCGCGCCCGCGTCTTTGGTCGCCATAACCTTGGAAAGGTTCACGTCCATATTATCCACGCGGTCTACCGTGTCGTAGAAGGATTTTCTATACGCCGCTTCGAGCGCGGTTTGTTCTGCGGAAGGCATCAGAAACACGAAGGTGAGAACGGAAGCGAGTACGAGCGTAGCGCATCCAAGCGATATAACCGCCGCAAGCCATCCGCCGAAACCCCTTCTTTGCTCCTTGTTCTTCTGCCGCGTTTCGTCGCGGCGTTTTCTTCTTTCCTTCTTTGCGAGAAATCTCTGTTTTCTCTCTTCCGCACTTTGCTCGCGCTTTTCCTTTTTTGCGGAAATCTTTGCCGCGCGCTCCGCCGCTATCCGCTCCGCACGCTGTTTTTTTGTTTCTCTTTTTAACGCGTCGCGGCGTTTTTCCTTTTCGGCTTTAATCTCCGCTTTTCTCGCTTTAGCTTCCGCTTTGCGCCTGTTCTTATCGCGAAGCGCGGCGGCTTTCGCCCTTTCGCGTTCCGCTTTTTTATGCGCTTTAAGCCTTGCTATCTCCACGCGTTTTTCCGCGCGGATTCTCTCTTTGTCGGCGGCGAGCTTTTCGCGTTCGCGCTTTTTGGCGTTTTTAGCCGCGAGCTTCTTTGCGCGAAGCTCTTCCTTTATGCGTTTCTTTTCTTCGGCGCGGGCTTTTTTCGCCGCAAGCTTTTCGGCTTTTTTACCGTTTTTGTCTTTGGCAGTCTTTTTTGTTCCGTTTTTCTTGCCTGCGGAAGCCTTGCTTAAAGACCTTTTCGCCGACTCGGTTTTGCCGTTTTTCGCCGTCGCCCGCTTTTTAGAAGAAGGCTTATCCCCTGCGGGCTTATCGGCGTCGTTTTTTACGGCAAGTTGTTCTTTGCCGTTTGCGGCGTTGTTGTTCGCCGCATTTTCCGCTTTTTCCATTGCGTTGTTTTTCTTTTTTTCCATTTAACTAACCTCCTTGAAAATAAATCGGCTTTCGTATAAATTCTTGCGTCAAGTAATTTGTCCGTTTATAATGAGCTTTTCCCTTTTGAGTGAAGAGAAGGGTTGCAGATTGCCGCGGCAGGCGACCAGTCCCGCAGGGAGTGTACAAAAGCGTACACGACCAAGGGTGCGGGAGCGCGCAGCGGCAAGATTTGCCGCTATATTCGCTCAAACTCGTTTTGAGTGAAGAGAAGGGTTGCAGATTGCCGCGGCAGGCGACCAAACCCGCAGGGAGTGTACAAAAGCGTACACGACCAAGGGCGCGGGAGCGCGCAGCGGTAAGATGCGCCCTTATATTCGCTCAAAAAATTTATTTGGCGAAAACGTGATTCCCTATCGTCACCGTCGTACTCCTCGAAAAAATCCAAGAACTCGTCGCGGTGGCGGGATTGTAATAATAAATCGCGCCGTAGGTCGGATCCCAACCGTTCATAGCGTCTTGCGCAGCCTTCTTCGCGGTGGCGTTCGGCGTTAAATTTATCTGCCCGTCGCTTACCGCGGTAAACGCATAGCTCTGATAGATTACGCCCGCCATAGTGTTCGGGAAGGACGCGCTTTTTATTCTGTTCATAACGACCGCGCCGACCGCAACCTGTCCGACGTAGCTTTCCCCGCGCGCTTCGCCGTAAATGAGCTTCGCAAGAAGGTTTACGTCCGAATCGCTGTACGTCGAAGAGGTCGAGGACGAAGAGCTTCCGCTCGAAATGCCGAGCGCGGCGAGCGTTTTCGTTCCGACTATGCCGTCTGCGGTAAGCCCGTTCTTTTTCTGAAAATACTTTACCGCCGCCGTAGTTTTCGCGCCGTATACGCCGTCTACCGAGCCTTTATAGTAACCCCAGTTTTTGAGCTTTTGCTGAATTTTCTTTACCGTCGCGCCCGAGCTTCCTTGCTTTATCGCCGCCGCGCACACGACCTCGTCGCCGCAAATTTCGCTCACGGTAGGTTGCGCGGTAGCCGCGCACACGGCGGTAGTCGCGACGAGAAGCGTCAGCGCAATGATTTTTAATGCCTTTTTCATTTTTCCTCCATACTTTCAAAAAACCTTTTAGTAATCTCGTAAATTTTGCTTTTGTAAACATAGCCGAAACCCTCGCCCGTAAAGCAGAGCGGCGGGTAAACCACGCACCACCAGTTGTCGCCCTCGCCGCTTCCGAGCTTTAGAATAAGAGCCTTATAAAACCCTTTCTCCAAAGTAAGTTCGCCGTACGCGCGCGTCGGGAATTCTTCCGTATTTATCCGCGCTTTCGCCTTGTAGGAAAAGCCGTTTTGCTCGAGGACGGCGTTTGCCGTCTCCTCTATTTTAGGGAGAACGCCCGTAAGCGTGTTTTCCGCCTTTTCCCGAGTGTCGCATTCCGCGATATACGGAGTTAAAAGCTCCACGACGGCGTCCTTTACGAGATATTTCACCGCCTGATCCTTTTCCGAATTAGAATCGGCGCGGATATGTATTCTTAAATATTCGGTTTTCGCGTCGGGCTTCGGCAGGATTAAGCCTATCGCCGACAATGCTATTATGAGACAAGTCAAAAAAAGTATGCAGATTTTTTTCATATAAATAAAAGCCCCGCTTGCGGCGTTCGCCGCGCTTTTTCTCGCGACGGTGTTATTGACCGTTTTGAAGGAATTTATACGATAACTTTTGATTTTTTAATAAAGAAAAAAACAAGATAAAACCGAACCGCAGGACGGTTTCACCTGCGGTTCGGTTTTATCTATTTTATAGAAGGAGGTTTATGAGCTTGAATAATTTATATTTTTACGTTTTGTCTTTTCGTCGTTTATCTGCCCGTATTGCAGAAGCGGAATTGCCTTGCCTCGAGCGTAATCGTTTTTTGATTTGTCTTTCTTCCGTTATATCTCGAGACGGTCAAGGTCACCTCTTCGCCGATTTTGAGGCTTTGCAACGCTTCGGTAACCTCTGCGACGGTGGAAATATCTTTCCCGTTGATCCGCTCGATAACGTCGTTTACGCTTAGCCCTTTCTCGTATGCCTGACTGCCGCTCGTCACCGCGCCGATATAAACGTATTGGCTGCCGCCCGTCTTCTCGGTGGTCTGCACCGCGGTAAACCCGAATTTCTCTTTGTTTCCCTCGATATATCCGTAATTGTCGCCCGTGTAAGTGCCGAGAAGCTCGCTCGCGCTTTTTACGAAGCCTTTATCTTCTTCGGCGTCATCCGAGCTTTTATACGGTATAGCGAAGTTTACTTGGTCGTAATCGGTGTTGCCGGCGTTGGTGATACCGATAAGCTCGCCGTCAAGGTTATAAAGTCCGCCGCCCGAGTTGCCCGGGTTTGTGGAAACGTCTATCTGCAAAAGCTCCATTTCGCCGACGCTGTCTACGTTTACCGTCCGTTTAAGGTAGCTTATATATCCGACGGAAGCCGTCCCCGGGAGTTCGCCCGTCGGGTTTCCTATCGCGAACACCTCTTCCATAACCGAAAGCTTGTAACTCGCGGAAGGCACTTTTGCCTTTACTATTTTATCCGCGGAGAGCGTGTTGCCCGAAACCGCCGCTTTGCCGAGGTCTAATTTCAGCACCGCCACGTCGGAGGATTGGTCTCCGCCGATAAGGGTTATCGCGCCGCTTTCCTCGCCGATAGTGCCGGTAAAAGTGTAGTCGTCGTTGTCGTAGGCTACGTCCTCGTCGGGAACGTAGACGGTTATCTCGCCTTTAGAGCTTATGACGTGATGGCAGGTTATGATATAAACCGCGTTTTCCTCCGCGTTCTCTTCGTAAGACATATCGACGATAACGCCGCTGCCCGCGCCCGAACTCGAAGAAGTGGTCACCTTTATCGCGACTGCCGTCCTTTTAACCGCCTCGTAAGCCTCTTGCCGCCGAGAAAGCTCCGTCGCTTCCTCGTCTTCGCTTTTAGAATTGAACACGACGGACTTAGCCGCCACGCTGCCGCCGCTCGTACCGCTACTTCCGTCTTGACGAACAAAGGACGTGCAAGCTACCGAACATAAAGCGATTGCAAGCACTACCGCAAGCAATACGCAGGATTTAATAAATTTTTTCATACCCCTATTAGTCGCCTTTTTTGTTTTACGACCTTATTGTAACCCGTTAAACTTAAATTAACCTTAAAAAACGAACGTTTTTAAAAATTTTTTAAAAAAACCCAAAAATTTTTATTCTCCGCACTTTTTCCTTCCGTCCGTACTCGGATAGTACCCTCTTGGAGGTTGACAAATAAAGGCAAATATTGTATACTTTATTCGTAAAAAGGGGTTTTTATGGAAATAAAAGACAGGACAATCGCACTTCTCATCGACTCGGACAACGTTTCGAGCGAATACTTTTCTATTATTTTAGACGAGCTTTCGCAATACGGCAAGGTTACATACCGCAGACTGTACGGCGATTTTACCAACAATAAGGCGAACGGCTGGAAAAGCGCGCTTTTGGAGTATTCTATAGAACAGATTCAGCAGGTAGCGTTCACTTCGGGAAAAAACGCCACCGATTCCAAAATGATTATCGACGCTATGGATATTCTGTATAAAGGCAACGTGGACTGCTTTTGCCTTGCCACGTCGGACAGCGATTTTACCAACCTTGCGATGCGGTTCCGCAACGATAACATCGTGGTAATCGGCGCGGGGGAAAAGAAAACGCCGCTCTCCTTCCGTAGGGCGTGCGATATTTTTATCCCGATAGACGAAATACTTTCGGCGGCGAAGGCGGCAAAGTCCGCGGCGGCTCCCGCCTCGCAGAAAAAACGCGGAAAAACGAAGACCGCGGCGGAAAAAGAAAAAGCCGCTACCGAAAAGCGGCTCGAGGACCTCGTGAACGTCGCGAACGACATTATCGCGGGCGGCGCGGACCTCGACGGCTGGATGAATTTTTCTATATTCATCAACGAATTGAGAAGAAAGGAAAACGACTTCAACCCCAAACTCTACGGTTTTACCAACAGCCGCCCGATACAGTTCTTTAAGAGCATAGAAAAGGACGGAAAACCCGTGTTTAAGCTTGAAAAAAGCGACAAGGCGGACAAGATTCGAATAAACCCCGAGCAGAAGTAAAAACGGCGGTATAAAGATGCGGATAGGGCGTGACGCCGTCGTCACGCCCTATCCGCATCTTTTTATTGTTATATCATTTCTATACTTCTCTTATACCTGTTTTAGGTTAGCTTTTGCCTTTATAAAGAAGTCTTCCGCACTGGTCGCAGTCTATAACCTCGCCGTTTTTCAGTTTGCCGAGTTCGGACATCGGAAGTTCCATATTGCATGCGCCGCAAACGCTCCCTCGTACCTCGTAAACTACGGGGTAAATCTTGCCCGCGCGCTTTTTGAGATACCGTTCCATAAGTGCGGGATCGACCTTTTCGGCAAGCTTTTTCAGCTCCGCCTCTATCGCGTCGCGCTCCCCCTTTACCGAGGCTTTAAGCTCGTTATATTTCTTGCCGTTTTCGGCATACTGCGCTTGCGCCGCCTTAGTTTCGTTCTTTATCTTAACGTATTCCTTAACGACCAAAGTCATTTCCTCCGCAAGCTTTTCCGCGCGCGACATAAGTATTTTTATTCTGCTCGCAATCTCTTCTATCTTTTTTAAAACGTACCCCGCCTCGTTCTCGTTCTTCACGCCATCTACCGCGCGGACGAAATCCGCCTCTTGCTCCTTGAGCTTTTCCTGCTCGTTAAAAGCCTTTTGATATTCCTCCGCAAGCTTGGCGGCGCGCGCGTCCAATTTAGCTACGCTCTCCTCCACGCCGTCGATGTATCTTTTTGCGGCGACGGCTTTTTTGCGCTCCTCGCTCGAAGAAAGCACCTGCTCTATTTTGCGAAGCTCCGCGTCCTTCTCCTGATACTTCAAAAGTTCTTCTATCATAGTCTTGTTCTCCTTTTTACTGTATTTTTAGGGGGCAAGAAATCTTTACAAAAATCTCTCGTCCTCGAAATAAAAGGTCTCGGCGCGCGCCCCGAGCTTTTCGGTGACGCGCCGATAAAATTTTTCAAATCCGTAGTTTTCCGTCGCGTAATGCGGCAGAACGATTACGCTTTTTCCCGCTTCCGCGAGTTCTTTAAGTATATGGTGCGGCATATCCGCCGTAACCACGACGTCCGCATCAAGCTCACCGTTTTTAAGAGCGGCAACCGCATAGTCCGCGCCCGCCCCGCAGAACGAAGCGCAAACCTTTATCTCCGCGTTCTTTTTGCCGTAAACGAACGCTTTTCTCGTTTTAAGTTTCTTCTTTGCACGAGCCGCGAATTCCGCAAGGGTTACGCCTTCGCCTATCGAAAACTCGCGCCCGTAACCGCATTCGGGGTTTTTCTCCTCCAAAACGTCCAAAATTCTCGCGTTCTTCGCGCCCAACGCCTCCGCGAGAGAAGCGTCTATACCGCCCTCCGCAATATCGAGGTTAAGGTGCATGGACAGGACGGAAATTCCGTTTTTTGCCGCGAGCGCGACGGCGGCGGTCGAAACGTCGCCCTCCGCGATGCTCTTAACGGGATAATATATCGCGGGGTGGTGCGTCACGATGGCCTTTGCGCCGAGACGCTTTGCGCGTGTTACCGCCGCGACGGACAAGTCGAGGGAAAACAATATCTTCTTCGCGTCGCAAAGAAAATCGAGAATAACTCCGCTGTTGTCGTAACCGCCTTTCGCAACCGTTTTATACGAAAGTTCGAGGGGCGCAAGCTCCTCCGCAACCTTTTTAATCTCTTCTATCGTCGGCATACCTTTCTAACCTCTCCGCTTCCGCCAAAAATTTTTCGCGCGCGTCGTCGGACAAATCGGGGTTTTGGGCAACCGCCCGCTTCCTCTCGGCTTCCTCTAAAAGTCTTTTTATAAACGCCTCGGGACGTTCTCTCAAATTCGTCCTGCCGAATTCGGCTTCCTCTTCCGTCAGCTTGTCGTTTCCTTTCTCCGAAACGATAAGGTCGTAATACCTGTTTTCGGCGAAAAAAACGTAGTCTCTTACTATCTTATACCCGAAACTTATCAAAAACGCGCGCACCTTATCGACGTTTTTCATCGGCTGCAAAACGAGCTTTGCGGGCAAAAACGGGGCTTCTTTCAAAATTTTTATAATCTCCTCGCCGCCCATACCCGCAATAAGCGCGCATTCGACGGGGGGGACGTTTTTAAGTCCGTCCGAAAGTCTCCCTTCCGCTACGCCCTCTTTTACGAACGGCGCGAGAAGAATCCTCGCCTTTTCGAGACATTTTTCGCTCACGTCCGAAAAAATTACCCTATCGCATTTGCGACGTAAAAGCATCGCGTTTGCGATATAGCCGTGGTCGCAACCGACGTCCGCAAAGCTCTCGCACTCGGGGATTTCCCCCTCTATAACGCGCAGTCTTTCGGTCATCAGTCGATAAAATCTTTAAGCCGTTTACTGCGGCTGGGGTGGCGGAGCTTGCGGAGAGCCTTTGCCTCTATCTGCCTTATTCTTTCACGGGTTACGTTAAACTCTCTGCCGACCTCTTCCAAAGTCCTCGGTCTGCCGTCGTCCAAGCCGTAACGCAGTCTTAAAACTTTCTCTTCGCGCGGGGTTAGGGTATCGAGTACGCCGAGAAGCTGTTCTTTGAGCATAGTGTAAGAAACGGCGTCCGTCGGGGCGGTACTGCCCTCGTCCTCTATAAAGTCCGAAAGATGACTGTCCTCTTCCTCGCCGATAGGCGTTTCGAGCGAAACTGGATCCTGCGCTATCTTCTGAATTTCGCGTACCCGCTCTTCCGGCACGTCCATCTCCTTTGCGATTTCCTCGGGAGTAGGCTCTCTGCCGAGCTCCTGCAAAAGCTTTCTCGAAACTCTTATAAGCTTGTTTATCGTCTCCACCATATGCACGGGGATACGAATGGTCCTCGCCTGATCCGCAATCGCGCGGGTTATCGCCTGACGAATCCACCACGTCGCGTAGGTAGAAAACTTAAACCCCTTTTGATAGTCGAATTTTTCCACCGCCTTCATAAGCCCTAAATTGCCTTCCTGAATGAGATCCAAAAACTGCATTCCGCGCCCCATATAACGCTTTGCGATAGACACGACGAGCCTTAAATTCGCTTCGGAAAGAAGGCGTTTTGCCGCCTCGTCGCCGTCCATCATCTTTTTCGCAAGCTCGGTCTCCTCTTCGGGCGCGAGCAGGGGAACTTTACCTATGTCCTTAAGATACATCTTGACGGGATCGTCCATACTGATCTCGGCAAGAAGCTTGTCGTAAAGGTCCTTGTCCCTCTCGTATTCGTTGATTATCTGTATGTTTTCGCGCTCGAAAATTCTATAAATCTCTTCGAGCTCGGCGGGGCTTGCCTGCTGCTTGTCGAGCTTGTCGAAAAGCTGATTCATCGTTATGCTCCCGCTCTTTTTATATTCTAAAACCACGTCCTTCACGAGCGTTTGGAGGGCTTCCGATAAAGGCGGCGCGGCGTTTACGTTCTCTGCGCCCGTCTCTTTATCCGATTTGCCGTCCGTCTCGGCGGCGTCGCTTTTTTCGGCTACCGCTTTTTCCTCGCTATCGGCTTTTTCGTCATTTACAGCCGCGAGGTCGATAACCGTCTCTTCCGTCTCATCCGCCGTTTCCTTTTTTTTGCTCTTCTTTTTCTCTTCCATAGAAAATCCTCCCGCGCTTTCGCGCTTTTCTCCGAACGTCTCTCCCGAAACTTTGCCGTCCCATACTCTATAGGAGCGTCTTTTTTTCGGCGAGCAACGTGCTTATTTCTTTTGCAATACCGCGGCGAGCGTCTACGTCCGTCGCGTTTTTATATTCTGCGTTCAGCCTTTCCGTCTTTTTGTCTATATCGGCAAGCTTGAGCGTCCTCACGCAGTCCGAAAAATATTCCTCGTCAAAACGCTTGTTCTCGTCCGTTTCCATAGAGGCGATGAGCGAAAGCTCTCCGCCGTATTCCTCTCCGAAAACCTCGTATAGGTCGGAAAACTTAACTCTTTCTCCGCGCCTTGCGGCTTCCTTAACGTAATTTTTTATCGCCGCGTGCGCCGCCACGGGAAAATCTAACTTTTCCAAATCCTCTTCGCTCGCATAGCTTTTCCCGAAAAGGTACGAATACAGAATAAATCTCGAAGCAAGGGTCGTTTTATCCCCCGCACTCGGCACGAAATCGGGCGAGGCGGGAACGAACGTTTTTTCCTTTTTCTCTTCCTTGCTGTATAATTCCCTCTTTAACGCCTCGAAGGTGAAGCCCGTCGCGTCGCGTACCGTTTTTAATAAATCCTCCTGCTCCGCGGGCGACGAGCTTTCTCTTATCACCGCCGCCGCCGCCGAAGCGAATTTGCGTTTCCCGTCCGTCGTCGCGAGGTCGTACGTCTTTTTAAGGATGAGAAGCTTGAAGTCTATAAGCGGCATAGCCGCCGCGAGCAACTTTCTGTAACCCTCTTCGCCGAGATTTTTTATCACGTCGTCGGGGTCCATACCGTCGGGGAGAATGACCACCTTAACGTCAAGCCCCTCTTCGCTCAAAATTTCAAGTCCGCGCACCGATGCCTTCTGCCCCGCGAAATCGCCGTCGTAACTTATATATACTTTGTCCGAATAGCGTTTAAGTATGCGCGCCTGATCCTTGGTAAGAGCCGTTCCCATACTCGCCACGACGTTGCCGAAGCCCGCCTGCACGAGCGAAACGACGTCCAAATGCCCTTCTACTATGATAACGCCGTCCACGCCCTTTTCGTTTTTCAGCTTTTTCAGGTTGTTGAGGTTAAAAAGCGTTTTGCCCTTGGTAAAAACGCAGGTCTCTTTCGTATTGACGTATTTGCCCACGTTTTTGCGGTTGTCTATGATTCTGCCGCAAAACGCGATAACATTATTGAACTGATCTATTACGGGAATTATGAGCCTCCCGCCCAAGGAATCGTACAGTCTGCCGCCGTCGTTTCTGCCGACCGCGCCCGAATCCAGCATTTCCTGCTCGGTATAGCCCTTTTGTCTTAAATACGCGGGCAAACCGCCGTAATCGAGCGACGCGCCCATTCCGAACTTTAACACGGTTTCCGACGAAATTTTTCTCTTTATTATGTATTCGACGTGAGCCGCCGCCTCCTCGGTGCGGAGGTTATGCGCGTAAAAAAGTGCGGCTTCGCGAAGAAGCGAGAGTATCCGCTCGCGGCGTCTTTTCTGCTCCTTTAACTGCTCGTCGTCGTACCTGACCTCGGGAAGAGTCATGTGCGCGCGCTCGGCAAGGAGCTTCACCGCGTCGCCGAAATCGAGGGATTCGGTTTCCTGAACGAAGGATATCACGTCCCCGCTTTTATGACAGCCGAAACAATAGAAAAACTGCCCTGCGGAGTTCACGCAAAACGAGGGGGTTTTCTCGTGATGAAACGGGCATCTCCCCCAGAAGTTGCCGCCGCGTTGCGTCAAATGGACGTACCGCGAAACGGTATCGACTATATCGTTTTTGTTTTTAAGCTCCTCGAGGAACTTTGCGTCGTAACCCTTCATTTTTCTCTTTTTATTTGTGATTTTCGGTTTGCTTTTATAATTTCCAGTTATCGGGAATGAATATCGAAGAAAAGGTCTTTACCGCGTACATATCGCTCATCCCCGAAATATAGTCGCAAAGCACGGTGTCTATATCGTTTTTTTCAAGCTCTCGTCTATAAAATTCGGGAAGCTCTTCGGGGCGTTCCCGATAATATTCGTAAAGGGCGGAAATCATTCTGTCCGCCTTCTTTTCCTCGTCGCGGAAAGTTTTGTCGTTATAAACCCTGTCGAACAAAAAACCGCGGAGAGTCGCCGTGGCTTCCGCCGCTTCCGCGCCCATTTCCACCTTGTCTTTGCCGTTACTCTCCTCGTAAATGGAGTATACCATAGAATTTATGCGTTCGCTCGAAGTCTTGCCGAGTACCTTTATCGCCTTTTTCGGCAGGTCGTCGAAAGCAATAAACCCGCCCGCTATCGCGTCGTCTATATCGTGATTTATGTACGCTATCCTGTCCGCAAGCGAAACGGCTTTCCCTTCGGGCGTTTTGGGGTGACAGTTCATTTTGTGGTTTATTATGCCGTCCACCACTTCGCGGGTAAGATTAAGCCCTCTGCCGTCGTTTTCAAGAAAGTCTACCACTCTGCCCGACTGCACGTTATGCGAAAAACCCGCGGGGTTGAGACGATTAAGTATGCGCTCGCCCGAATGACCGAAAGGGGTATGCCCCAAATCGTGACCTAACGCGATTGCCTCGGTAAGGTCTTCGTTCAAAGCTATCGCTCGGGAAATGGCTCGCGCCACCTGCGCCACGGTTAAGGTGTGCGTAAGGCGCGTCCTGTAATGGTCGCCCTCGGGCGAGAAAAATACCTGCGTTTTGTTTTTCAGACGGCGGAACGCTTTGCAGTGAATAATTCTGTCCCTGTCGCGCTGAAAGTCGGTGCGCATCGGACACGGCGGCTCTTCCCTGAGCCTGCCTACTGTCTCGTCCGAACGCGTGGCGAACGGCGAAAGAAACTGTTTTTCGATAAGAAGCGTCCTTTCCTTCACGAGCGTAACCCCCCGAAACGGTTTTGCGTTATGTATTGCGTTATCATATATAAATACGCCGCAAAAACAAAAAACCCTTTTTTAAATTCGTTTTTGTGTAAAAATATACGCCGTCACGAACGCCCTGACGGGCTTTCTCAAAGGGTATGGAGCTTTGTAGCGCGTTCTTACTGCCCCCGTCGTCATTCTGCACGCCCCCTCGGTCGAATTTAAAAGGCTTCGCCCTCGGGATAAACCTTTTAAAAATCCGTTCTGTCATTCTGCACGGCTTTGCCTTGCCCGCTTGACGGACAAGTGCTTCGCGAGCATAACGGAGAAGCGACGTACTCGCTTTGACGACGGCAAAAATCAAAAAATTTTGCTTAAAGCTTGCAAATCGCCTCGCCTTATGTTAAAATTGTTTTGTCACATAAACTGAATATGTAGAGCGACGGTATGCTTCTCGGTAGAAGTGTACGCTTTTTCGCAATAAAAATACTTCGCTCTATATAGTATTTATTAAGTTTGTGTGACAGCAAGCGAAATTGTGCATTTTTACGGTGCGTGGTCTCGTTTGCGAGGTCACGCATTTTTTATTTGCGCGAAAAAGGTTGCGTAAAAATTGAAAGCGTGTTATACTGATTTTGGCACATAAAATCGAATAGTAATGTAAAAGTGAGTAAGCAAAGGGCATATTCTACCCTTTTTATCTCATACTCCCATCAAAGCAATTTGTTAAAATGCAGATTACAGAAAGGGAGTGTTTACTCATTTCTATTTGATTTTGTGTGCCAACAAAACGGAGTCTGCGTTTTAAGTGCGTCGGCTTCGGCTGGCGCACTTTTTTTGTGCGCGCGAAATTTTTTACGGGAGGCATAGGAAATATGCGAAAAAAGTTTTTACTAACACTTGCCGCAATACTCGCGGCAACGGTAGCGGCGTTTTGTTTTGCGGCGTGCGGAAGTAACTGCGGAAGCGGCGGAGAAAAAGAACATACTCATTCGTACGTTGACGGCGTATGCACCGTCTGCGGTGAAAAAGAAAACGACGACGACAAGGGCGGAGAAGCCGAGCATACCCATTCGTACGCGGAAACGGTAATCGCGCCGACTTGTACCGAAAAGGGTTACACCTTACATAAATGTTCCTGCGGAGACGAGTATACGGACGACGAAAAACCTGCTTTGGGACATAAATACGCTGATACGGTAGTCGCTCCCACTTGCACGGGAAAGGGTTACACCTTACATAAATGCAAGTGCGGAGACAAGTATAAGGATAGCGAAAAATCTGCTTTGGGGCATAAATACGATGACGGCGTATGTACCGTCTGCGGTTACGAAAAATTAGAAGAAGCCACGGGTCTTGCGTATACCTTGAGCGACGACGGCTCGTATTATATCGTCACGGGTATAGGCACGGAAAAAAGAACGAAATTCGCTATTCCCGCGACTTATAACGATAAGCCTGTTAAGGCAATAGGCAGTAGTGCGTTCTGGGGTTGCAGCAAGTTAACGAGTATAACCATTCCCGATAGTATGACTTCTATAGGCAGGAGTGCGTTCAGCGGTTGCGGTAACTTAACGAGTGTCACCATCGGTGATGGCGTGACTTTTATAGGCGATTTTGCGTTCTATAAGTGCAGCAGTTTGACGAGTGTAACTATCGGTAACAGCGTAACTTCTATAGGCTGGGGTGCGTTCTATAAGTGCAGCAGTTTGACGAGTGTAACCGTAGCGGAAGGTAATAAGAACTATAAATCAATAGACGGCAATTTATATAGTAAAGACGGTAAAACCTTAATACAATACGCTATAGGGAAAACGGATGCCACGTTTACCATTCCCGACAGCGTGACTTCTATAGGCGATTGTGCGTTCTATGAGTGCAGCAGTTTAACAAGCGTAGTTATCCCCGACAGCGTGACTTCTATAGGCTGGAATGCGTTTAGTGGTTGCAGCGGTTTAACGAGCATAGTTATTCCCGACAGTGTGACTTCTATAGGCAGTAGTGCGTTCAGTAGTTGCAGCGGTTTAACGAGCATTACAATACCCGACAGCGTGACTTCTATAGGCGAGAGAGCATTCTATGAGTGCGACAGCCTAA
>CAVDPT010000005.1:0-121245 GCA_963610935.1 Bifidobacteriaceae bacterium | reverse complement strand
GAAGGCTTTCTATTATCCGCAAGCGCTCTTCCAAAGATATACGGGGGAAGGCTTTTTTATCCAAAGTCGTGCAGGCGGACAAAATAACACGTTAAAAGGCTTCTCCGAGGTTCGGAGAAGCCTTTTTGTGTTTACGTTTGACGGTTAGTCAAATTAGTTCATCGGTACTACGAATACGCCTTCGCCCGCGCCGACGGAGAGATTGAGCGTTCCGTTGGTAAGCGATTTAACGGTTGCGACGCCGTCGATATAGCATACCGCGTTCGTATATCCTTCAAAGGTAACGGAAACCGTGTTGCTCCTGTTATTTATGGGGTTATCGGCGTTGACAAACATATACCCTTTCGTGCCATCTAAATCAAAGCACCCTACAGCCAAGTCGTAAGTACCCGTGGCGGTGTTAGCCATATTATCCGACGTATAGCTTGCCGCGTTGCCGTAGCAGTTCTGCGTAGCGGAAGAGCCTTTTACAAGCCTCGTTCCCTGCCAGTCGAACGCAAGGATAACGTCCTCGAAGTTCTTAATCTCGTTGTTGGTGTTTTTAATCCAGTCGTAGGTCGGCTGATAGCTTGCGATATAATTACCCGTCGAGCTGTCGTAAGCCCACATAACGGCGGCTTGTTGCACCTTTTCTACCGCAGTAGAGTTATACATTTCCCAATAAGTGAAGTAGTCTATTCTCTTATAGCCGTAGCAGAGCGCCATATACGCCTGATAGCTTATCTGTCCCTCATTTGCAATGACGTTGCCGCTGCTGTCGATAGTACCCGTCACCGTGCAGGAAGCGGAACTAAAGTAGCCGCAATTTGCCACCGCGTTGAATGCTGCCTGATTATAACAAGTGAAAGACTGCAACGCAAATCCCGCCAGCATTCCGTTATCTTTAGCCCTTTGCGCATAATTTTCCAATGACATAAAGTAGTTCGTACTCGAAATGTAGTGAGTAACATTTTTCGAGCTCGACCAACCATTCGTATAATACTTAGTATAGAAAGGATATGCGTCGGTCATTAAATACTGCTTGTCGTTAGCCACGCTATTACTGTTAATCGAATTTACGATCTTATCGAGATAGTTCGTTTCATAGGTTGCATCCGACGTGGTGTTTGTGGATTCGCTACCGGAAACGATAAACTTCTCCTGCGTGCCGTAAGAAAGAACCGCGCCGACGAGTTGATAGCCGTCCGCAAGCATGCCCAAGTCTACAGCCAAATAGTTATACCACTGCAGATACAGGTCGAGATCCTCGCCATAAGGTTCGTCGCGAAGGAGGAAACCCTTAAAGCAGTTGAGCGGAGTGCCGTTTTTTTTCGAGGTATAACCGTCGGGATATGAGGGCGTGTACGCTTTGAGTTTATCGTACTCCTCCTTAATGTGTTTTTTAAGCGCGTCATCAGTAAGATGCGAAAGAGAGCTATTTCTATCCTTAACGTCCATTACGCCTTCGATTACGGACCAACGGACAATCACGGGAGCGTCGTTCGCGTCGGTAATTCCGTATTGGTCACAATATAACGCCACGAGGTCGAGCGTCCTAAATGCGTCGTTTTTCGTGCCTGTCGTGGTCGAACCGTAGTTTATACCCTCCGCGCGGTAAGCGCCGTAGTCCGCTTCTTCCGCCACGAAGTAATTAAAGCCCGCGTCGAAGTATTTTTTTACGTCCTCTACGGTAGAGGACGTATATGTGTTTGAGGTAAGCACTCCTTCAGAAAGGTGAATACCGATAGAAGGTCCGTAGTATGCCATTATCTCTAAAGATCTGCCCGAACGACCTGCACCCTCAATCGCCGTCTTTATCTGACTTTCCGCAGTCATCATGTTGCTATCGAAGGTAACGACGCCGCCGCTGAAGGTAGCCGATTTTCTCGAGCCGTTGACCGAGAACGCGAGCACGCTCGCAACGTCGAAGCCGGTGCCGTCTTTTGCCGTGAGGGTAATCTTGCCGTCCGCGGTCTTCGTCACGGTGTAGCTTCTGTCTTTACCGATAAGGTTATAATTGTAGTCGATATCAACTACGCCGTCAACGTACTTCTGCGTATAAACATACGTGTCGGTTGCGGTATCGGTTATATAATCTATAGCCGCGCTTGCCACCTCGTAAGCGGAACGCACGTTGTTCGTCACGCTGTAGCTTGCGAGAAGCGTCTCGGAAGTGCCGTCGGGGTAACTTACCACGACGTAAGCGCACGCGGTAAATCTCAAATTGTAGTTTGCGGCGTTGACTTTAAGAACGAAGTTATAATACTCGTATCCGTCGCCCTTTACCCACTTCTTAAAGTCCGCGTCCGTAGAAGAAATCTTATAGCCGTCCGTGCCGTCCGTAATCGCGGTGAATTTTTTGCCGAGACTATCGTAGATATCCGCCGAAGTAAAGTACATACCGTACTCGGTTATCGAGGCAGGTCTTTCCTCCGAAATTTTGGTAGAGAAACGCAGTCCCTGATAGTCGCTGCTCGTCCTGATGGACGCGCCCGCCACGTTCTCGAGGGTAATCGTCTCGACGTTGAACTCTACCGTTTCGGGTATACTGTTGATACTTTCGTATACTGCGACGAGGCTCTTATAGAGCGTATTGTTATACGTATAACCTAATACCTTAAGTCCGGTACCTTCGATCGTGGTAGCCGAGAACAGTCCGTTGAACGTCGCCTCGCTCCACACTATAGACTCGGTTTTGGTCTCGCCGTTCGCCGTCCACGTCACCTTGGTCAAATCGTCCTCGACCGTTTGATTTTCAAGGATGAAAGTGATCGTATTGGTAAAGTAGTAGACGTTCTTATCTACATTTACGCCATCGGCACGGTCTGCCGCTTTGCCTTTGGGGACGGTAATCTTATATTTATTTGTAATGGGGAAATCGCTCGCGTTAAAGAGCATTGCGGTCTGATCGCCGTACCAACGATAGAATTCGATCGACTTCGTCCCCGTACTGCCGTCGTTCACGTTCACATAGTTCACCGTGACGTTACCTATGTGATATACATATTCATCGGCAGTTAAACCTCTGAAGAACACGACGTAGCGGTTAGTACCTTCTGTCTCATTGTACTGATAAGCAGCTCCCGTCCTTTTGGAAATCGGGAGAATCTCCACACCGCTCTCTACGTAGAAGTGACAGTCGCCGGCGAAGGTATTGCCGTCCGCAAGAGTCTGCTCCCCTATTTCCACCTCGTGGAAATCTTCGTTCGGGAGTATCGAGTAAGGAATGACGAACGCAACATTATCACCCCAACCCCAATATTCTGCGGTCTGCTCCGCGCCGTCTACGTTTATGGTGACGTCGCCTCTTTTACCGTACGTTCCGTCGCCCGAACCGCCGTTTAAGATAAGCACGTACCTGTTAGAATCGGTTTGATTTACAAAACCGTTATACGAAAGCGTATCGCTCGTCGTCTTTTCGGTAGTGGAAATCGTCACCTCTTCGTTGGGCATGGTAAAGGAAAAACTTCCGTTGCCCTCATTCACCACGGTAACATTAGTACCGCTTTTCGTCGTTACGCTGACGGAGCTCGTGTATTCGTACGGAGAAACGAAGTATATCTTTCCGCCGTCTATACCGACAAGCTCGGAGCTGACGGTAGCCGAAGGCGTTGACCATTTGATGCCGAGGTCGTTGTAGTCGGCGTCGTAAATCTGCATAGTCGCTTTGAGCGCGTATTTACCGCCGCCCCAAGCAACGCCGAACCATTTTGCGCCCATACTGTCCGTAACTTCGTACGCGGTCGTTACGCCCGCGTCGCCGCCCGCGTCGGTATAGCTAATGCCGGAGGCAGATTCGGTATGCGCCCAGCCCCATTTCAAACCGTTTGCCAACCTTCTGTGCGTGGTAGCGTTGTATGTCAGGGTTATATCATTGCTGTTAGTATATGTTGTCCAGATCGTATCTCCATCGTTAGCATAGTAGTCAATTATACCGTGCGTAACAGCCCATTGTGCGGAAGGATCCGCGCTTATGAGTCTCGTCGCGCCGAATAATCCTGCCGCGGTTCTCGTTTCGCTTTCTATATTGAATTTGATATTGACGTCGCCCGTCGTCTCGGTGTTATTGACAAACCAGCCGCCGTCCGTCCAACTGCCGTCAAAGGCATAAAAGGCGTTGGTAAATTTATCGCCGTCGCCCATTTTGACGGTGGCGTTGTTGACGTTGATGGTGTTCACGACCGCGCCGTTGTACACCTTAACCGAATATCCGCCCTTAAATACCCTGCTGTCGGAAAGCAACTGCTTATCTATCTCAAGGGTATGATAGCCGGTAGCGGGGAATATGTCGTAAGGAATTAAAAAAGCAACATCATTCTCCCAATTTAAATAAGATGCAGTCTGCGTCTCGCCGTCCACTTTTACGGTGACGCTCCCTATCGCATTGTACGTTCCGTTACCCGAGCCACTCATCCTCACCACGTATCTACTACTTGTATCTTGCCTTGCAAACTCAACGACCTCGAGGAGGTTTTCTTCTGTGGGGTTGTAGTCGTAGTATTGGAAGGTAGTCCCGTTATACAAAAGATAGAAAGTATTTGTTATGCGATATTCGCCGAGATAACCGCCCCATACCGTACCCGCGGGTATCTTGAAAAGACGCGGCGCGGTCGCAGGCGTACCAAAGACGGTGTAATCGAGCATAAGTCCGACGCTTGTATTGCTTTCCGTATTAACGTTTATAACGTTTGACGCACCGCCGTAGAGAGTATAGTCGCTGAAAATATTACCGTCTTCGGTAGCGTATACAATGCCGCAATTATACATAGCGCCTGTATTAATCGTAGCGCCTTCAGCAACACCGAGAGCGACGTACGATCTTAAACCGGCATGCCCAAGGGCTATAGCGTTTATTCCCGTAATCGTTATTTCGGTGGTGCTTTCCTGCCCGACCCAAACGAATCCGCCGTCGTTGGCATTTAACAGATTATAGAAATTATACTCTGTCGCCAGCGTGCAATCGCCTATTTTCGTCCCTGCGGGGATGCGAATATGTTGATAGCTCGAGGCGTTAAGAGTGTTTATGAAAAACGTCAGCTTAGTAGCGTTCGTATGACCTTCGTCACCGAATACGGTTAAACTTGTCTTCACGTCGTTTACGTAAGCTTCTACGCTCGTGTTTCGCGCGCTCGTCGCGTCTCCGCCCGAGATATTGAATACCGCAATATTGGCATTGTTGGTGTTAAACCCCGTTATCGTGATTTCCGTGGTATCGGCGTATACGGAGTCTTTTTTCGAGATCGTCGATATGCCGAAGCACACGCAAGCCATCGTAAACGCCGCAATAACCACTGCGGATAAAATTTTTATTGCTTTTTTCATTTACTCTTCCCTCCGTGCCTTAAAAGCCACCCCAATTTATGTTGTCGTCTCTCGCATTATCGCCTTCTCCTATCGAACAGGTGATAACGTCTTCGTTCCCCATCCGGATAATCTCTATCCGAACAGGCTCGTACTCTTTTTTATTGCTCATGTTACCCTCCTTAAAAGCCGATAAAGGGGTACTGCGCTTATGCTTTTTAGTATAAGCGCAGGCGGGTACCCGCCTTTCCTCGGTTTTATTCGGTATTATTGTATCATAAATTTTAGACAAAGTGTTATAACTATCTTTGCAGGTTTCTTGTATTATCTTATCATCTTTTGTGACTTTGTCCCACAAGAGGGCTTTTTTCGCCCCTTTTATGCCCTTATGCACGGATGTTGTACGTCATTCTGCACGGCTTTGCCCTGCCCACGGCGGAGGGCGGGCGGGAGAAAAAAGGGCGAAATATTTTACGCTCGCATACCGCTTTATATCGCTTGACTAAAATTTTCTTTTATACTATAATGATTGCGGTTAAAAGATACTTGGTATTCTACGGAGGCTTATTTTACTTTATGGACATTAAAAAAGTGGAAAAGAAGTGGCAGGCTGTTTGGGAAAAAGAAAAACTCGGCACGTTTAATTCCAAAAACATCGACAAAAAATATTATTGTCTCGAAATGTTTTCTTACCCGTCCGCCGCTAAACTGCATTTGGGGCACTGGTATAACTACGGTCCTACCGACAGTTTCGTGCGGTATAAGAAAATGAAAGGCTTCGAGGTGTTTCAGCCGATGGGCTTTGACGCGTTCGGATTGCCCGCGGAAAACTACGCCATTAAAACAGGCGTGCATCCGAAAGATTCCACCGAGAAAAATATCGCGAATATGGAAGAAACGCTCAAGGAAATGGGCGCAATGTTCGATTGGAACGCCGAAATAAAAACCTGCAACGAGGACTACTACAAGTGGACTCAATGGCTTTTTTTGAAGCTTTACGAAAACGGGCTTGCCTACAGAAAAGAGGCACCCGTAAACTGGTGCCCGAGTTGCAAAACCGTTCTCGCCAACGAGCAGGTAGTGAACGGCGTTTGCGAAAGGTGCGGCAGCCCCGTAGTCAAAAAGGACCTCACGCAATGGTTCTTTAAAATCACCGACTACGCGGAAGAGCTTTTGCAGGGCTTAAAGGACCTCGACTGGCCCGAAAAGACAAAGCTTATGCAGAAGAACTGGATCGGCAAGTCTATCGGCGCGGAAATAGAGTTCACCTGCGAAAGCGGCGATACCTTTAAGGTGTTCACTACCCGCGCGGATACTTTGTTCGGCGTGTCCTTCGTTGTTCTCGCACCCGAGCATCCGCTCGTCAAAAAGCTCACCTCGGACGATAGGCGCATGGAGGTCGAGGCGTACGTTTATCAGACGTCCCTCGCCAACGAGATCGACCGCCTTTCCACTACCCGCGAGAAAACGGGCGTTTATATCGGGCATAACGCGATTAACCCCATCAACGGTAAAAAAGTTCCGATCTACGTCGCAGACTACGTCCTTTATTCGTACGGAACGGGCGCGGTTATGGGCGTTCCTTCGGGCGACGAAAGAGACTTCGAGTTCGCTACGAAATATAATCTCCCCATCGTCCGCGTGACGAAAGGCATAAACTGCCCCGACGATCTCCCCTTCCACGAGGAGGGTATCGTCGTAAACAGTATGGGTTTTGACGGAATGACTTCCGCAGAGGGAAGAAAAGCTATCGTAAACAAACTTATAAAAGAAGGCAAGGCGGAATATAAGACGAATTACAGACTCCGTGATTGGCTCGTGTCCCGTCAGCGTTATTGGGGCGCGCCTATCCCCGTCGTTTATTGCGACAAGTGCGGTATCGTTCCCGTCCCCTATTCCGATTTGCCCGTTAAACTCCCCTACGACGTGGAATTTAAGCCGGACGGCGAATCTCCGCTTGCAAAGCACAAGGGTTTTATGGAGACGACTTGTCCCGTTTGCGGCGGTCCCGCGCACAGAGATCCAGACACGCTCGACACTTTTGTTTGTTCGAGCTGGTATTATCTGCGCTACCCCGACGCGCACAACGCGAAAGAGCCGTTCAATCCGGACGTTATAAATAAAATGCTCCCCGTGGATAAATACGTCGGCGGCGCGGAACACGCGTGCATGCACCTTTTATACGCGAGATTCATTACGAAGGCTTTGCGCGATATGGGTTATCTCACCTTTGACGAACCGTTTAAATCGCTCGTGCATCAGGGCGTTATTTTAGGACCCGACGGCATGAGAATGAGTAAGAGTAAGGGCAACATCATCGCTCCCGATCCTTACGTCGAAAAATACGGCTCGGATACGCTGAGATTATATCTTATGTTCGGTTTCTCGTACACCGAGGGCGGTCCGTGGAACGACGACGGCATTAAGGCTATTACCAAATTCCTCGACAGAGTGGAGAGGCTCGCCGCAAAAGTATCCGCGCTCGAAATCGGTAAGGCGGATAAGACGTTTCAGAACGGAAAGAACGAAAAAGAGCTTTTGTACGCTACGAATTACGCGATAAAATGCGTGGACAGAGATATGGAGAATTTCTCCTTTAACACCGCGGTCGCAAGGCTTATGGAGCTTCTTAACGCGCTTTATAAATACGACGGCGAGGAAAAGAAAAACGCTACGCTGTATAAAGAGTGCTTTAAGAAATTCATTCAGCTTTTAGCTCCCTGCGCGCCGCACTTCTCCGAGGAAATTTGGGAAGAACTCGGCAATAAAAAATCGGTTTTCCTTTCTAAATACCCCGAATGCGACGAATCGGCGCTCACTCTTGACGAGGTCGAGGTCGCCGTGCAGATTAACAGCAAGTTAAAGACAAAACTCAATATCCCCTCCGATATAGACGAGGCAAGTATCAGAGAAATTATCGCAAAGGACGAGAAGATTTCCGCAGAGCTTAACGGAAAAGAGATTAAAAAACTTATCATCGTGCCGAAGCGGTTGATAAACATTATAGTTTGATTTCGTGAATTATGACTGAAAACGATATAAGCTTCAAATCGGAATGCGGCTCCGCTTCGGAGCAGACGACGCAAGCGGTTTGCGAGTCCGCAAGCGGCGCGGACGATGCCCTCGTGTTACAAGGGCTTTCCGACGAAGAAGTAAA
Source organism: Bifidobacteriaceae bacterium (assembly GCA_963610935.1). Classification (GTDB taxonomy): domain Bacteria; phylum Bacillota; class Clostridia; order Christensenellales; family Borkfalkiaceae; genus UBA1259. Next base: position 112,808 of record CAVDPT010000005.1, on the reverse strand, counting down.
AGAAAAAATCAGAGACGGCTTGACTAACGCCGTCTCTGAAAAAAACTCTAAATCATACCTCAGCATTTTTGTCGGTAATATTTTTACCGTGTTTAATTTGCTGGGGCTTATCGTTTTTATCGCCCTTTTGTGCGTTCACGCACAGATTTCCAACTTCGTTTTCGTTATCGTATACGCCATCAATATCACAATCGGCGTTACTCAGGAAATTCGCGCAAAGCGTTGTATCGAAAAGCTGTCCCTCGTCGCCTCGAAAACGGTAACCGTTATGCGCGGCGGCAAAGAGCGCGAAATCGCCGTTGCGGACGTGGTCGCGGGTGACGTCGTCGTTCTTTCCGCGGGCAAGCAAATTCCCGCCGATTGCGTCGTGTTATGCGGCGTAGCGGAGGTAAACGAATCGCTTTTAACGGGCGAATCGGTTCCCTTGAAAAAGGGCGTCGGAGACGAGCTGCTGTCTGGAAGCTTTATCGTGTCCGGCAGATGTTTTGCAAGAGCCGAAAAAGTAGGAAAAGAAAGTTATTCGGAAAAACTGTCGGCTAAAGCGAAACGATATAAAAAACCGCACTCCGAGCTTATGAGCTCGTTGAGCTTTTTTATCCGTTCGATAGCTATAATTATCGTCCCTCTGGCTACCGCGTACATCGTTAAATCGCTGGTTATCAATAAAGAATCCGTGACGGACTCTGTTTCCTCTACGGCTACGGTCGTTATCGGAATGATACCTGCGGGGATGTTTATGCTAACAAGTCTCGCGCTTGCAGTGGGGATTATCAAGCTTGCGCGTCAAAACACTCTCGTGCAGGACCTTTATTCCCTCGAAATGCTCGCAAGGGTGGACGTTATTTGTTTTGACAAAACCGGTACTATCACGGACGGCAAAATGACGTTCGTCGATGAAATTCGCCTCGCGGACGACGAATACGACACGAAGCTTATCGTTTCTTCCATGCTTGCGGAGCTTAAGGACGCAAATCAGACGGCGATCGCGCTTTGCGATAAATTCGGAGACGGAGGCTCTCTTAAAGCCGTCGCTTCTCTCCCCTTTAATTCGACGAGAAAGCTTTGCGCAGTCACTTTCGACGGCGGCGCGACTTACGCTTTCGGCGCGCCCGAATTCGTTTTAACAAAGGACGAATACGGTAAATTAGAAGACAAAATACAAGAACACACGAGCAAGGGCTTGCGCGTTTTGGTACTCGCAAAAAGCAAAAAGCCGCTCGGCGGAGAAACGGTTCCGCATGATTTTACGCCGATTTCCCTGCTCCTTATTGCGGACAACGTGAGAAGCGACGCGGCGGAAACGATAGAATGGTTTAAGAAAAACGGAGTGGCGATTAAGGTCATTTCGGGCGACAATCCCGTCACCGTCTCCGAAGTCTCGAAAAGAGTAGGTATTGACGGCGCGGAAAAGTTCGTCAGTCTCGAGGGGCTTTCCGACGAGGAAGTGGAAAAAGCCGCAAACGAATACGTGGTTTTCGGCAGGGTTTCACCCGAACAAAAAGCGATTATAGTGAGGACGCTGAAGAAAAACGGGCATACCGCGGCAATGACGGGCGACGGCGTAAACGATATTATAGCATTAAAGGAAGCCGATTGCGCGATTTCCGTTGCCTCGGGCAGCGAGGCGGCAAGAAGTCTTGCGCACCTCGTGCTTATGGACGATAATTTTTCGCACATGCCGCAGGTCGTCCACGAGGGCAGAAGGATTATAAACAACGTTCAAAGCTCCGCTTCGCTGTATTTGATGAAAACGTTCTTTACCATGATTTTGGCTTTTGCCGTGCTGTTTGTCCCCTCTCTTACACGTTATCCGTTTCTCCCGAAACAGATGAATCCGCTCGAAATGATCGTCATAGGGCTCGCTTCCGTTTCGCTTTCCATGCAGCCAAACGATATGCGCGTCGAAGGAAGGTTTATCGGCAACGTAATCGTGAAGTCTGTTCCCGCCGCGATCGTAATGGTTTTAAGCGTCGGCGCGGTCGGAGTTGTAAGATTTTTCGACAGAACCGCGGATTCGTATACGCTAATGACGATGGCGACGCTCGCCCTCACCTTCGCAGGGCTTGTGAACCTTTTACATATTTGCAGACCGTTTAATAAATTTAGAGCGATTTTGTGTTCAATAATAAGCTTATTATTGGTTTTACTGTTATTGCTCACGATAAACTGCGATATGAGCGAATTAGTGGGACTTGCGCAGCTTCCTCTCGACGAAAAACATCTGCCGCACCTCATTGAGCTTTTGGCGATAATAGTATTAGAATTCCCGCTCTCTTTGGCTATGAACAAAGCGTCGGCGTACATTTTTGAAAAGATAAAAAAAGTCAAACTAAAGAAAAGCTAATCGGAAATATTGATAAAAAATCGAGGTTGTCGCGAGTGACAAAACGCCGCTTGCGACAACCTCTTAAATTTTAAAGAAAAATTTAGCTTTCCAAAGCTTCCAAATAAAGGCAAGCGTTTGTTGCGGCGACGCCGCCGTCCGCTACTGCGGTAACAACCTGTCTTACAGCCTTCGTGCGGCAATCGCCCGCCACGAACAGACCGTCCGTTTTGGTTTTGCACGTTTCGTCCGAAACGATGTATCCGTCCTTATCGAGGTCTATGAGATTTTCAAACGCTTTGTTGTCGGGAATCTGCCCTATCGCGACGAAAACGGCAGGAATTTCGTGACGGCAAATATTCCCGTCTTTATCCTTATACTCTATCGCGGTCAGTTCTTTATCTCCGATAAAATCCGTTACGCTCGTATTCGGGCGGACTTCTATATTATCCTTTGCGCGAAGAGCTTTTACAAGCCCTTTATCGCCGAAGAATTTATCGAAAAGCGTATAAACGTATACCTTTTTGCAATAGCTTGCGAGAAGCAGCGCATATTGAAGCGCGGTATTCGCGTCTCCGATAACTGCGACTTCTTTACCCTTATAAAACGCCCCGTCGCAGATGGCGCAATAATACACGCCGTGCCCCACAAGGTCGTCTCTGCCCGACTTCGTCCTGAGGTGCTTATGCTTAACGCCCGCCGCTATAATCACCGATTTTCCTTCGTACTCGTGGTATTCGGTTTTAACCCTGAAATGTCCTTCCCCGAGCTTTTCCACGCCGACAGCTTTCTCTATCTCGAAATCCGCACCCATTGCGGTTATCTGCTCAAAAAGGTTATCCGCAAACTGCTCGCCGCTTATCGCCTTTATCGAAGGGAAATTTTCAAGTCGCGGCGAAGTCGCTATCTGTCCGCCGAGGCTTTCGCTTTCCAAAACGAGAACGGTTTTACTGTTTCTCAAAGCGTAAAGCGCGGAAGTCATTCCCGCCGCGCCGCCGCCTATAACGATTATATCGTACATTAGTTTTTACTCTCTATATATTTTCTTATCTCGCTGGCGTTGTCGTAAGATTCTATCCCGTTCTCCGTGGGGACTAAAAGCGTCGGAGCTTTTTTGACGCCGTATTTAAGAGTGGTGTCTTTATCCTCTTCGGCATTAACGACGTCGTACGCTATACCCGCTTTATCGAGCATCATTTTGCTCGTTTTGCAGTTGGGGCAACCGTTTCTCGTAAAGAGCAGCGGACGCGTTAATTTTTCTTCGGCGACGACCTCGTGCTTTTCGGGAGCGCAACCGTTCTTCTTTGCGTGGAAATGAGAATTTTCTACGTCGTAAACCTTTCTGTCCGCAAACTCCGCGCGCTTACCGTCGTTCCAGTTCTGTATCGGGCGGTAATATCCCGTTATACGGCTGTACACCTCGGTAGTCTTTCCGCAGACGGGGCATTTGTAAACCTCCCCCGGGATATATCCGTGATCAGAGCATACCGAATACGTAGGCGACATCGTATAGTACGGCAATTTATAATTTTCCGCAATTTTACGAACGAGTGTCGCCGCGGCTTTCCAGTCGGGAAGCTTCTGTCCGAGGAACGCGTGGAACACCGTGCCGGAGGTATACAAAGTCTGCAATTCGTCCTGAATATCGAGCGCGCTGAATATATCGTCCGTATACCCCACGGGAAGATGCGAGCTGTTGGTATAATAAGGCGTTTTGTCGCAATCGGATGCGGTGATTATGTCGGGGTATCTCTTTCTATCGTGTTTTGCTAAACGGAAAGAAGTAGATTCCGCAGGTGTCGCCTCGAGGTTATACAGGTCGCCGTAAAGCTCCTGATAGTCGGAAAGCTTGTTTCTCATAAAGTTGAGGACGTCTTTCGTGAACTGCTGGGATTCGGGTGCGGTAAGATCTTTTTTAATCCATTTCGCATTGAGGCAGGCTTCGTTCATTCCGACGAGTCCTATCGTCGAGAAATGGTTGGCAAACGTCCCCAAATATCTCTTTGTATACGGATAAAGACCCGCTTCGAGAAGCTTGGTTATCGTCTCGCGTTTAATCTTGAGGCTCCTTGCGGCAAGATCCATAAGATGAGTCAAGCGTTCGTAAAATTCTTCTTCCGTCGCGGAAAGGTAAGCGATCCTCGGCATGTTGATGGTTACCACGCCGACCGAACCGGTGCTTTCGCCGCTTCCGAAGAAACCGCCCGATTTTTTTCTCAATTCCCTTAAATCGAGACGCAGACGGCAGCACATAGAACGCACGTCGGACGGCTCCATATCAGAGTTAATATAGTTAGAGAAATACGGAGTGCCGTATTTTGCAGTCATCTCGAAAAGAAGCTTATTGTTCTCAGTCTCCGACCAGTCGAAATCGCGAGTTATGGAATATGTCGGTATCGGGTATTGGAAGCCCCTGCCGTTTGCGTCACCCTCGATCATTATTTCGATGAACGCTTTATTTACCATCTCCATTTCTTTTACGCAATCTTTATATTTGAAGTCCATCTCTTTGCCGCCGACAAGCGCGTTCATTTCGGCAAGGTCGTTAGGCACTACCCAGTCGAGCGTAACGTTGGTAAACGGCGACTGCGTACCCCAGCGAGACGGAGTATTCACTCCGTAAATAAAGGACTGTATGCACTGTTTAACCTCTCTGTATGTGAGGTTATCCGCCTTGACGAAAGGCGCAAGGTAGGTATCGAACGATGAAAAAGCCTGCGCGCCCGCCCATTCGTTCTGCATTATACCGAGGAAGTTTACCATCTGGTTGCAGAGCGTGGAAAGGTGGCTTGCGGGAGAGGACGTTATTTTCCCGGGGACGCCGCCGAGCCCTTCTTTTATAAGCTGACGGAGCGACCAGCCCGCGCAATAACCGGTAAGCATAGAAAGATCGTGAATGTGTATATCCGCGTTCCTGTGCGCGTCACCTATCTCCTGATCATAGACCTCGGACAGCCAATAGTTAGCCGTTATCGCGCCGGAGTTTGACAAAATAAGCCCGCCGACGGAATAGGTAACGGTAGAGTTTTCCTTAACGCGCCAATCTGCGACTTTAAGATAGCTATCCACAATCTTTTTATAATCGACTATGGTTTCTTTGATATTTCTTACGTTCTCGTGCTGTTTGCGGTATAAAATATAGCTCTTCGCTATATCGACGTACCCTGCCTGAATAAGCACTACTTCCGCGCTATCCTGAATGTCCTCTACGCTTATAACGTTGTCCTTAATCTTTTTGGAAAAATCCGCGGCAACGCGAAGCGTGAGCATATTGAGAATGTCCGCCGTATAATTTACGCCCTTTGCATTGAACGCTTTTGAAAGCGCGGTCGTTATTTTGGACGAATCAAATTCCACGAGACTGCCGTCTCTCTTCCTTACCTGAAACATTTTCTACCTCCCGACGCATTTGTTGAGTGTTTTTACTATACCATTTATAAAACGCTTTGTCAAGCCATTCACAATATTTTGTCTTTAATTTTTTAAAAAACCACAATATCTTGTGTTTTAAAGAAAAAACGCCCTTTTATCCATCGATAAAAAAGCGTCTGCGTTTCAATTTTTCTTTTATGAAAATATTATACTATATAAAAAGAAAAAATGATAGTTAAACGAGCAAAAAAAATAAAAAATATTTTTAAAATAATGCGGGAATTAAGTTGCAATTTATTTAAAAATATATTAGAATAGAGAACGACCTTTTGCGGACGGAGAGGTGTCAGAGAGGTCTAATGTGCCCGCTTGGAAAGCGAGTATACCGCAAGGTATCGGAGGTTCGAATCCTCTCCTCTCCGCCAATTAAAAACTAAACCGAATTCCTGAAAGTTCGGTTAAGTTTTTTAGTATTCAAAAAGCCCGAAGTTGTCGTTTACCGCAACGAAACTATCGGGCTTTAATATTTTTACGCTTTAGTTTATAACGCTCTGATACTTTCTACGGGCGGTTTCTTTGACGCAAAGTATACCGGCAGGAAGGTTGCGACGGCGCCCGAAGCAAGAGCAATGCCTATCATAACGGCAATCGACTTTATCCCGAACACTATTAAAGATACACCGCCGGACACAGAAAGAATTTCTTTGTTTATGGTAGCGCTTGCCCAAAAACAACCTACGATCGCAAAAACGAGACAAATTAAATCTATCAGAAACGTTTCCGAAAAGAAAATCTTAAACACGTCGGCTCCCCTCGCGCCTACCGCGCGCAGTATACCGATATCCTTTTTCTTATAAGATATTGACGAAGAAATGAAGTTGGAAAGGAGAATCATTGCAAAAGCTCCGACTACGATGCCCACCCACATAAATACTTGAGACATAGCTTCTACAATCATATTTACCCTCACCATCTTTCCCGCAAACGAATTGCGAAGGAAATATCTCGAATCGTCCTCGCCAAACTCGAAGGAAAACATTGAAAGCTCGCCTTTTTGCCCTCCGTAATCGGCAAAAATCACGTCATATTTAGCGTCCTTATCTTCGATATATTTCGTCTCCTTTTTAGACGTGTTATTGCTAAATACCTTAATATGGCTTTCAGAAATTATTCTAAGCTCGTTATTATCGCCATCGCTTAGAAAAACGACTTTGTTGCGACAGAAATTTACGCCTGCAATTTTCAGTTTTGTTATATTCTCATCAATTTGTTGCACGTTTTCGCTTCCAAAATCTTCGTAATAAACGTTAAATTCGAATTCCGTACCCTCTAAAAACGGCTTCAATCTACTTAAGCAACTCCTCAAGACCGTGTCTTTTTCCTCGTCTGTGTATTCGTCAGTATCCATAACTCTTTCCATTGCCTCGAGAGGAGAAGCGATAAATTCTTTATCTGTACCGACAAAAAACGTAACGTTCGACATAGTCGAATTTACATAAATATAGAAAGCGTTATATTTTGCTCCGGCTTGCGTTAACTCCTTAAATTTCTTGTACATCGTATATTTTTCATAGTTCGTATCGTTATACCAAGTATCGTCGTTAGCTGTTAACCAATCTGTTATATCACTCTCGTCCGTCCCTAATTCTTGCGAAATTATATAGCGTGTCTCATAATAGTCATCACCGTTATATTTTTTTATCAACGTAGAAAAAACATCATACGATAAGACGGCTTCTCCCTCGCCTATGTCCTTTTTATCGCCGATATAATACGTTTCGTAGGGAGATGCCGATATATAACTTTTATCAAGATAAGTAGCACAATAATACCCATAGTTACCTTCGCCGTAACTGTTTTTATAATACGCAAGTCTATATTGATTATTCTCGCTTAGCAACTCTTGAAACGATTGCTCGACGCGTTCACTGTTTTTCGATATTTTGTTAAAGATATTTTCATTAAAAATCACGCAATTATGATAGCCGTCGGCGATAAGAGTTTTCATTGCCGTAACATCATTGTAGCTGTAATTATCTTTGTCGTTTGCGTCAATATTTTCTTTATATTTGCTATAAGGCTCTAACGCGCTGTCCCCGCTATCGAAAATACCGACAATCTTAAAAGGAGCGTCCGATATCTTTACCGTTTTATCAAGCAGATCGTTTTTATCGCTTATTCCGTTATATTTAGCGAGCAAAACGGACGCGGTATACGTGGAGATGCAAACTTCGTCGTCCGCAGAGGGATATCTGCCTATTATGACGCCTTTGCTAAAACCGGAGCTTACGCTCGTCGCATAACTTACGCTGCTATCATAATATTCGCCGAGTGCAGAATTCTCACCCTTATTCACGACGGTCGGATCGTCAAGACGAATTCCTGTATTACTAAAGGACACCGCACCGAAAGCGTCGCTGAATTTTGATTTTATGCTTTCCACCTCGGCATCGGTTAATTGCACACTATTTTCCTTCGTATGTGAGTATGTATCGTCGCCGTTCTGATTTGTAATCGTCACCTGATATTCTTTTATAACGTCTAATACGGGTATGTTGCCGTCGTCTATCGACTGTATAAACGTTTTGTCTTTATCGTAAAACATAACGGCGGACAATAACCCGAACATAACGAAAGCTATAACACTGAGGATAATCGTAAAAATAAGCCTTATCGGTTTTGACTTCATTCCGCTTGCGCCTATTCTCATAGCGTTGGAAATCGGCAAATGCGAACGAATAAACTTCGTTTTTCTCCCGTCGTACTCGTGTATTTTTACGTCCGTAGTTTCGGTAAAAAATTCCTTTGCACCGCTGTCGTTTATCTTGCAAGCGTGCTTTACGTCTTTAAGATCGTTCTTCGACGCGGTAATTATTGCCTCGCCGCCGTTTTTCCGTAACATATCGACGATGGACTTAACGTCGTCCTCGGTGATGCTTTCGGCATTTTTTATCGACACGGTATCACTCGACACCATTTGCACGTTATCGCTTATAAACTGCGGAGTTGAACACGTCTTGGAAACGTCGTCAATTATTTTGCCGTCGGCAAGCTCTATAATTCTATCCCCGTAAATCTCTGCGAAATCGCGGTCATGCGATACGACTATTACAAGCTTTGTCGCGGATAATTTTTTTAAGGTTTCAAGCACCTGCTTTCCCGTATTCGAATCGAGCGCACCCGTCGGCTCATCCGCCATTATTATTTCGGGCTCTTTTATAAGCGCCCTTGCTATCGCTACCCTTTGCTTTTGTCCGCCCGACAATGTGTTGGGTTTTCTTTTCCCTAAACCCTTTAGGTCAACTTGCTCGAGAAGCGCGTTGATCGCTTTTTTATCGTTCCTTTTATGCTGCAGCTCAAGTGCAAGCGCAATATTTTGTTCAATCGTAAACTCGTTTAAAATGTTATATTCCTGAAAAACGAAACCGACGCAAGTATTTCGATAGCTATCAAAATCTGACGTCGAAAAATTCTTACTGCTCTTGCCCTTAACGATAATTTCGCCGCTATCCGCTTTGTCCAAACCGCCTGCGACGTTGAGCAGCGTGGATTTTCCCGAACCGCTTTTCCCGAGTAAAAACACCATTCCGGTCTCCGGAAAAGTCACGGATACGTCGTCGAGAGCTTTAATCTTCACTCCGCCCTTAGTCGAGTAAGTTTTGAAAATATTCTTTACTTCTAACATCCTTTCTCCTTTTCGTGTAATTGCTACACATTTTTCTTGCCTTTATAGCTTACACAATGTGAAACAAATTGTCAAGCTTTTAGAAGCGGCTTCGCGATATTGGATTTTGAGCGTGTAAAAAAGCTTTGAGTAAACAAATCGGCTTATAACGCATATTGCCTATATATTCTACGAAGTTTTAATAATTTATATTTTTTATAGAGAATATAAAACGCGCCCCGAATGGTTTTTCGTTGCCGTCTAACCTTCGGGGGGGCGTTGTTCTTTATATAGATATACTATGTGAAAAATTTAGTTTTCGGAAACGGGAACGGCTCCGGTAGACGCCTCCTCTTGCGGTTTATTTAATTCGTCAAGCTCGCCGTTTATACCCTTACGGCTCTTAAAGGAAAGAATAAAGCTGCATTTTTCTTTGAGCTTATCCGCTCTGTTCTTTATGGAAAGCCTTAATTCTTCGAGCTTAACCACGGCGTTATGCGTTTTTGCCCATTCGCGGATTTTAGCCACGACTTTGAACGAATAGAATATATCCACGACCATCACGCCGAAATACGCGCCGAAAATAAAACCGCTTCCGACAAAGCTCGCCGTAGCCGACGCGCCCGCTTCGATATACGGATGAATAAGGAAATAGTACGCCGCGCCGATAACGCCCCAAAAAAGCGTGAATAGCGGACATATTATACCCTGAATATTCCCCCACCTGTCCGAATAATCCCAAAGCTTAACCTTCATGCCTTTGATAAAGATAAGCCCCGTAAGATATTCTATTAAGGTCATGGCACAAGTTATCATCAAAACCACGAAAACCGCGCGCCACGCGGGAGAAGTTATAAACCCGTATTCCGCAGAAGAAATAAGATACAACACAAGCGTGCCTATGCCGTAAAGGGGCAGGTTAGGACCGACCAAAAAACCCGGGTTCACCCATTTTTTGTGCGCGTATCTTCTGAAAAAGAATTCCATAATCCAGCCGGAAGTTCCGCCCACGACGTACACGAAGCACAGTTTTAAGAAGGTTTCCATACTAATCTCCCTTTATATTACTTAATTTATCGCTTTTACAGCAGTCCGAACACGCACAGAGAAAGCACGGTTGCAACCGCCGCAATGACTCCGCCCGCCGCAAATTCCGCCACAGTGTGACGCTTTAAGTTTATCGAAGAGAAAAACGCGAGAATCCATACCGCGACGAGGCACATAAACCACGGGCTTACGAGAAACGAAAGCATGGCAAGCGGTCCTGCAATGCCTGCGGAATGTCCGCTCGCCTTGAAATGAAACGCGAGCGTACTCACCCCTATCGCAACGCCGCATATAAGATAGGTAAGGTAAATCGCCTTTTCCTCCGCTCCGCCGATAAAGAACGACAAAACGAAACCGACGACGTACCCTGCCACCGAAAACAGCGTGGCGAGGTTTCTCTCGAAAGACCGTCCGCGCCTTTTAAACGGCGGTATCGCGGTAGTCAAAAGATACGCAAAAAGTGGCGCGGCGACGAGACAAGCCAGCGATACGAGGTAATTTTTAAGATCGGTTTCGCCGAACGCAAACATAACGCTCGTGAGAAAAACGGACATTACCATCGGCGCAGTGGCTATTCTCGTCGCAACGAGAACCTTATTCCTTTTTTCGGACATCTTACGCCAAAATAAGCTTTTTAATGTATTTTCTTTCTCTTAAAGTTATCTTGTTATCTACGGTGACGACCGCAAGACACAATGCAACCACGTCTTCGCGGAAGCTCTCGTCCACCATACTTAACACGGTGAGCAGGTCTGCGGTATAATCGCGGATTTCCCTATGAACGCCCTTGTCCGCCTCGAACACGGCTTTGACGGTAGCGAAATCGAAATCTTCGCCGAATGCCTTTACGAGCGCGGGATAGATGAGAAGATATTCGCGTTCGTCAAGCTTTCCGTCCGCCGCAACCGCGCCGACGATAAACGTCGCGAGCGTTTCCACCGGGTCGATTTCGGGAACGTCGATAAGCTTTAACTTTGCCATTACCTTAACGGATTTCTCCGCGATAACGGCTCCGCGCTCCAAGGCGTTCATTCTTTCAAACTCTTTACATAACTTTGTGAATTCAAACACTTTTTGAATCCTCCTTTATAATTTATCACTTTTTTATTAAAGCGGCAAGTCTTTTTTGACAAATATTTTAGATCCCGCTATATACCCTATAATTCCCGCGACGGCGAGGATAGCGAATTTCCAGAGATATACGGTAGTTCCTTCCATTATGGATATCACGTCGAAGAGCGAAATTATAGTCGCATAGTTGAAATAGTTAAGCGCGTCAAGTCTCACGACCGAGGGAATGACGGGGCTGCCGAACAGACCGAGCATTGCCGCGACGAGCGCGAATATCGAAAGACCGCCGCCTATCGCCATGGAGCGTTTGCTCCTGTCGAACACGCAGGACGTAAAGAAGCACAGTCCCGAAAGCGCGAGCAGTACGAGGAACGCGCCGAGGTTAAGAAGCAGTAGTTTGCCGTAGGTAAGCTCTATCGCGGAATCCGCAGAGACTATCGCGAGGCATACGCAACCCGTTGCCGAGGTTAAAAGGAACATCGCAAGGAGCGAGCCAATTAAATATACCGCCTGCGTGAACACTACCGTTTTCCTCTTTGTGGAGGTAGATAAAACGTATGCCATCGAGCCGCTGTCTACCTGCCCCGCTATAAGGTTGTTAGAAGCCATTATCATATAGATTATCGGGAGCAGAAGTCCTGCGAGCTTATAGAAAATAGAACCGACCACGAGGGTGTAAAGGTCTGCCTCGCCAATCTCTTCGAGCGCGTTCGATACCTCCTCGGGAAGCGAGGAAAGAAGACTCGACGTAATTTCGTCGTTAAGCTCCGCGGCTTTTGCTTCTACCGCCTTTTCGGCGGCTTCGGCGCTGTCGTATTTGCCGTCCGCAAAGTCTTTCATAATGAGTTTCGTTTCGTACTCGAGTCTTCCGCTGAAAGTGATTATAGCCGACATGCCGAGGTTTTTGACGTGAGCGTAGTCGTAACCGAAGCTGTCGTATTTTTCTTTAGTCACTTTGTAAGTAGAAAGCTTTTCGATAAGCTGATTTACGGTTTCCTCTTTCGTCATGTTTGCGGCAAGGAATATGGGCGCGGCGTTTTTAATGCGCGCTTCTCTGTATGCCGCTCGTTCCGCGCTCGCAATATATTCGGCTTCTTTACCCGCGGATAACGCAGCCAAAACAGACGTAACGTCGTAATCCTCGGGAAGAGCTTCGCCGTTATCCTGATAGTAGCCGTTCGCCTGCCCGTTGGGGTTTATGGCGCACATGGTAACGCCGTAATATTCTACAGACATATCGTATTCGGTACCGTCCGCCTCGACCGCTTTGGGGGAGTTCTCTTTAAGCCAGCTTTCGGTGTCTTTAACCGCAGAACCGTAAGCGGTGGTTATAGCGGTAAATTTGTTCGGCGTCTTCTCTTGTTCAAATTCTTTGCCTGCGGTGGTGTTAAGCTCGGGCTTATAGGCTTCAGGACTTCCCGCCGCCACCCATTCGAGATATGCGAAACATTCTTTTGCGCCGGCGGCGAAATATTCGTCGAATTTTTCCATACCCTTTTCGCCGTAAACGTAATAACCGAGGGCGCGTTTTTCCATACTCGAATCTACTTCTTTAACGATTATGGTATCCTGAATAGAGTTTTTGACCTCTCCGAGAGAGCCGCTGCCCGAAATAAGCATAACGCAGGCAAGCATAAAACACACGGCGAAAGTTATTATCGCCCACATAGTGCCGTTCGCCTTGCAAGACTGTTTGAATAGTGCTTTACTGAACATTCTTTTCGTTCTCCTTTTTTGCAAATAATATTTTTTTGAAATGGTCTTCCAGCGTATACGGAAGCTCCGAAATAAATTTTACGTCGTAATCCTTGAGCATTTTAAGAAGTTTAGCGGTGTCAGTGGACGGAATTCTCACCGTCACCTGATCGTACTGCTCCTGCACCCTTATAATCTCTATGTTTTCGGTTTTGAATCGCTCGAAATCGGCGTGACTGTTAAATTCGGTTTTAAAGTCTTTAATCGGGCGATTCGTTATTTCTTTCATATCGCAAACGTCCGCTATTCTGCCGTCCGAAATCAGCGCGACTTTATTGCAGGTTGACTCAAGCTCCTCGAAACTGTGACTGCTCATAAGAATGGTTTTGCCTTTTTTATGCTCTTCTTTTATGATGTCGAGAAATGTCGCGCGCATAAGCGGATCGAGCCCCGTAGTCGGCTCGTCGAGAATGATTATCGGCGCGTCGTTCATAAGCGCGGCGACGAGGGCGGTTTTCTGCTTCATGCCTTTACTCATTCTCTTTAGGTTAGCGCGCGGGTCGAGCTGTAACCTTTCTATCAGCTCGTTGGCGTAATCCATATTTTTCATTTTAAGGAATTCCGCCTGCGTTTTGAGAAAATCTATACCCGTGGGAAGGTCGGGGAACGCTATTTCGCCGGGGACGTAACCCACGTTTTTAGCTATCTCGCTCGCGTGTTCCCAAGAAGAAAGTCCGTTCACGGTAACCTTGCCGCTCGTCGGCTTCAGAAAACCTAAAATATTGCGGATTGTGGTGGTTTTGCCGCTGCCGTTCGTGCCGACGTAGCCCATCATTTCGCCTTGATTTATTTCGAGGTCGAGATCGAAAATTCCGCGCCCTTCGCCGTAATCTTTTGTAAGCTTTTCAAGTTTTATAACACTCATTGCAACGCTCCTTTGAAGTTCTTATCCTCTTTATAGAACTTCATAAAGTAATCCTGTAAGGATTCTTTTCTGTTGCCGAAAGAGAGGATGTTCATATCGGCGACGCCACGGATAAGGTAGTTGAGGTCCTTATCTTCTATGGAAACGAAACGTCTCGCCTCGCTTCGTTCAAGCTCGTTAAGAGATGGAATCGTCGCGGATTTTTCGTCGAATTTTTTTGCCTCGTCCTCGCCTGAGAATTTAAGCTCGTAAAATTTCCTCGAAGCGTGTTTAAGGTCGTCGGCAATAAATTCGGAAACTATTCTGCCGTCCTTTATTATCGCTATCCTGTCGCAGGTGTTGTCAATCTCGGAAAATATATGGCTGGACAAAAGAATAGTCTTTCCCCTCGCCTTTTCTTCGTGGATAAACCTTATAAATCGCTCTTGCATAACCGGATCGAGACCGCTCGTCGGTTCGTCTAAAATAAGAACGGCGGGATCGGACATAAACGCCGCTACGATAGCAAGCTTTCTCTTTACGCCGAGGCTCATTCTCTTCGTTTCGCCGCCGAGGGCAACGTCGTCAAGCTCGAACATTTCGAGCATTCTTTTTCGCATCGTCTCGTTTTTAACGCCTTGCAGCGACTGCATCATAACGAGAAACTCTTTTCCGGTAAGCCCTGCGGGAAGAGCGATTTCCCCGGGGATATACCCTACCTTGGAAAGTATTTCGTAATATTTGTTAAATGTTTCTTTGCCGAAAATCTTGGTACTGCCGCTGTCGGGTTTGGAAAATCCCATAAGATGTCTTATGGTCGTCGATTTGCCCGCGCCGTTAGGACCCAGGAATCCGAAAACTTCGCTTTCCGTCACGCTTATACTAACGTCGAAAACGCCGCGCCCGCTGCCGTAGTCTTTGGTAAGATTTTCTACGTCTATTACGCCCATTTATTCTACTCCTTTTTAAAATTTTTTAATTTTTTTATTTTTTATCTAAACACTGTTGACATATTAACGATATTCAATTATAATTAGTGTATAAAAAAAGTAAACACAAAACTAAACGTCATCGTTAATATTTTGACATTGTATAAATAACTGTAAAAAGGAGAACGATATGAAGGCGCAAAACTTAAACAATTCTTCAAAAAAGACGAGGAAGCTTATTAAAAAGGTATTTGCGGAGATGTTATCAGAAAAGAGAGAACTCGGCAAAATTTCCGTAACCGAGCTTTGCGCGCGGGCGGAAATAAGCCGCGGCACGTTTTACTCGCATTACGACGATATATACGGCGTAGCGGAGGACTACGAGAACGAGTTTATGAGTTTATTTTTCAACGACAATATGCTCGTTACCACGAACAGCGTTGAGGATTTTATAGACAGCCTGTTCCGCTACGTTAAGGAAAACAACGAAAATTATAAAATGCTCTGTAAGTCCAACGACTTCATGTTTGCGGCAAAAAAGCTCGCGGCGATTGCTACCAACAATCTGATTTCAACCTGCCGCGCCGATCCGAGAATCAAAAACAGGGATTTTATGGAGATTGAGATAAACATTTGGATAGAAGGGACTATTTGCGAATACGTTAGATATTGCAGGGGCTATTCGACGATAACCCAAGAGGACCTTTACGAGTACGCAAAGGTTTGGTGGAAGAATTTCGTAGAAAAAAGAAGTAAATAGTTTTCTTAAAAAAGAAAGAGTGCGGCAAGCCGAATTTTTGGCTCTCCGCACTCTTTCTTTATATAAGGGTGACTGAAATCTATTTAAATCGTCAACGTGACTTAAAAATATCCTTAAGCGTTATCCGCTTTGCTAAAACGCAAATTGCCGAGCGCGTTCATCATCTCGGCTTTACGCTCTGCCGAACAACCGTTATAACGTTCAAGGTCTATCGCCGCGCTTTTACGCCCTAAAATTTCCGCAAGCGTTTTTGCGTCCATTCCGCTGTCTAACGCACGTTTTTCAAACGTATGGCGAAGGGCGTGAAAGCCTTTATGTTTCACGCCGATTTTTTTCAGGAAGGAAGCAAATCTCTTTTGATACCCCCTAATCGTAGGCGGCTTCCCGCGAAAGGACACTACGAAGTCGCTCGTTGCCGTCCTTTTAACCTCTTCCGTTACGGGAATAAGCTGCTTCGGCAAGGGTATTATACGGTTTGAAGCCGCGGTTTGCGGCGCGTTGGTAACACGACCGAAGCCCTGCCCCATCCTACTGTCGTGACAGGTTTTATTGATTCTTATGCTGCCGTTTTCAAAATCGACGTCGTCCCATTGTAGTGCGAGAAGCTCGCCGAGTCGAATACCCGTATATAGGCATAAAAGCACGCCGAACATTTTTATCTGCTCGCCCGATAAAATTGCTCGTTCGATTTTTTCCTGCTCTAAATCGTCGAAGCAGGCTACTCTTTGAAACTTGATTTTCGGGCGCGACGCACCCGATGCCACGTTGTTTTGCAAATATCCGAGCTCCACAGCCTTTTTGAGCGAGCTTTGCATCACGGTAATGACGGTATTTACCGAGCTTGCGGCTAACCCCTCTTTAGTTACGACGTTGCCGCTTTTAAGGAGCTTCGACACGAACGAATCAACGTCGCGCGCGGTAAGCTCGGAAAGCTCTTTTTCGCCTATTTCGTCGCTTATCTTTTTTTCGATAATGCGCGCATAGCTTTCCGTCGTCCTCGTTTTTAAATGTGGCTTTACGTAATTCTCAAGCCAAGTATCGAGCCATTCTTTGAATTTCATAACGATTTCTTCTAAAGTTAATATTATTATATTCTATCGGCAATCAGCCGTCAGGTCATTCTTTTAAGCCGCTGTACGTCTAAAAGTTTAATCTTGCCTCTTCCGTATTCGAGTATGCCCTCTTCGGCAAACCGTCTTATCGTTCTTCCGGCGACCTCACGTACCGAACTCGTCTTTTTTGCCACTTCTTCTTGCGTTATGAAAAATTCCGTTTTACCGGTATAGAGATACCTCTCCAACAAGAAAACCGCAAGTCTTTTGTCATATCTCGTAAAGATTAAGTCCCGCATGGATTCCATACAGGAGGAAAACCTATCCGTGAGCATCTCGAAAATGGCGCACTTCACCGCAAGGTTAACCTCCATAATTTCCTTTATCGAACGCGACTCGGTAACGAGCAGAACGCTGTCCGCGTCCGCTATGAATCTCACGTCAAGGGCGATATATTCTAAAATACACGCCGTCGATAACAGTCCCATTTCTCGCGGATACAGCTTATATAAGGTTATCTCTCTGCCGCTTTCGTCGTCCATCACCGCCCGTATTTCGCCATGCAAAACCAAAAACGGTCCTATTCGATTTTCTATAAGCCCGACTATATTTTCATCGCTGTGAAAATGTCTTATTTCCGACGCACACAAAAGACTCTCCCACTGCTCGCGGGTAAGAAAATTATAAAACGGCAGCGCTTTTATAGCCGTCGATTTTTCAAACATACTTATCCGCTCCTTTTCTTTTGCATCCGTTTATCGAGCAGTACGCCGACTCTTGGTAAAACCTTCCTCTTAATAAACAAAAAACGCAAGGGAAAAAGTCTCTCTGCGCTAAACGAAGCTTGAACGTGTATAGCCTTATATCGGCGCGCCCTATTTTAATTCCGAGCTTCTTGTTTTATTTGGTTAAAGGATACACGAAGCCTTTATTTCCGTCAAGAGACTTGGTCTCATAAACGCGGATTGTTTTTTGCCTTTCAAATGCTTTACGACACATAAAAAACGGCGTCATACGACGCCGACGCTATGAGATATTGTTGGAATATATTTGTGAAATATGAAGTCGAGCTAACCCGAAGAGAGATAAAAGTCGGGGACTTTGCCCACGATTACGCTTTCCGCAATGAGTATTTCCGTCCTCGAGCTATCCGTCCGTTTTGAAAGCGGTATTTCTATATTCGTTTCACATAGAATAACGGCATACACCGAGTGCAGAGTTTGATTTATGCCTACCGAACGGAATTTACCGTTGAATTCACAAGTAACCGACGATATGGTAACGGCTTTAAAGGACACCTCCTTTCCGTACCCCGCGAGAAGTTTTATGCCTGAAAACGCAAGCCACGGTACGGGAACACCGCTCTTAAGCTCGGCTTCTAAATTTATCCTCGTTTTTTCGGTTATATCCTGACCTATAGCGTTGGCTTTAAGCGGATCGACGCTTACGAGCGTTATATCTCCGACGGAGTTTTTTTCAATTCTCACGACGTCCGAATAATTTACGCCGAGCGACAGAGAAGATATTGCGGCGGCGTTGGCGGCTTTTAAGGAATATGCGTTGCAAGCGTCGGAACAAATCTCCCCCACCGTTTGGGATATACAAAATCGCGTATAAAGAAACGGAGCGGCGATAAACAGAATAACGACGAAAAAGGAGAACGCTCTCTTGCGTTTTCCCCTTTTTCCCTTATAAACGCGCTCGTCCGTACACTCTATCATAGTATACGATATTATTTATCAGTTCTTTTTAGACCTCGAACGGAATATAAGCGAGAACAAATATCCGAAAACTATTGCCGCCGTTATCCCCATACCTGCGGCGCAAATACCGCCCGTCAGCGCGTCGAAAAGACTTTTCTTTGCTCCCTCCATCGCACCTTTCGCGAGAAGGAATCCGAAGCCCGAAATCGGCACGGTCGCCCCAGCCCCCGCAAAATCGACGAGATATTGATATAGACCGAGCGATTGAAAAAAAGCGCCGAGGAGAAGAAAAAGAACGAGAATCCTTCCCGAAGTTATCTTCGTAAAATTTATAAGGATCTGCGCGAGCGTACATATTGCGCCGCCTACCGAAAAGGCTTTAAGAAAGGTAAAAAGTATTTCCATATTATATCTCCAAAACTACTGCGTGCGCTATCCCCGGGATACTTTCCCCCTGCTGCGAGGACACCGACGAAAGAAGCGCACCCGTCGCCACAAGCAGTACACTCTTATATTTCTCTTTCAACATTTTACGATAAATATACGAGCAAAAAACGAGCGAGCTACAGCCAGCTCCGCTTCCCCCTTGATATTCTTTTTCGCTCAAATTATACACGAGTTCGCCGCAATCGACGTGTTCGTTTTCTATATCGTATCCCTTTTCCCATATAAGGTCTTTTAATATTCTCGTTCCGAGAACGCCGAGGTCGCCGCTCACGATAAGGTCATAATCCTCGGGAACGGTATCCGTATTCTTGAAATGAGATAAAATTACGTCGGCGGCGGCGGGTGCCATTGCCGCGCCCATGTTGTTTGCGTCCGTAACGCCGAAGTCCACAACTCTGCCTATCGTAGCGGCGGTAAGTTTTATACCTTTTTCTCCGCTTTTAGATAAAACACACGCTCCGGCTCCGGTAACCGTCCACTGCGATTGCGGCGGACGAGTGCAACCGAGCTCTAAAGGATAGCGGTATTGCCTTTCGGCAGAAGCAAAATGACTGCTCGTCGCACAGACGGCGTTATCTATATATCCTCCGTCCACGAGCGCACCGCCGACGATAAGCGTTTCGCAAAAGGTCGCACAGGCGCTATATGTCCCGAGGTAACCGCAAGAAAAGTTCCTTGCGGCAAAGGTAGATGCGATTATCTGATTAAGAAGATCGCCCGCAATGATAACGTCTATTTCGTTTTCTCTTTTATTTGCGTTTTGAATGCTGTTCCCGATCGCGGTAAAAAGCATTTTTGTCTCCGCTTTCTCAAACGTCTTCTCTCCGAATGTGTCGTCTTTAAGTTTTATATCGACGTATTTTCCTATTGCACCGACGCTTTCTTTAGGTCCCGCAACCGACGCCGCGCCTATTATCCGAGGTTTATTATTGAAATAAAGAGTTCTATTCATTAGAATATCCTGTACCCCACAAAATAAACAAGTCCGACGAGGACGCTTGCCGCAACGCCGAAAACTATTATAGGTCCTGCTATCACGAACATTTTCGATGCTACGCCGTAAACGTAGCCCTCCGTCTTAAACTCCATCGCGGGAGAGACGACGGAATTGGCAAAGCCGGTTATCGGTACGATAGAACCGCCTCCGGCATATTTTCCTATCCTGTCGTAAATACCGAGTCCCGTTAAAAATGCACCGAGAAAAATCATTACCGCAGAAACATAGGCGGCAAGCTCATCGCCTTGTAGCCCCAAAAAAAACTCGAAAGCGTAGCGCACGCCTTGTCCTAACGAGCAAATAAAACCGCCCACCCAAAAGGCGCGCAAAAGCGATTTCTTCTCGTTGGTTTTCGGAAGCACGGATTTTACGTAATTTAAGTAATTCTCGTTTTTATACTCTTCTGTCGTTTTCATTTTTAGCCTCATTCTTGCAAAACCTACCAAAAACCGATTCTCTGTTATCGCTGTTTTTTAGATATTCGTAGTTTTCGTCTCTTCTCATAATACGATTAACATGCGTAATTTTATTTTTTATATACGAAAAAACGACTCGATAAAGAGTCGTTTTCATTCCGTATTATTATTAAAAAAAATTTTTTCGTGTGCGCCGACCGGTCATTTCGATTTATAGTAGAGCTTACAGTGGCAAAAACCCTCGAAATTCGGATCGGCAATCTGCTCCCGAAACTCTTTGCACATACACTTATTATCCTCGGTTTTTTTGAGCCTGCACGGACAATATCCGCCTTTTCTTTCAAGTCCCTCTTTAACGGTTTTTACAACCGCTTCGTCGGGGTTTAGAGAAATCTTCATAATTCACCTCCAAGGATATTATACACTAAATTTAATCAAAATCAAGCAAAAAATTAAAAGTCTACGAATTCGTTTGATAATATTGTTTTTTTATGTTAGAATATACGCGGTGTTCGGTATAAGACAAAGGTTTTAATAGACGAACGGGAAAACCGAACGAGGAGAACTATATGAGTTATGACGTGATTATCGTAGGCGCGGGTCCGGGCGGCATTTTTGCCGCGTACGAATTATCTCGAAAAAGTCCGCGACTTAAGGTAGCTGTTTTTGAAACGGGACATTCTTTAGAGCATAGAAAATGCCCTATAGACGGCAAAAAAATTAAAAGCTGTATAAACTGCAAAACCTGCTCGATAATGTCAGGCTTCGGTGGTGCAGGCGCTTTTTCCGACGGAAAATACAATATAACGAACGACTTCGGCGGCACACTCCACGAATATATCGGCAAAGACGAGGCGATAGAGCTTATGCACTACGTTGACGATATAAATATGGAATACGGCGGCAAAGGTACGAAAATGTATTCCACCGCGGGTACGGGACTTAAAAAGGTGTGTTTACAAAACAAGCTTCACCTTTTAGACGCAAAGGTGCGCCACCTCGGCACTGATAAAAACTACGTCGTGCTTCAAAACTTCTACGATGCCATAAAGGATTGCACAGACTTTCATTTCGATTGTCCCGTAACGGATATTAAAGTCATAGACGGCGGTTTCGAGATTACCGCAAACGACGGCGTATATACCTGCAAAAACTGCGTTATCTCCGTAGGCAGGAGCGGTAGCAGCTGGATGGAAGGACTTTGCAAAAAACTCGACATTCCCACGAAGTCCAACCGCGTAGATATCGGCGTGAGAGTAGAACTTCCCGCCGAAATATTCTCTACGTTAACGGACGAACTGTACGAGAGCAAAATCGTTTATAGGACAGAGAAGTTTGAGGACAACGTCAGGACGTTCTGTATGAATCCTAACGGAATAGTCGTCAACGAAAATACCAACGGAATAGTGACCGTCAACGGGCATAGCTTCGAGGACGAAAACAAAAAAACCGGCAATACGAATTTTGCCCTCCTCGTTTCCAAGCATTTTTCCGAGCCGTTTAAGGACAGCAACGGCTATGCGGAAAGCATTGCGAGACTTTCCAATATGCTCGGCGGCGGCGTAATCGTACAACGCTTCGGCGACCTTATTCGCGGCAGACGAAGCACGGTTAAACGCATAGAGGAAAACGTTACCGTCCCTACCCTTTCCGCTACTCCCGGGGATTTAAGCCTCGTTTTGCCGAAGAGAATTCTTGACGGTATTATAGAAATGATTTACGCGCTCGATAAAATTGCGCCGGGGACTGCAAACGACGATACTCTCCTTTACGGCGTAGAAGTCAAATTCTATAATATGCAGGTGGAAATCGACGACAACCTCGAAACCAAGCTGAAGGGCTTATATGTTATCGGCGACGGAAGCGGCGTAACCCACTCCCTCTCTCACGCGTCCGCAAGCGGAGTTTACGTCGCGAGAAAAATTGCCTCTAATTCTTAAACGATTCCAATAAGATAAAAAGTCCTTGAGGAAAACTCCCCGTTTTCCTCAAGGACTTTAATTATTTGATGCTTTGCGCTTTACAAAGAAAAGTTTTAGACGTTACCCTGCGCTTTCATCGCTTCTGCTACTTTCAGGAAGCCCGCGATATTTGCGCCCGCCATGTAATTGCCCGGCATACCGTATTCCTTCGCCGCATTATCGCAAGCCTTAAAGATGCTTCTCATTATGCCGTGAAGCTTTTCATCGACCTCTTCAAAGCTCCAAGCGAGTCTCATAGAGTTCTGGCACATCTCCAAGCCGCTCGTAGCAACGCCGCCCGCGTTTGCCGCTTTCGCAGGTCCGTAAAGAATTCCGCTTGCAAGGTATTCGTCGATAGCCTCGGGCGTGGAAGGCATATTCGCGCCTTCCGACACGCATTTACAACCGTTCTTAATAAGAATTTTCGCGCTTTCGCCGTCTATCTCGTTCTGCGTCGCGCAGGGAAGCGCTATATCGCACGGAATAGTCCAGATACCTTTGCAACCCTCGTGATATTCGGCGTCTTTATGATAGGTCAAATACTCTTTGATTCTCTTTCTTTCGACCTCTTTTATCTGCTTTATCGCGGCAAGATCTATTCCGTTTTTATCGTATATATATCCGTTGGAATCGCTCATCGCAACGACCTTCGCGCCGTAGGTTTTAGCCTTTTCGCACGCATAAATCGCAACGTTGCCCGAACCCGAAACGAGCACAGTCTTCCCCTCGAAGCTCGAACCGTTTGCGGCGAGCATTTCTTTGGTGAAATAGCAAAGTCCGTAACCCGTCGCTTCCGTTCTCGCAAGGCTTCCGCCGTAAGTCAAGCCCTTGCCCGTAAGCACGCCTACCCACTCGTTTCTTATTCTCTTATATTGACCGAACATATAGCCGACTTCGCGCGCACCCGTGCCTATGTCGCCTGCGGGAACGTCGCAATCCGCGCCGATATACTTGCAAAGCTCGGTCATAAAGCTCTGGCAGAAACGCATAATTTCCGCGTCAGATTTGCCTTTCGGGTCGAAATCGGAGCCGCCCTTTGCGCCGCCCATGGGGAGAGTGGTTAAGCTGTTCTTAAACACCTGCTCGAAGCCGAGGAATTTTATAATTCCGAGGTACACCGAGGGATGCAGTCTGATGCCGCCCTTATAAGGTCCGATAGCGGAGTTAAATTGAACTCTGAATCCTCTGTTGACCTGTACTTTGCCGCTGTCGTCCGTCCACGGAACGCGGAACATAATCTGTCTTTCAGGCTCTACTATTCTTTCGAGCACGCCTGCCTCAACGAGGTCGGGACGTTTTTCGATGACCGGTTCGAGCGAAGTGAACACCTCGGTCACTGCCTGAATGAACTCCGGTTCACCGGGGTTTCTCTTCTTGGTCCTCTCGAGAAGGTCGAGAAGATATGCGTTTTTTATTGCCATTTTCGTTTCCTCCAAATTTTTTCGATAAGTAATTACACTTACTCGCAACTATTATTGTATCACAACGATGGTTTTTCGCGCGAGTATTTTTTATATAAATATTTTATAATGAATATAAATATTTTTTATCAAACGCATTTCTGCACGATATTTATCGCTTTTTCGGCGTCGTCGAGCCTTGCGCCCGTCGCATTTTTCTCGTAATTAAAAACAACGCTGTAAATCGACGAAAATCGCAAACAAGAGTATCGCAATAAAACCGACGGTATGAATTATCCCCTCTAACTTGCGATTGAGCGGCTTGCCCCTTATCCACTCTATCACTGCAAACAGTGCGCGCGAGCCGTCGAGCGCGGGTATCGGCAAAAGATTAAACACTGCAAGATTGATTCCTATAAAGGATGCTATATTAAGAAGCCCCCATAATTTACCGATCTTTATGACGTTTGCCGCAACCGATATAGTAGTCACCGTGCCACTAAGCGAGCCTATACCGAGTTTACCCGTAAGCAGTTGATGCAATACCGTGAACACCGTTCCCGCCAGCCGCATCGAATATTGAAACGCACACCCTATCGTCGTGAAAAAGCCGCGGCGAACAGAGGTCGTCACAAGTCCGTCCTTTTCGTTTTTTATTCCGAGCGAACGGTAAAGTCCCGCTATATCCTCTACGCTCGTGAAATCCGCGTCCGCGCGGACAAGCACGTTAAGCTCTCGTTTTTCGCCGTTACGCACTATACCGAACGTAATCTCGTCGCCCGCTTTTTTACCGTTCACGGCGGAAATAAGGTCGGGCACGATAAAAACGTTCTTCCCCTCCGCCGTCACTATCTTGTCTTGGGAAAGAAACGAATTCTCTTCCGTCAGAGTTATGCCCGATGGATTTTCGTCCGAAACCACGTTTGCCATAAGGGCGGTCGTACCGTAGCCGCCGAACATAACGCAAATAATAAGAAGGGCAAATAAATAATTCATCGTTGCGCCCGCAACGAGTACGATAAGTCTTTGCCAAGGCTTTCTATTGTTAAAAGCCCTCGGATCCGTCTCGTCCTTATCCTCGCCGAGAAAAGCGCAAAATCCGCCGAGCGGCAAAATCCTTATCGAAAAGACTTCCCCGTTCTTTTTCGTCTTGGAAAAAAGCTTCGGACCGAAACCTATTGCGAATTCCTCTATTCCGAACCCCAGCATTTTGCCGGTTATATAATGCCCGAATTCGTGTACCGTTATCATCGCGAGAAGAACGAGCACCGCAATGAGAACGTAACCTGCATACTGCATTATTTGCGCAAAGCTTGCGAGAACTAAAAGCTCCATTTACACCCCGTATTTATTTTTTACGAAATCCGCGCCGAAATCGTCCGCCGCTTTATACCCCTCGTAATCGGTAATTTTCTCCGCTCGATACGATTCGAGCGCGCCGCTTATCGCGCCGTATATATCGTTATACGCGATTTTATCTTTCAAAAACAACGTAACAGCCGCCTCGTTTGCCCCGTTTGCCACGGCGGGATACCCCCCGCCCGATTTTGCCGCGTTCACCACAAGCTCAAAGCACGGGAAACGCTTTTTATCAAGAGGCTCGAAGGTGAGCGTCTTTAGCTTTTCAAAGTCCAAACCGTTCACGTTTGTCACGAGCCTTTCGGGATAAGAAAGCGCGAGCGAAATTGGAATTTCCATCGTGGGATAACTCATCTGCGCTATCACCGAGCCGTCCTCAAAACCAACCATGGAGTGAACGATACTTTCTCTGTGGACTATCACTTCTATTTTATCGAACGGCGCGTTATACAGCCATCTCGCTTCCGTTACCTCGAATGCCTTGTTTACGAGCGTGGCGCAATCCACCGTTATCTTCGCGCCCATATTCCAATTCGGGTGCTTTAACGCGTCCTTCGCCGTCGCAGACGCCAGCTGTTTTTCGGTATAATCTCTGAACGCGCCGCCGGAAGCCGTCAGTATAAGTCTTTCAAACGGACGGGTTATATCGAAATCGAGCGCCTGAAATATCGCCGAATGCTCGCTGTCTACGGGTATGATTTTAAGTCCGCGTTTTTTTGCTTCCTCCGTGACGAGCGCGCCGCCGACGACGAGACTCTCTTTATTCGCGAGAGCGACGTTTTTATTTTTTTTCAACGCGTCTAACACCGCGATTATACCCTTAAACCCCACGAGAGCGACAACGACTATATCCGCTTCGTCTATAATCGCTTCGGTGAACGCGTTTTCGCCGTAAAAGCACTCCGCTCCCGTAGCGACGTCGCCGTATGAGGGACGCTTTGCCGCGGTCGCCACAAGCGGTTTGAACTCGCGCGCCTGTTCCTTAAGAGCAAGTATATTATTCCCCGCCGCAAGCGATACTATCTTGAATCTATCAGGATTTCTCCTCACGACGTTGAGCGTTTGCACGCCGATCGATCCCGTGCTGCCGATTAACGCGATTTTTTTCATTAGTCCCTCTTTTTTATATACCTTGCAAGTTAAAAAATTATGCCGATTTCCCGTTTTTTATCCAAAAAAGGCGAAGCGTCGCGCCCCGCCCGTTTATCGTTAAAACAAGCCGTCGATAAATTCACGCGCGTCGAATTCCTCTATATCGTCTATCTTCTCGCCCGTGCCGACGAACACCACAGGCACTTCCTTCTCGTACGAAAGCGAGATTATGAACCCGCCCTTCGCCGTGCCGTCGAGCTTCGTTAAAACTATACCGTCAACTCCTACGGCTTCTCCGAACGCTTCTACCTGACTGCTTGCGTTCTGCCCCGTCGTCGCGTCTAAAACGATAAGCTTTTTATAGTTCGCTTCGGGATATTCGCGCTTTACAACCCTGTCCATTTTTTTAAGCTCTTCCATAAGGTTGGATTTGACGTGAAGTCTCCCCGCGGTGTCGATTATAAGCACGTCGGTATTTTTCGCCTTTGCCGAAAGTATTGCGTCGTAAACGACCGCCGAAGCGTCCGCGCCCTCCGCGTGCTTTATTATTCTTACCTTCGCGCGCTCCGCCCAGACGGTGAGTTGCTCCGAAGCCGCCGCACGGAAGGTGTCCGCCGCGGCTATCGTCACGCTTTTTCCGTCTTTTACGAATTTATTCGCAAGCTTGCCGATAGTCGTTGTCTTTCCCACACCGTTCACGCCGATTATCATCAGTACGAGCGGCGTTTTAAGGTCGATGGGATCGGCGTAGTTTATCGTGTCGTAAAGCTCTTCTTTAAGAAGTTTGGTAACGTACTCCTTGTCGCGGCACTTCTCTTTTATCGCCGTATCTTTTATCTCTTCCACTATTTCGGTCGCGGTCGCTACCGAAACGTCCGAGGAAATGAGAATGTCTTCCAAATCGTCGTAAAACTCGTCGCCGAGCTTGTTTTTGGCGAACAGATCGTTTAGTTTTTTTGTTATTCCGTCCCGCGTTTTCGCAAGAACGGCTTTCAGTTTACCGAAAAAGCCCATTTTTTATCCCGTTTACTATTCTATGCAAGATCTTTGCCTTCTATATCCGCAACGTCCGAAAGCTTGACCGAAACCAGCCTCGACACGCCCTTTTCCTGCATCGTTACGCCGAACAAGGAATCCGCAAGCTCCATAGTCGGCTTTCTGTGCGTAATGACTATAAACTGCGTCTCTTTGGAGAATTTTTGAAGGTATCTCGCGAATCTGTCTACGTTCGCCTCGTCGAGCGCCGCTTCTATTTCGTCCAGCACGCAGAACGGCATCGGACGAAGCTTTAATATAGAAAATAATATCGCTATTGCGGTGAGAGCTTTCTCTCCGCCCGATAAAAGCGACAGCTTTTGAAGTTTCTTCCCCGGGGGTTCGGCGATTATTTCGACGCCCGCTTCTAATCTGTCCTCTACTTCCGTATAATCGAGTTCGAGCATAGCTCTGCCGCCGCCGAACAGTTCCTTGAAAATTCTTTGGAAGTTTTCGTTTATCTTCGTAAAGCCCTCGTCGAACTGCGTGAGCATCTCGCCCTTTATTTTATCTATCGCTTCGCGAAGGTCGCTTTCCGCCTTTTCGAGATCCTCTTTCTGCGTGGTCATCTCGTCGTAACGCTCTTTAAGCGCTCTGCAATCGTCTATCGCGGTGGCGTTTATCGCGCCGAGAGAGGAACGCTTTCTGCGGATTCTTACAATTTCGCTCTCGCCGTGAGAAGCGTCGTAGTTCTCTTCCTTGAATTTAAGCGCGGTGTCGTACGTTTCGCCGTAGTTTTCCAGAATAGACTGTCCCATATATTCGAGGTCGGAGTCGATTTTGGCAAGCGCGATTTCTTCCGCGTGCTTCTTCTCCGAAAGTGCGGTAAGCTCGTCCGCGAGCCGCTCTTTTTGGGCAGAGTTACGTTCGAGCTTTGCGCGAAGCTCGCCTTTTAGCGCTTCCGTTTTTTCTATCCCGTCTCTGATTTCGTTGATTTTATCCTGTTCTTCTTTGGAAAGGGCGACTTTTTCCTGCTCGCGTTTTAATTCTTCTATTATCGCTCTCGCGTTTTCGTTGCTCTTTTTAAGCCCTTCTATCGCCGTCTCCGTTTCCGAAGAGGTTTCTTCAAGTCTCGCGTTGTCCTGCGAAAGCGAGGATATTTTGCCGCGAAGCTCGGTAATACGAATCTGCGCGTCGGTGCTTTTTGAAGAAAGCTCGTCGCGTTCTTTGCGAAGCATATCGTATTCCTGCTCGCGCTTATCCGCGTCCTGCGCCGCGTTGGTCTTATCCTCTTCCAGCTTTTTACCGCCGCTCGAAATGCTCTCGAAGTCCGCGGTAAGCTTTTCTATACGCGCTTTCACCTCTTCCGTAACGTCCGAAATACTCTCTATTTCTCTGCCGAGTTCGGAAAGGGTTCTCTCTATTGAACCTTGTTTTTCTCTCTCGACGAGTATTTGTTGGCGTTTACCGTTATACGCGTCGTTACAAAGCTGTAATTCCTCCAAAGCCTTGTCGCGTTTCTTTTCGAGGTCGGCTTTCTGCGCCTTTAAGGAAAGCATCTCCTCTTTTCTTTTAGCAAGCTCTTTCGCGTTGTCCTCTATTCTCCTGTCCGAAGAAAGAAGTCCCGCGTCCGAACGGCGCGAGCCGCCCGTCATTGCGCCCTGCGTGCTGAACACGTCGCCTTCGAGCGTGACCATCTTGAACGAAAAACGATATTTCGCGGCTATTCTCGTGGCGTTTTCCAAGGTGTCGACTATAAGCGTGTTGCCGAGAAGATTGCTTATAACGTTCTCGAACTGCTTATCGTAAGAAACAAGCTCGTTCGCAACGCCCAAAGCTCCGCGCTCCGACAAAGCGCGGGTTACGTCCTGCGTCTGAAATCTCGGTTTAACCGAGCTTATAGGCAAAAAGGTTATTCTTCCGAATCTGTTCGCCTTTAAGTATTCTATAAGATATTTCGCGTCGTCGGGGTTTTCGGTAACGACGTTCTGCGCCGCCGCGGCGAGCGCGGTTTCGAGTGCGACGTCGTATTTTTTATCGCTTTTTATAAGCTCAGCGACTACGCCCTTTATGCGTTTTTTAAGCTCCGCATTCTCCTTTGCCTTGCCCATTAAAAGCTTGACGGCGGGCGCGTACCCCTCGTAGCTGTCTTTAAGTCCGCGGTAAAAGTTGTCTTTCGTGACGAGCGTGGTTATCACGGAATTTAAAGAATAAATTTTGTTGTCTATCGCGGCGACGTTCTCGTTGCCGTTTCTTACCTCGTCCTCTTTGCTCGCGATGCGGTTTTTGAAATCGAATACCGAACGATCGAGCTCGTCTATGTTTTTGTCGATTTTTTCTTTTTCCGCAAACTGCTCCGTTTGCTTTGCGGAAAGACTTTCTTCTCTCTCTTTAAGCTCGTTTAACTTATTAAGCAGGTTTTCCTTTTCTATGGATACCGCGCCTTTGTTCATTTTAAGGTCGGAAAGGGACTCTAAAGATTCGATTATCTTTTTTCTGCTACTTACGGCAAGCTCTTCTCCGACGGCTATTTTTTCATTTAACGTGAGAAGCCGTTTATAAAGCTCGTCCGCCTTTAAGGAAAGCTCTTTAAGTTCCTTTTCGACTTTGACCTTTTCGTCTTCGTTGACGGCGGAAGTCTCCGCACATTCTCTTAAAAAATTTTCGTCCTCTTCGATTTCCTTTTCCGCGCGTTCTATCTGGCTCATAAGATAGGAAATTTTCTGGTCGAAAAGCTGTTTCGCTCCCGACGATTTTTCCATTCCGACGCGCTTTTCCAAAAGCTCTTCGTTATATTGTTTAAGTTTTTCGTCCGCTTCTTCTATATCGGAAAAAATTCTGTCATACTCTTTTTGCGCGGATTCCATTTCGGAATTGCGGAGCGCGGTTTCTTCTGAAAGTCCTTCGATTTTAGCGTTGATTTTGCCCTTCGCCGTCGCAACGCCGTCCACCTTGCATATATACACGTTAAGCTCGTGCATCTTTAATTCCGCGGACAGCTCGTTAAACTCTTTCGCTTTTTCCGCTTGACGTTCGAGCGGCGCGAGCTGATTTTCTATTTCAGTCAGAATATCTATGTAACGAACGAGGTTTTCGTGCGTGCGTTCGAGCTTTCTTTCGGACTCGTTCTTTCTTGCCTTAAACGTACTTATTCCCGTTG
This sequence comes from Bifidobacteriaceae bacterium, assembly GCA_963610935.1. Classification (GTDB taxonomy): domain Bacteria; phylum Bacillota; class Clostridia; order Christensenellales; family Borkfalkiaceae; genus UBA1259. Next base: position 82,481 of record CAVDPT010000005.1, on the reverse strand, counting down.
CTTCTTCAAAAATAGCTCTCCTGTCCTCGGGCTTTGCGGACATTATTTCCTCCACCTTGCCCTGACCTATTATAGTATACCCTTCCTTACCCACGCCGCACTCGTGGAGAAGCTCAACGATATCCTTAAGTCGCGCCGGTTGTTTGTTTATAAAATACTCGCTTTCGCCACTGCGATACAGCTTTCTCGTTATTATTATCTCGTTATAATCGAGCGAAAACATTTTGTTGCTGTTGTCGAAGTACAGCGAAACCTCGCAATAGGAAAGCGATTTTCTGTTTTGCGTACCCGCAAAAATAACGTCCTGCATGCTTGATCCGCGAAGCGTCTTTGCCGATTGCTCGCCGAGAACCCAACGTATCGCGTCCGCGACGTTGCTCTTACCGCAACCGTTAGGTCCGACTATGCCGGTTATGCCGTCGCCGAATTTGATTTCCGCCTTATCCGCAAATGATTTAAATCCGAATATTTCTACCTTTTCAAAATTCAAGCCTTTCTACCTTCCTCTTTTTCTAACGCCTCTAAAAGAGCCGCCGCCGCACGGCTTTCCGCCGCTTTTTTGCTTTTTCCGTCGCCTTCCGCCGAAATTTTGCCGTCAATCGTCACAAACGCCTTAAAACACGGATTATGATCCGGTCCCGTTTTCGCCTTTAAGCCGTACGAAATTTTACCGAGCTTTTCTTTCTGCACGAATTCCTGAAGTCGCGTTTTGCTGTTCGAGGAAATCTCTTTCGGAAAAAACGCCGTTTTCTCGTCCGCCGTCCTCCACGCACGAATAAGGGTGCTTTCTATAAATTTTGCCGCTTCCGCATACCCGCCGTCCAAATATATCCCGCCGACTATAGCCTCGAACAAACTCGAATACAGCTTTTCGTCCGTCTTCGCAAGCTTTTTCTGACCGTTGCCAAGAAGTACGAGTTCGTTAAGTCCCGACTTTAACACGAGCGCGAGAAGCGGCTCTTTGGATACAAGACTCCTTCTCATATCGGTAAGCTTCCCTTCCGCCACGTCGAATTCCCTATAAAGATACTCCGTCACGACGAGCTCCAAAACCGCGTCGCCCAGAAATTCCAACCGCTCGTTTGATTTTCCGCTGTTCTCGTACGCGTAAGAAGAATGTGTGAAGCATTCCCTTAAAAGCTCTTTGTCTTTGAACGAATAACCGATTTTATCCTCTGCTCTCTTAACGTCGAAAATCATATTTTTGCTCAGCTGATCGTCGAAGCGTCCGAACTTGCCGAAATATCGGTTTTTTCTGCGTTGTCTGTTTTTTGAGCCTCTGCAAGAGCGAGTTTTTCTTTAATTTTTTCGATAACGCCTATTTCAGCATACGTCGCCGCCTGCAAAACTGCGTTCTTCATCGCTTTACGCCGTGACGACCCGTGCGCTTTTATCACGATTTTATTTACGCCGAGGAAGAGCGCGCCGCCAGTTTCGTTGTAATCGAGCTTACCTTTTATAGCCTTAAACGTCGGCTTTAACAGCGCGCCGCCTATCTTCCCTCGTAGCGACGAGTAAACGCCTGCCTTGATGGAATCGAATATCGCGTTCACCGCACATTCGAGGCTTTTAAGGCACACGTTCCCCGAAAAACCATCCGTCACCAAAACGTCGAAATTTCCCGACAAAACGTCTCGCGCTTCGGCGTTACCGATAAAATTCACGCCCTCTTCCTCTTTTAGTATCGGGAAAACCTCATGATTCAGCGCATTACCTTTTTCATCCTCAGTGCCGTTGGAAAGGAGCGCGCAGGTAGGACTTTTGACACCTAACGCTTCTGCGTACGCCGTCCCCATAACCGCGAACTGAACGAGATTTATAGCCTTACAATCCGCATTCGCGCCCGAGTCCAACAGCAAAACTTTTTTCCCGTCCTTTACCGTCGGCAATATCGGGCAAAGCGCGGGGCGATTTACTCCGCTTATTCTGCCGAGCTTTAACGTTGCGCCTACAAGCACCGCGCCCGTAGAACCTGCGGAAACGAAAGCTTGTGCGTCTTCGTCCTCTTTAAGCGTTTTAAAGCCCACGCATATCGAGCTGTTCGGTTTTCTTCTAACCGCCGTCGTCGGCTCCTCTTTGCAGGTTATAACGTCCTCCGCGGGCAAAATCTCCACGCGGTCTTTAACGCTTTCAAACTCCGTTTTTTCTATCACCGCTTCGTCCGTGAAAAGCTTTTTTAACTTTTTTTCTTTACCGACTAAAACCAGCTTGAAATTACTCTTTTCTTTAAGTGCGGCAAGCGCGCCCGCGACGATCTCTTTCGGCGAATTGTCTCCGCCGAACGCGTCCACTAAAATCTTGTTCAAGTTTCCGACTCTCCTTTTTTCGGGGATTGTTCAATATAAAACTATACGGCTATATATAATCAGCCCTCAAGCGTTCCGACCGTTCTCGGGAAAGGCAGAACGTCTCTGATATTGCCGACGCCCGTTAAATACATAACCATTCTTTCAAATCCGAGTCCGAAGCCGGAGTGCACCGCGCCGCCGTATTTGCGAAGGTCTAAATACGCCTTATAATCCTCGGCTTTAAGTCCGCATTCCGCCATACGCTTTTCGAGAATATCCGCGCGCTCTTCTCTCTGCGAACCGCCGATAAGCTCCCCGATCGCAGGAACGAGCAAGTCCGCCGCGGCAACCGTTTTACCGTCGTCGTTAAGGCGCATATAAAACGCTTTTATCTCCTTGGGGTAATCGGTCAGAAACACGGGTTTTTTGAACACTTCCTCGGTGATATATCTTTCGTGTTCGCTTTGAAGATCCACCCCCCAGTAAACTGGCGCGTCGAAGCGGTCTTTAACCTTTTCGAGAATGGAAATCGCTTCGGTATAAGTAAGTCTTACGAAATCGCTTTCGCAAACGTTTTTAAGTCTTTCGATAAGTCCGTTATCGACGAATTTGTTGAGAAATTCTATTTCCTCCGCGCAGGTTTCCATAACGCGGGAAATTACCGATTTCACCATCGCTTCCGCGCAGTCCATATCGTCCGAAAGGTCGGCGAAAGCAAGCTCCGGCTCTATCATCCAGAACTCCGCCGCGTGACGAACGGTGTTGGAATGTTCGGCGCGGAAAGTAGGTCCGAAGGTATACACGTTGGAATACGCCATCGCGAAATTCTCTACGTCGAGCTGACCCGAAACGGTAAGGCTTGCCTTCTTGCCGAAGAAATCTACTTTATAATCAGTCGTTCCCTCTTCAGTCTTTGGCACGTTATCGAGGTCCAGCGTAGTTACCTGAAACATCGCGCCCGCGCCCTCGCAGTCGCTGCCCGTGATTATGGGCGTGTGAACGTATACGAATCCGCGTTCATTAAAGAATTTGTGAATGGCGTAAGCCGCTTCGCTCCTTATCTTAAATACCGCGTTAAAAGTGTTCGTTCTCGGACGAAGATGCGGAATACTGCGCAAAAACTCCATAGAATGACGCTTTTTCTGAAGCGGATAATCGGGCGTGGACGTGCCGAGCACCTCTACTGCTTCCGCATTTATCTCGAAGGGTTGCTTATTCTCGGGAGTAAGCAAAAGAGTACCCGTGATTTTAAGACACGCGCCCACGTTCTGCTTTGCTATTTCGTCGTAGCTCGCAAGCTTTTCGCGCGCGAAAACTACCTGACAATTCTTAAAATACGAGCCGTCGTTCAGCTCTATAAACCCGAAAGACTTGCTGTCTCTTATCGTCCTTGCCCAGCCGCATACGGTGACGGTTTTGCCCGAAAACGCTTCGGCATTCTTAAATATCTCTTTAAGCTCCGTTCTTTTCATGTCGTTTACTCCGAATAAGTACAAATATACTGATATAGTATATCATATTTTTCTTTATTTTTCAATCTTTTGAAAAATAAAAAACCGCCGAAAAGACGGTTTTTTTGATATTTATTGGGTTATAGCATAAGCTCGCTTTATTTTTCTATCGTTACACCCTCGGGAAGCGAATATTCGGTGTAGATTTGCCCGTTTTTAAGCTCGTGACAAACCTCTATCGTCCCGAACGCCGTCGGCACTTTTCCGCTCGCTTTTTTAAGTCCCATAAGGTTCGGCTCTATTCTGACCGTTTTTCCGCCGACCGACGTAAAACGCACTCCGAGAACTCTCTCCATAAGGAACGGCACGGGTCCGCACGCCCAGCCGTGACAAAGGCTCAAACGATAGCCCGTATAACAATATTTACCGAACGAGCCGTGTATATCCTTTTTTCCCTCGGGGGTAAGCTCGTCTATCCTGCCGCTATCTTTCAGCCAACTCGGATCGTAACTTTCCCAAAACGTCGTCGCTCCGCGGGATAACATTCCGCCGTAAAATTCTTTCATCGCGGCAATACCCTCTTCGCCTTTGCCCATATCCGCAAGCGCGTTTAAGATATACGAACTTATAAAGGTGGAAAAGCCGTTGCCGCCGCCCTCCGTCAGAAGGCGTTTTGCCTTTTCGTCCGGTGTATACCCAAGCGCGAAAAGCGAAGCCACGGATTTAGACTCGCCCTCGAACGCGGCGTTTTTCTCTAATTTTCTTATAATTTCGTCGGCGGGCGCGGAGTCGTTTTCTAAATCTTTAAGCGTTTCCGAACACTTTCTCGCCGCAAAAAGCAGAAGACCGCGGAAGCCCGATTCTCTGCCATTTTCTTCGCTCGTTTCCCAGTTAAGAAAATACCTGCAAAATTCGTCTCCGCCGCCCTCGCGCGTCATATCCGCGAAACCGTCCTCGGTGACGAATTTATTTAACAATTTTAAAACGTCGTACATATACGGAAGCTGCGAAAGGGTAAAATCTCTCCGCCCCGTACGGTAATAATAATCGCAGAGTATCGCGAGCCACCACACCGAATAAGACGGCATTCCCGTTATCCATGCGGGTACGGGGTTATGCTCCGCAGACTCTTTAAGTCCTTTCTCAACGAGCGGATTCGCGCCGAAAAGGTTCAGTATGCCCTTGACTTCGGGGTGCATATCTCCTATCCACACAAGTCTGTCTCTTTTTATTCCGTCCCAAAGCCCGTTCTGCATATTGAGATATAAGGTATACGCCGCCACCTCGAAAATTTTATTGACCTCTTCGTCGTCGCACGAAAAACTGCCGACGGGCGTTTCTTTTATATGCGTGAACGCGGCGAGCGCGGACACAAAACCGTATGCGTTATTCGATAAATTGTCTATCCTTACAAAGCGGAAGCCCGTCTGCCCGAACGATAAATCGGAAATCGAGGGAACGCACACCCGCATATCGCGCGGACTATGATCGTTGGTTGCCGTACACGCCTCGTTTTTACCGAGCTCCGCAAAACACTCGCCGACGGACTCGCCAAAACGTATTCTTATTTCCGCCGCGCCGTTTTCCGAGCCGAAACGAGTCAAAAGCCGCAATCCGCCATGCAACTCCTTCCCGTAGTCGAGGACGATATACCCGCCCGCCGCAACGGAACAAATCTTCGGTTCGTTTATATGTATCTGATCCCTTTCGCCATCTAAAAGAAAGGCGGCGTTCTCCGCCCCTTCTTCTTTTACCACACGCACGGGTTTCAGGTATTCCGTTATTCTTTCCATACAGTCGCGCATAATGCCTTTCTCCTGCAAATATCTTTGATATTATTGGTGATTTATCAGTCCTTAACGCCGTCCGCGTATTCAAGGAGACTCCCTATCGGTTTTCGATAAGTTTGGCGTTTTTTAACGACTTCGTTATCGGCAAATTTCCACTGCTGTTGAATATTGTAATTCGTCTCGAGCATAGGATTGCTCTCGATGCGCGTTATGCCGTCCTCTATGATATGTTGCATAACGTGCGCTATAACGACCGCGTTTATACCCGTGTTTTTGTATTCCGGCTTTACGCCGATAAGTGCCATTTCCAACGCCCTCGGCTTTTTTATAGCCTTCAAAATTCCTATAAAACCCGTAGGGAATAGCTTGCCGCCGTGCTTTATAAGCGGCTTTATAAGCGACGGAAGGACTATCCCGAAAGCGGCTACCTCGTCGTTTTTATCCACGAGTATACTTATGTATCTTTTATTTATTACCGTGGCGAACTGCTTTAAAACGTTCTTCTCTGTCAGCTCGTCAACGGGAACGAAGCCGTCCAATGCCGCGTATGCCTGATTATATGTCTCAAAGAGCTTTGCGCCGTACTTTTTGATTATTTCTTTAAGCGAAAGCGTTATCGCGACGTCGGTAAGCGCGATTTTTTCTTCTACCTTTTGCGCAATATCCACTATTCTCTCGTACGGCTCGGACGGGAGGGTAAATTCACGCTCGAGCCATTTCGATTCGTCCTCGAAGCCGAGTTTTACCATATTTTCGCAAAAATAGGGATAGTAATAATTCGTCGCGTACGTCGCAGGTCTGTCGAAGCCGAAAGTCAACATCCCCTCTCTATCGGTGTCGTTAAACCCCCACGGACCGTGGATAAGTTCCATTCCGTTTTCCTTGCCGAATTTCTCCACTGCGCCGAGAAGCGACTTAAACACGTTTATATCGTCTATACATTCTATACGGGAAAACCTTACCGCTTTGCCGCCGTTAAGTTCGTTGTCGGTCCTACTGATTATGCCCGCAATCCTGCCGACGAGTTTGCCGTCCTTATAACAAAGAAAACCCTTTGCGTCGCACTCTTTTAAGCTGAAATTCTTTTTTGGGTTAAAGGTCGCGAATTCATCGCTTCTTAAACTCGGTACGTAATAGGGACAATCTTTATACAGCTTCACGGGGAAGGTCGCAAAGCGTCGGAGATCTTTTTTCGTCCTCAATTCCTTAATTTCTATCATAAAACAATCCTTTTGTTTAGCTTATCGTTTGGCATTACCGAATAATTATACTACATAAAAAATAAAATTACAATCAAATAGAAAAAATTCTTCCGTTCTCGGAAGAATTTTTCGTGAATACTTAATATTCAAATATACAAACGCTTTATAACGCATCTAAATACCATTTTCCCGTTATTTTTGAGTTTTCCTGACAAGAAGCGGTGGTTTTTCGTCTTTAAGCGACATAACATAATTGCCGTATTCTTCGTCGGTAAGCTTTTTTACCTTGTTTTTTCTTTTTTTAGACATTTTCATATCCTCCAAAACATGTTTTATCCTTATTATCGGCTTTTACTCCCCTTTTTATACAGTAAGATTTCGCTATTTTTGCGATTTTTCGATTTTGAATCATAAATCCAATCAGCCTTTTTAGGGAATTTATTATATAACAAGCTCCGCACGCGCCGAAAAACGGGTATACGAATTTAACTATTCTATTTAACCCCGCTAAAGAAAAAAGATATACGAAAACGTACGCCGCAGGTTTTATTTTATCGCCAAAAAAACCGACGTCCTCGGAAATATCCGAAGCAGCACCGACAAAGCAAGTGAAAAAGGACGTAAACGTAGCAAAAAGAAGAGCAACGAAGATCGTCGCGCGGACGGCATTGCAACTATCTTTAAGGGCGCAAAGAACGGGTACGCCGCTATCCGTCGCGCCGACTCTCCCAACAACGTTGAGAATCAGAAAGGCTTCGACACAAAACAAGACGGAAAACGCTGCTGCGGCGATCGTTAGCTCAAAGCTACTTTTACCTTTTACCGTTTCCGTCACGGCAGGTACGGCTATAAATACGTTAAGTGAAGAATACAGCGCGGCTTTTGCCGCGGCTTTCGGTATGATAAGATTAGTCGCGGCGCGATAAATAGTGTCTTGCCCGTCACCGAAAACGAATATAACCGCGATAACGTTTACCGCAATTAAAGTCACAGGCATTATCAAAAGACTCAATATTTCCGCACCGCGCTTGCCTTTATTTACGAAAAAACAGCTTGCAATAAAAAGGACGAGAGTAAGCGTATGCGAAAAACCCCCCGCCCCGATTTCCGCGAAAACGTCCTTTATTCCCGCAAGCATCGCAGAAGAAAAGATAAGCTCCGTCGATATAAAGACGGTTTCAATAATTTTCTTTTCGTTCCTTAAAAGAGGCAGTTCCGCTTTTCTTTTTTCACGCATAAGGACGGCGGAAAACCCTATAAAAAATACAATACCCGAAAGCGCGAGGAAAGGCGCGGGTCTATCAACGCCGAAAAATTCGACAAGCTCCGCGCCGCCCAAAAAACCCGCACCGATTACCGAGCCGCACAACAAAAAAACCGTCCTTATTGTCCCGAAGAGCCTTTTCACAATATATCATTACTGAAAAACAGCACGGAATATGACGGTTTTTGTCCTTTATATTAAGCTTTATCGCACGGTTCGAATAGTCGATGAGAAAAACTATCGTTTTTCGTGCAACGGTTTTCTTTTCACACCGCAAATCTTTTTGTACGTCGGATCGAAGGTAAAATCGCGAGGCTCGTCGTATTTACCGCCCAAAGCCTCTATTGCGAAGCGTAATTCTTCAAAATCCGAATACTTAATTTTATCTCGTTTTATAGTTTCGTAAAGCGCAGGCAGGGCGCGTTCGTCGCCGTACTTTGCAAGATACGACGAGTATAGCGGTATATTTTCCGTATGTTTCTTAAACTCGGCAAGCAAAATTTCCAATACCCTGTCGTCATCCCTGACGTTAGACAGTACCTCCGTCAGTCTTTCCTCGCCGATTCCGTCGGCAGAACCGAATGCCGCTATCGCCTTCTCTTTTACTTCCTCCGCGCGTTCGCACAAAAACTCGACGGCAAGCTCCCCCACGCTTTCGGGATAGTCTCCCGTCGCGAGAGTTATGCAGAGCTCCGCAGGGAAGTCGTTCGTTGCCGCGGAATACATATTCATTAAATACGCCGCGTACTCTTCCCCCTCTTTATGGGCGGTATCCTCCAATTCCTTTGCTATCGCCTCGGGCGCGCCTTCCGCCGCGATTATCGCCTCGCAAAGAAAATCGGAAACGGGCACTCCGCTTTTTACGTGCGCCTTAAGACAATCTAAAAGCTCGTTAACGGGGTAACCTCTATAATATGAATTCGGCGTTTTACCGTCCAATTCCTTTAAGCTCGCGTCGCCGAATTCCTTATATAAAACGGGAATCTTGTTCTCTATTTCTTCAGGTTTCACTCTCCCAACGTTTGCGTAAACGTAGCCCTCGATATATTTGTCGAATAATTTATCCAAATCAAGCGTCGTTATCATGCTCTATAATTCCCTTAAATTTTTTAAGCAGTTTTTCGAGAACGGCTTCGTCCTTTCTCGACGTATTGTGCATCACGTTTTCCATAAATTCGATAACGGGCTCGTAGCTCGCGCCGAATAAGGCGCACACGTCTTTTTTAGTGAGCGTTTCAAAAATACTCGTAGACGACGCCGCTATCGCCGCAAGTTCCACCTCGCCGAGTTTCTTCCTCTCGAATATCTCTCGTCTATGGTTTTTATAAATATCGGAAAGCGCAACCGCTACCTTTCCTTCCTCTTCTATTCCCGTGAGCGCAAGCTTTACTATCGCCACCGCATAAGCCGAACGAAATAATTCGCCCTCATCGGAAAAATCGTTGTCAAACGGGGTTTTGGCGGGTTTAATGACGACGTAATACGGTCCTGCAACTACGCCGAAACGGAATTTCACTCCGCTCGCAATAGCCGCGTGAAGGAGCGCCCCTCTCACCTCCATCGGAATATTGACTTTTAAAAGGGCGTTGAAAAACATATAGTAATCGCTCTTTTTTATTTTACCGCCATTTAACATAACGCCGTGCATTTTGTCGCAATACAGCGCCAACGAGTTTTGAACTATAATGGGGTTTGCACTGTACTCCCCGTAAAAGGCAAGCTCTTGCATAATTTTAACGCGTTCTGCCGATAACTTTTTACCCAAATAATAGTCTCTCGACGTACGCAAGTATGAGTCGATGGTTTTTTGCGGAAAATCCTTGACGTAAGATAACGGCAACAGCTTTGCCGCAGACTTATCGCCCGCCTTTAGCTTTTTTGTAAGCTCCGAATAATACAACGTTATTAAGTCGTCGGGATTAAGCCTCATCAGTCCGTCAAGCGTTTTTTCGGCTTCGTCGTATTTTCCGAGGTTAATTTCGGCAATCGCGAGCATAAAACTGAGAGAAATATCGGCATGACCGTCGCTCAAAAGAATATGCGCGTATCTTTCCGAGTCCGTATGCGCACCGACGTCCATTGCCGCCGTAGCGAGCTTTAATAAATCCGACGGTTTATCCGTTTCGCACGACTTTGCCTTTGCGTAATAAAAAACGGCTTTATCGTCGTCTTTTTGTTCCTTGTAATACGCGACGAGGTTGCAATACGCCGCCACGTTGTCGCCGTTTCTTTTAAGCGAAGCGCGACATTCGTCAACAAGCTTATCGTCCATTTTCGCGCAAAAATAATAGAACGCAAGCTCGCCGCTTATGTCCGTGTCCCTACACTCCTCGGGAATTTTTTCAAGAATAGCTACCGCGGAATTGAGATTTTCGTCCGCGAAAGCCGCCCTCGCTCTCTTTATGACAGGCGAGTAGTCCGCACGATTAAAAGGATATGCTATATGGTATTCTTCCTTCGCCATCCCTTCCCTTGAAAAATACGCGGCAATCTCGGGATCGAGAGTGTCGGGGTTAATACGCCCGTCGCGCTCTATTTTTTGATGAAACCAGTACCCCGCCGCCCATTGCTTGTTCATATAAAAATAATTTATGGCAAGCTCCTCGAAGGCAACGGATTGCTTGTCTTTCGGCGCTAAATCAAGATAATAAAACCAATATTGATTGGAAAGCTCCAAAAGATCGAGGTCGGCGTATGCGTCCGCTATTGCGGCAAGCACGTCTATAGATTTTTTATCAATGGCTTTAGCGTCGAAAAGATAGTCCAAAGCGGCTACATAATCGCCTTCTTCGGAACGCCTTTCCGCTAATTTGAGATAGGTCTGCACATTCGGCTCGAATTTTATTACCTTTTCATCCATACCGCTATAGTTAAAACATTTTATCCACGTCCTCATCCGTAAAAACGTACTCTTTACGGCAGAACTGGCAATCGACCTTAACCGCTCCTTCGTTTTTTACTATATCCTTAAGCTCTCGTTTCCCCAACGAACGCAAAAAACCCTCTATATATTCCCTGTTACAAAGACATCTATATTCGGGCGTATAGCTGTCCGCTTTCTCCGCGCCGAACTCGCCGAAATACTTTTGCATAAGTTTCTCCGCGCCGAGCTCTTTGATTTGCTTACTAACGTCCGTAAGCCCGTTTATAATATCCTCCGCTTTCGCGAGGTTTTCTTCGGCGGCGGCGGGGAGTGCCTGTATAACGACTCCGCCCGCGCCCGCACAGCTGCCGTCTTTATCTATTAGCACCCCGAGAGCCATTGCCGTAGGGGTTTGTTCGCTAAAGGCGTAATACGCCGCGAAATCCTCCGCTATCTCTCCCGAAACGAGGGCGGAGCTACCCGAATACGGTTCTTTAAGTCCCATACTTCTGACTACCGTTAGCCGACCTTCCGTCCCCACGAAGCCGCCGACGTCGAGCTTGCCGTTTGGCTTCAAAGGTAAATCAGCCTGCGGCTCGTCTACAGCGCCGCGCATCGCAAGCTCGCCGTTGCCGCACACCGTTATCTTTCCGCCTACGCCGTTTCCCGCTATCGTGACCGATAGTTTGTCCGATGCGCTTTTTAAGTTGCTCGACATAAAAGTGCATGCGGTCAGCGTTCTTCCGAGAGCCGCCGCCGCAACCGGCGTAAGGTTATGTATTTTAACGGCGTCGTTTACCATATCCGTGGTATCAAGTACGGAAAGAGAAAGTTGAGCATCGAAAATAAGCGTTTTAAGAAGTTTATTCAACGTGCCCCTCCTCCGTTATTATCTGCGTTTGCGGCGGTAATTCGCCGTCGTTTTTGTATAGGAGTTTTAAAAGTATCGGAGCAAGGAGCGACGTTACGAGAACGAGCATTACCACGATAACGCGATATTGACTTTCGATAAGTCCGCCGGCTATTCCTTTTTCGGTAACGATAAGAGCGACCTCGCCCCTCGCTATCATCCCTACACCGACCTTAACGCTGTCTTTGTTATTGAAACCGAGTAGTCTCGCGGAAGTGCCGCAACCGATCATTTTAGTAAGGATCGCCACCGCGACGAACGCAAGAGAGAACCACAACACGTCTAACGTAAGGCTTGCAAGGCTTATCTTTATCCCTATGCTCGCGAAAAATATAGGTGCGAATATCATATAGGAGCCTATGCTCACGCGCCTGTCAACGTACTGGGCGGAAGCGTGATTGGTAGAAAGAACGAGCCCCGCACAATAAGCGCCCGTTATGTCCGCTACGCCAAAAACTTTTTCCGCGACGAACGCGTATAAAAGACACACCGAAATCGACAAAATCGGTATCCTTCTCGTGTGCGGAGTTTTCTTTTCAATAAACTTGAACAGTTTGGAAAAGCCTATACCCGCGCCTATCGCAAACACGAAGAAGGCGAGAATCCACAAAACCGATATTACTATATTGCCGTTCGGGTTTATCGCTTCGAGTACGGGCGACGTAGTGCCACCCTCGCCCGCAATACTCAATACTATCGCGAGAACGATTATTCCCAAAACGTCGTCTATTATGGCGGCGGAAAGCACCACCGTGCCGACCTTCGTCTGGAGCTTTCCGAGTTCTTTTAAAACCTCTACCGTTATGCCGACGGAGGTAGCCGTCATTATAACCCCCACGAACAGGCAGGAATGCCAACCCCACTCTGGGTGGAAAGCATACGCCAAAGCAAAACCGCACCCGAGCGGCAGAAGCACACCGCAAAGAGCTATGATAAACGCCACCGCGCCCGTATCTCTTATATCCTTGATGTTCGTCTCGAGCCCCGCGCTGAACATAACGAAGATAACGCCTATCTCCGCAAAACCCTTAAGATAATAATTCTCCTCGCCATTCGCGCTGTTTTTTGCAAGTATCGGGAAAATTCCGCCTCCCGACACATCGAAAAAAAGCTCCCATATTGCGGGACCTATGAGAAGCCCCGCCACTATAAATCCGAGTACTTGCGGAAGTCCGAGCTTTCTTGCGAGAAGCCCGAGCATTTTCGTCGAAAACAGTATCAGCGCAAGCTGAAATAAAAAATCGACTATATCCATAACCTATTTCCCGTTAAAGGACGCCGCGTAACAACGGCGTCCTTTCTCGCGGTCTATTTCTCCTTATTGCGTTTTGCGAGCTCTTTCTTCGCTTCCTCTATGCGTTTTTCCCGTTCCGTCTTCGCGCGTTCGTCGTTTTCTCTCGCGGAGACGAATTCGGGATCGTTTTCGTGTTCTTTTATATATCTTTCGTTGTCCTCTACGATGAGGCGTTTACTCTCCTCTAACGCCTTCAAGTCCTTTCTGCTAAACGCCGTCGGAAGTTCCGCAACCTGTAAATCGTCGTCTGTAATCGGCTTTATCGGACGAGAGCCGAGCGAGGATTTTGGCATAAGAGCAAGCTGCTCGCGGTACTTTTTGAGAGCTTCCGAATTGCTCTCTTTTACCTTTTCGTATATTCCTCTGTTCTTTTTCGCTCCCTCAACCCTATCGTTTATAAACTTATCGTACGCCCATTGGCAGAAATCCGTCCACACGAGAAGAAACAGCGAAAATCCGAACAGGAGGACGAGAATAACCCCTATCGACAGGAATATTCCGCCGAATGTACAAAGTAAAAACGGCAACACGCCGAGGAATATAAAGAATATATTCTGTGGCAAAAGCGCTATCGTAAAAAGAAAAGAATTCTTTAACAGCTGGAAGAATTTTAGCTCGTAGGTTACCGACATGGTTATCATATGAAGCGTCGTTATCGAAAAGAAAGCGAGAAATCCGTACGATAAAATTTTTGAAACGACGAATACCCACGACGCACCTACGCCGAGACTTATGCTTTGGTCTGCAAGGTCTATGGACAAAGTCGTCAGATAGAAAACGATGGAATAAAAAATCCCCACGCAAAGCAGCTGCTTTATGTTTTGCCTTATTCCGCGCCAAAAATCATTAGCGACGAATATCCCCTCCGTCCATACCATATTCCTTATGACGTACGCGCCTCCCGCTACGCCCACCATCGCTATCATAAGCGCGACGGGCATGAAAAGGTAAATCATAGAATCAACGGTAAAGACTATGTTTTCCGCATACCCGACGAGAGACGCGGGAGCCTGATACCCCGTCCCGAACGGCGAAGAAAAAGGATATGCCGCGCCTAAATTCATTACGGCGTTACTGCGGAAAAAAAACAAAACGAACAGCGGAATAAAGAAAAGCAAAATCAAAAGATTGACTATAACGAGCTTCCAAAATCTACCCTTAAATATATCCCAAAACAGCTCCCACCTATTAGACGGGAGACTCGCTCTCGCATAGCCTTCGGATTTCTCCGAACCCATAAGCATTCTTTCGACAAGTCCGCGCTTCTTTTTTTGAGCCATTAATTTTCTCCGTATATCAAGGCTTCGGCACGAAAAGAGCGTTTTTCTGACGCGCATCTAAAAGGAAAAAATCCCAAAGCCGAGGTCTTTCTTTCGTTTCTTTTATATAGTGTATACTAAAATTAAATTTTTTACAAACAAAAATCGCCCTATTGCGAAAAAAAACTTTACTTTTTCTTTTTTCAATGATAGTATATTAGTAAAGTAAAAGAAAGCAGGAGTATATCGCTTATGAAAAAGTACAACGTTGCGGTCGTCGGCGCGACCGGTATGGTAGGAAGAAAATTTCTCGAAGTTCTAACCGAAAGAAATCTCCCCGTTGAAAATTACTATCTTTTCGCCTCTGCAAGATCTGCGGGATCTACCGTGGACTTTATGGGAAAGCCATATGAAATCATAGAGCTTTGCGAAAAAAATATAGTCGATAAAAAAATAGACATAGCCCTTTTTTCTGCGGGCGGAGACGTCAGTAAGGAATTTGCGCCGATTTTTGCAAAACACGGCGCGCTCGTCATAGACAATTCAAACGCGTGGCGAAGAGATCCGCTCGTCCCCCTCGTCGTCCCCGAATGCAACTCGGACGATATTTTATGGCATAGAAATATTATAGCGAACCCCAACTGCTCGACTATTCAGGCAGTAGTCGCTCTTAAACCCCTTCACGAGGCTTTCGGCATTAAACGTATTATTTACTCCACCTATCAGGCGGTTTCGGGCGCGGGCGTTAAGGGTTTCAACGACCTTAAAGGCGGAATTTGCGGAGAAAAACCGCAGAAATTCCCCTATCCCATATTCGGTAACTGTTTGCCGCACATAGACGTGTTCCTCGACAACGGTTACACCCGTGAAGAGGACAAGATGATTTTCGAAACGAAAAAAATTCTCGGAGACCAAAGTCTTAAGGTCACCGCGACGTGCGTGCGCGTCCCCGTTTATTACGGTCACAGCGAATCGGTAAACGTGGAATTTAATAATCCCTGCACCGCGGAAGCCGTGAGAGCCGTTCTCGAAAAAGCGGAAGGCGTTATCGTTCAGGACGATCCCGCAAACCTCGTTTACCCCATGCCCATAACCGCGGAAAACAAAAACGAAGTTTTCGTCGGCAGAATAAGAGTAGACGACACCGTACCCTCCGGCGTGAATTTTTGGGTGGTTGCCGACAATATAAGAAAGGGTGCGGCAACCAACGCCGTTCAAATTGCCGAAAAGGCGATAGAACTCGGCGCGGTTAAAAACAACTACGACGGAAGATTCGATAAATAAACTTTAGTATAACCCATAGACTCGACGGGGCGCACAATTTCGCTACGCCACCGCTAAAAAGGAGGTTTTCGTATGAATAAAACCATTTTTAAAGGTACCTGCACCGCCGCTATAACGCCGTTTAGAAAGGACGGCGTAGACTTTGGCGCGTTCGGAAAACTAATCGACCGCCAGATAGCTTGCGGCATAGAAGCAATTTGCATTCTCGGCACGACGGGAGAATCGGCGACCGTTACCGAAAACGAATTCGAGTCTATAGCTAAATTCGCAAAAGAGCACATTGCGGGAAGAGTTAAATTTATTCTCGGCACGGGAAGTAACTGTACTAAAAAGGCGATCGAAAAAAGCGTGATTGCGGAGAAAATCGGCGCAGACGGGCTTCTCGTCGTTACCCCCTATTACAACAAATGTACCCAAAAAGGGCTCGTTAAGTATTATAACGATATATGCGAAAACGTCGATATTCCCGTTTTATGCTACAACGTTCCGTCACGCACGGGCGTAAATATTCTTCCCGAGACCATGGCGGAAATCGCCGAAAACCCGAAAATCGGCGGCATTAAAGAGGCTTGCGGAAAACTCGACCAAATTGCGAAAACCGCCTCTCTCATCGCGGGCAAAACCGCGCTCTATTCGGGCGACGACGGGCTGAATTTCGATATTCTGGAACTCGGCTCTTACGGACTTGTTTCCGTCGTTTCAAACGTTTTACCGAAGGAAGTCGGGGACGTTGCGAGACTGTATTTTTCAGGCGACAAGGCGGGAGCGAAAGCATTACAAGAAAAGCTTGCGCCGATTAACGAAGCTATGTTTATTGAGGTCAACCCAATTCCCGTCAAAAAAGCCTGCGAGCTTTTGGGGCTTTGCGACGGCTTTGTTCGCGCGCCTCTCACCGAACTCGAAAAACCGCATGAAGAGAAGCTTCGTGCAGTGCTTTCGTCCTACGGGCTTACTTTTCGCGCTTGATTTACGGGAGGTTTTTGTATGATAAACGTGTTGATTTACGGCGCAAACGGCAGAATGGGCAAAAAGGTTAAAGCCGCCCTCGACAGCGCGGAGGATATGCGGGCGTTTTGCGGCGTGGATATAAAGGAAGATTTTTCCGATTCCTCTTTCCCCGTTTTTTGCAGCGCGGAGGACGCGACGAAAAAATTCGGAAAGCCCGACGTGATTATAGATTTTTCGTCGAGGCTTTCTCTTGAAAAACTTCTGCCCTACGCGGAGAAAAACGGGGTTCCCGCGGTGCTTTGCGCAACGGGCTATACCGAGGAAGATAAAAAGGCGGTAAAAGCGGCTTCCGAAAAAGTCGCATTGTTCCGCTCTGCGAATATGTCCGTAGGCGTAAACGTCCTTATTAAGCTCGTCAAACAAGCGGCAAAGGCTCTTTCGGACTTCGATATCGAAATTATAGAAAAGCATCACAACCAAAAGGTTGACGCACCGAGCGGCACGGCTGTTATGATTGCGGACGAAATTAAAAACGTTCTTCCCGAAAAATTCTGCGTTTACGGCAGAAACGGTATCGTAGGCAAACGCGACAAAAACGAGATAGGTCTACACGCCGTTCGGGGCGGGAACATAGTCGGCGAACACGACGTGCTTTTTGCGGGTGAAAACGAGGTATTGACGCTTTCGCACTCGGCGTCCGACAGGGCGTTGTTTGCGGACGGCGCGGTACGTGCCGCATGTTTTATCGCGGGCAAGCCTAGCGGACTTTACGATATGAACGACCTACTCGCCGAGATAGGCGTTTAGGTTTAGACACACGTATTCGCGTTTTCCTACGCGACGAAATATCAGAGCAAACGTAAAAAGTTTTTAAGGTTATGGCAGACGAAAGCTTTCCTATAGAAGAAAACGTAAAAAGAGTATTGTCGGAGATTGCCGTAGGAAACGACAGGGGCGAAAAAATTACCCTCGTCGCCGCGACGAAAACCGTCCCCGCGGAGATTATTAATCGCGCCGTCAAAGCGGGCGTGGAGATCGTTGCGGAAAATCGAGTTCAGGAATTTCGCGAAAAAACCGACCTTATCTTCGGCGCGCGGCAGGATTTTATAGGGCACCTCCAAACGAACAAGGTAAAATACATCGTCGGGCGGGTTGATACCATTCATTCGATAGACAGTCTGCGACTTGCGAAAGCCGTTTCCGCCGAAGCCGAAAAACGAAACGTCACGCAGAAAATTCTTATAGAAATCAATATCGGCGGGGAGCTTTCCAAGAGTGGTTTTACTCCCGACAACGCCGAAAAAGCTTATGACGAGCTTTCTGCTCTCCCCCGTCTTAAGGTTTCGGGACTTATGGCAATGCTTCCGAAAACGGACGACGAGAGCCTAAAAGAAAAATTATGCTTGCAAATGCGCGATATTTATGATAGAATAAATTCGGAAGGCGGTAGGCTTACCGTGCTTTCAATGGGTATGAGCGCGGATTACAAAACGGCGATACGCTATGGAAGTAATACGATACGACTCGGCTCGGTGTTGTTCGGCAAAAGAAGTTAAGGAGCTAATTATGGGTGTATTCGACCTTTTCGGGAAAGATAAAAAAGTCGGCGGGGACCGTTCGGAGCGTAGAAACGGCGCGTTCAGAAGAAACGACACGGAACGAAAAAGCGCGTATTTTTCCGAACGCGAGGATTACGGCTATTCGCCAAAAGACGAAAATGCCGACGAAAAAAATCCCGTTGCCGTTTTTATGCCCTCTTCATACGACGAAGTAGAAAAAATTATCGACGCGCTTAAAGCGAACAAAACGGCGGTCGTGCATCTGACCGAGCTAAAAACCGAAACGGCTATTCGCATTCTCGATATGCTCTCGGGCGCGATTTACGCTTTGGGCGGCGGAGTTTACGAAATGCAGAAAAACATTTTTATGTTCTCTCCCTGCGGCGTAGAGGTTCACGAAGGTTGATTTTCCACGATTTTTAAATTTTGCGATACAATAAAATCGGTTTTGATTGAGCGATAAATCCGTTCAACCGAAACCGATTTTTTTACGTCTTTTCTACATCTGTATCAGTTTTTCTCGTTTTTTCCGTTTCCGATAATTTTTGACTATTGTCTTTTAATTGACTTTTAATCGTTAAAAAATACCTTAACTGTCGTGCCGACGCCGAGACGGGATTTAAGAGAAATTTCCGCACCGTACAGCTCGCAGATATGTTTTACTATCGCAAGTCCGAGTCCCGTGCCGCCCGTCGCTCTCGAACGAGATTTATCCACGCGATAAAACCTCTCGAAAATTCTGCCCTGATTTTCTTCGTCTATGCCGATGCCGTCGTCCGCAACCGATAAAAACTTTTTGCCGCCGCGTTCGCCGAGTTTTATTTCCGCTTTGCCGCCTTCGACGTTATATCTCACAGAGTTTTCCGCAAGATTTTTAATAAGCTCATAAAAATGCTCGCGTTCGCCTTTTACCGTAACGTCGCCGCAGACAGTCAGCGTCACCTTCTTTTCGCTCGCTATCGGCTTTAAGCTTTCCACAACTTCTTCCGCCACGCTTTTAAGCGAAATTTCTTCCGTCTTATCGGGTGCGGAAAGATTTTCTAATTTACTCAATTTCAGCATGTCGCCGATGAGCGTGAGCATTCTTCCCGTTTCCTTATCGATTTTTGCGGAATAGCCTTTGATTTTTTCGTCCGAAACGCCCAGCGAAATCATATCGTTAAAGCCCTTTATGGCGGTGAGCGGAGTTTTTAATTCGTGCGAGGCGTTGGCGAAAAATTCCAGCCGCACCTTTTCCCCGTTCTTTTCCGCCGTCACGTCGGTAAGCACCGCTATAACGGTGTCGTTTTCAGTGTTCCTGACCGTAACCAAAAACCACTTTTCGCCGAGGTCGAGTGTGAATATTCTGTCCTTTTTATCGCTCGCGCAATGCCGTATCGCAGTCAAAAATCTTTCGTTTGCGGTCAACACGCCGATGTCCTTGCCCTCGCCGCCCGTCACGCCGAATATAGCCTGCGCGCTCCTGTTCGCCGCGACGAGTTTCAAGTCTTCGGAAGCAACGACTATGCCGTCCGAAACGTTGCTCAATATATACTCGAGCTTTTCGCGCTCCGTTCTCGCTTCTGCATAACTCTTTTCAAGCTTTTCCGAAACGTCGTTTATATCGCTCAGAATTTTGTTAAGCTCCGCGTCGCCCGTAGTAGGCGGAAGCTGCTTAAATTCTCCGCGTTCTATCTCCGAAAGTCCGTCCTTTATAGTTTCCAAAGGTTTTAAAAGTCCGTTCGTGCAGATTATCCCCGCCAAAGAGGATAAAAACGCCGCGAAAAACATTATGAAAAGCATCAGCGGCACGCTTTTGCTGACGTACGAATTAACGCTCGCAACCGGCATCGCCACCCTTATATAGTAGCTTTCCCCGCCGTAATCTTTCGTCTCCGCGTAGTACATCATCTCTTTTCCGAGCGACAAGCTGAAACGGACGACCGTTTTGGGGCTGCCGTTTCTTGCGGCTTTTATTTCCTCTCTGTCCAGATGGTTTTCGGCGTTTTCGACATTCAGCGCGTCGCTGTCCGCTATCACCTTGCCGTCCGCGCCTATTACCGTAATTCTCACGTCCTTCGGCGGCGAAACGACGAAATCTTCCTGCCCCGCGTAGTTTTTGACGTACACGGCGGTAAGCTCTTTAAGCCTTTCTTCCGTTATATCCTTATAATCGCTTTTGCTCACGACAATACCGAGCGCGAACATCAGCACGAGCGCAATCGCGGTTATTATCGCGTTTGCTACTATAACTCTCTTTTTCATTTTATTATATACCCCACGCCCCTGACGGTTGAAATCTCCGCCGAAGAGCCTTCAAGTATTTTCCGAAGCGAAGCGACGTGTATATCCAGCGTCCGCGTTTCCCCGAAAAAATCTTCGCCCCACACCTTTGAAAAAATTTCCTCTCTTTTTACAACCGTTTCCGCTTTGGACACGAGCAGTTTTAAGAGGTTATATTCCTTTAAGGTGAGTTCTTTTTTTTCTCCGTTTATCCTGACCTCGTGCTTTTCTTCGTCTATTTCCACGTCTTTATAACGCAGAATTTTTTGCGCTTCCGCAGAGGTTCTGCGAAGTACCGCGTTCACTCTTGCAATAAGCTCCAAAACGCCGAACGGCTTTCCTATATAGTCGTCAGCGCCGAGGTTCAGCCCTTTTACCTTGCTTATTTCTTCGCCTTTTGCGGAAACCATTATTACGGGTATATTCTTCGTACGCTCGTCCTCTTTAAGTTCCGCTAAAATCTCGTACCCGTCCGCACCGTCAAGCATTATGTCTAACATAATTAGTGCGGGTATCGCCAGTTTTAATGCGGAAAAAAGGTTTTTCCCGTCCTCAAAGGTTTTTACCGAAAACCCTGCGCCCGAAAGCGCGCAAAAATATAGTTCCCGAATGTTTTCCTCGTCGTCTACGGCGTAAATAAGCTTGCTTTTCAAAGCGTTTTTCTCCTTTTTTTACCCCTGCTTATGAAAGCCCGTCACGGCGTATTCCACCCACTCCCCGATATTTACGGCGTGATCCGAAATACGCTCCAAATACTTGGCTATCATCATAAACAGTATCGCCTGATCGGCGTTTTTTCCGTCCTTTTTTATTAGATCGATTAAGTCCTCTTTTATCCGTTCAAACAGCTCGTCTACCTTATCGTCCGATTTTTCCAGACTTCTCGCAAGTTCCAGATCGCGGTTGATATAACTCTGCACGCCGTCCTTTACCATTTGCACGGCGTACTTTGCCATCTGCGCGATATGCTCCGGCTCTTTGATATATTCTTCTTCTCCGAATTGAAGCGCGATTTCCGAAATGTCCGAAGCCTGATCTGCTATCCTTTCCAAATCGGTTATCATTTTAAGCGCGGCGGAAACGTCTCTGAAATCGCTCGCCACGGGGTGTTCCATTAAAAGTATTTTCAGACAGTCCTGCTCTATTTCGTGCTCCAAACCGTCTATATACTTATCCTCCGCAATGACTTCCGCGGATATTTCGCGGTTTCTTTTCACCAGCGCGGACACCGATTTTTCTATCGCTATTTCCGTCGCTCTGCACATACGGATAAGCTTGTTGAACACTTCCGAAAGCTCCGCTTCGTATTTTATCCTTATACTCATTATATACTACCCTCTCTTTTTTGTCAAAATTTTAGGCAAATTAACCGAAAAATTAGCCGAATCTGCCCGTTATATAATTTTCCGTGCGTTTGTCGGAAGGCGTTGAGAACAACACTTCGGTAGGCGCATACTCCACCAGCTCGCCGAGGTAGAAGAACGCCGTTTTATCCGCGATTCTCGTCGCCTGTTGCATATTGTGCGTTACGATGACAATCGTTATATCCTTTTTCAGCTCGGAAATAAGTTCCTCTATTTTTCCCGTGGATATGGGGTCTAATGCGGAAGTCGGTTCGTCCATCAGAAGAATTTTCGGATCTGCCGCAAGCGACCTCGCGATACACAGTCTCTGCTGCTGCCCGCCCGAAAGCCCGAGCGCGCTCTTTTTTAATCTGTCTTTAACCTCGTTCCAGATGCTCGCGCGTTTAAGGCTTTGCTCGACTATCTCGTCAAGCTCCGCTTTCTTTCTTACCCCGAACGTTCTCGGCGCAAAGGCTACGTTGTCGTAAATACTCATCGGGAAGGGGTTCGGCTTCTGAAAAACCATTCCCACGTTTTTGCGAAGTTCGTTCACGTCGGTTTCTTTATCGAAAATATTCACGCCGCCGATAACGAACTCGCCCTCTATTCTGCAACCCTCTACCAAATCGTTCATTCTGTTGAGAATTTTAAGAAAGGTGCTTTTGCCACAGCCCGAAGGTCCTATAAACGCTGTCACCTCTTTGCCGCTTATTTCTATGTTTATGTTTTTTAACGCCTGAAATTCCCCGTACCACAGGTTACAGTTCTTTACGGATATTTCCATTTCTTCGTTGAAGTTTTTCATACTTTTTCCTCCGTTTTTTATTTTTCGCCGCGTTTTTTCTTTATAGCTTTCCCCACGCCGACCGCAAGCAGATTTAAGGCAAACACGAAGAGAAGAAGCACCACGGAAGTCGCCGCCGCCTCGTTCGGATAGCCGTGTCCAGAAAAATAGTATATGTCGAGCGCGAGGCTCGTCCCCGGTGAGAGAACGGACGTCGGAACGAGGTTCACGACCATTCCTATCGTTAGTATCAGCACCGCGCTTTCGCTCACCACCCTGCCTATAGCAAGGATTATCGACGTTATTATGCCCCCCGAAGCCGTGGGAAGAACTATCTTGAAAATCGTTCTCACCTTGCTCGCGCCGAGCGCGTACGAGCCTTCTCGAAGCCCGTCCGCCACCGCAAGAAGACTTTCTTCGGTAGAGCGCACGATTACGGGCAATATCATTATTGCGAGCGTTATGCCGCCGCCGAGGAGCGAATACCCCCAACCGAACGATCTGACGAATATAAGATACCCGAACAATCCGTACACGATACTCGGTATTCCCGAAAGCGTTTCCGCCGCAACCCTGATAAGCTTTACGAGCTTTCCTTTGTTGTTCATATACTCGACGAGAAATATCGCCGTAAAAACGCCTATCGGCACGGCTATCGCCGCCGCAACCGCCACAAGCGAAAGCGTTCCGCAAAATGCCGGCAGAAGAGTAGGCATCTTCGACGAGTATTTCCCGAACAGAAGATTTAAGTTTATCCCGCCCACGCCGTCTTTTATTACGAATATTATAACCGCGAACAGGGCGACAAGCGACAGTGCGGTACAGAATACGCTGCCGTATTTAAGCCCCGTATAAAAGCCTCTGCTTATTTTGTTTCTGCTTTTACTCATCGCTCTCGTTCTCCGTTTCTTTCTTTGCCGCTTCTGCCGTTGTGTTTATTATAAATCCGCTTTTCTTAAGTCTTTCCGCTTTTTTCTTTTCTTTTTTCTCCGCCGCCGCGACCTTATCGCGCTTCAGAAAAGAAAAGCTTACGTTAAGAATCAAGGTAAAAACGAATAGCACGACGCCCGTCGCAACGAGCGCGGTTACCGGTTCGCCGGACATTTCGGTCGCGCCCATAGCGATATTCGCCGTCAGTGTTCGTACGCTCTGAAAAAGGCTTTCGGGCATTTCGGGGCTTCCGCCGATTACCATAATTACCGCCATCGTTTCGCCTATCGCCCTGCCTATCGCAAGCACAACGCCCGCGAGGATTCCGCTTTTCGCCGCGGGAAGCATTATTTTGAACGTTGCGCGCTCCTTGGTTGCGCCGAGCGCGAGCGCGCCCTCGAAATAGCTTTCGGGAACGGCGTTCATCGCATCGAGACTTACGCTCACTATCGTAGGAAGAACCATTATCGCAAGCACGACGGTAGAAGCGAGTATTCCGTAGCCCATACCGCTCGGCGAAACGTAGTCGCGGAGGAACGGCACTATCACCGTTACGCCGAATAAGCCGTATATAACGGACGGTATGCCCGCCAAAAGGTTTATCAGCTGTCGCACGGGCGCGACGATTTTTTTCGGGCAAAATTTATACAGACATATCGCCGTCATAAGCCCTATGCCCACGCCGACTATTACGGACAGCGCGGTGACGTATAGACTTGCGACTATCATGTTCAGTATTCCGTACGCGGGCGTATCCGCAAGCGGCGCCCATTCCTTGCCGAATATGAAGTTAAAAAATCCGATTTTGGCTATGAACGGCGCGCCCGTCGCGAACAGATATATCGTTATCGTCACGAGTGCGAATACGGAGAAAAGCGCGCTTATCATAAACACGCCCTTCATTACCCGTTCCCGCGCCGTTATAATTTTACGAGAAGGTTTAATCATAGTCTATTTATTAAAATCCGCTATTTGCGACCACGTTGTCACTTCGTTTTCGCCCGCGTCTTTATCGAAGATATTTTTAAGCTCGTCCTTCGTGACGTTGTTTACGGGATTTGCTTTGTTTACTATAAGAGCTATTCCGTCGAAGGATACCGCATACGACGTGCAGCTTTCCGCTTTACTTTGCGTAAACACCTCGGAAATCATTCCGAAATCGCTTACGCCGCCTTCCGCGTTCTTGTAACCCGTGCCGCTGCCGCCGCCCGCTACGTTCACCGTTACGCCGCTTTGAAGCTCCATAAACTTTTCAGCAAGCGCAACCATAGGCGTTTCAAACGAAGTGCTTCCCGAAATGTTTATATTTCCCGTAAGTCCCGATTTTACCGTGTATGCGGGGGCTTCGTCAGCCGTCCAGACGTAACCTAAATCGGACATAATCTTCTTTGCCTCGGCACTTTTTAAGAACTCTAAATACGCGGCATTCAGAGGTTTCTCTACAGAGCTTTCTTTATACACGACGCTCAACGGTCTCGAAATTTTATATGAACCGTCCTTTATCGTTTCCTCGTTCGGAGAAACTCCGTCTACCGTCAGTTTCTTCACGTCCTCGGTTACGTAACCGAGACTGTCATACGCTATCGCGTATTTGTTGCTTTCTACTTCTACCATAACCGCCGCGGTGGAGCTTGCCACGATTACGCCCGATTTATCGGCTTTGCCTTTAAGTCCTAAAAGTTCCATTATCGCGGATTTCGTACCGCTTCCGTCCTCTCTCACTACGACGGTTACGTTTTTAGCTCCGTCGAATTCCGCGGCTTTGCCGCACGCGGATAAGCTTACCGCACCCGCCACCGCCATTACCGCCGCGCACATTGCGGCTATAAATCTTTTTTTCATACGTTTTTTATCTCCTCTTTTCGTTTTGCACCCGTATTATACCGCTTATTTATTTTCTTAACTATCACGCTTTATTTAAGGAAACGTAAAGTTTATGTAAAATGACAAAAAGAAAACCCGTCTCAAAGCTTTTTAGCCTTGAAACGGGTTGACCGCCTCTCTTATTTATGCCGCCCACGCCTCGGGCAGTTTTCTGTATTTTTTGAACCATTCGCTGTCTTTAAGCGGTTTGTCGCTTGCGGAACATTCCACTTTCACCTCGTCCTTATCCGAAATAACTTTGATATTGCCGTTAAGAGAATATCTGTCGCCGACGGTATCGACGAGCTGTTCGCCCTTGGAATTAAGTTCTGTATCCACTATATCCATTGCGGTAGTAACGTATACGCGCGTCGTGTAAATCGCTATTCTGTCTACAAACGCCTGCGAGGGGAAAACGTTGTCTTTATTGTGGGTATACTGCGTATTGCCCGCACAACAGCAAACGCACACGATTTTCGGCTGTATTATTTTTAAAAGCGCGTCCGTGGAAGAGGTCGGCGAGCCGTGATGCCCCGCCTTAAAAAGCTCAACTTTCGGAAGATCGTTCTTTTCGACGAGAGAGGCTTCCCCGTTCTTTTCAAGGTCGCCCGTGAACAAAAAGTTTCTGTCGCCGTGCGTTAAAAGAAAACACACCGAATAATCGTTCTCATCATTGGTATCTTCCTCGTAAAAACGCTGATAGAGAATTTTCATCTTCACCTTTTCCGAAAGGTCGTATTCTCTTTGCGCGCCGTTTTCTTCTTTATAACATTCGAGCGCGGTATAGCATTTCGCGCCCGCCGCAATCTCCGCGTCGCGCTTTTCTTTGAAATCGTTATATACGTTAGTCGGCGACTTTTCTTTGGTCGTACGCGCGAATTGTATTATCGTTTTACATTCGTAAAGGTCGAAAATGCCCTCCTTCGCCGCGAAGCCCGCTATATGGTCCTGATCGGCGTGCGTCGCCACGACGTATTCTAAAACGCCGTCCGTAACGTAGTTATCGAGGTAACTTTTTATCGCGGGAACGCTGCTACTGCGACTGCCCGCGTCTACGAGTATATCGGTGTCTCCCGCTTTTATGTAAATGCAATCGCCCGTATAATTGTTGCCGAGTTCCAAAAAATGTATGGAAAGCTCGCCGTCGCCTATTATCGTGCTCCCGCCGCTTGTGCCGTCTCCGCCGCCCGAGCCTTGGTTTTTATCGCCGAAAAGCGTTTCGTAATACTTATCGAACACGGGGCGGTTGAAAAAGTACAGATACCCCGTACCGAGAATGGCGATAACGAGAATTATCGCAACTATAGAGACAAAGGCTTTTGAAATGCGCTTTTTCTTTCTTCTTACAGTTTTCGTCATAATCCCGTCCTTATTTGGATTTTATAAAAGCTTTTTACGTAGTTCCGCTTCTCCGAGGGGCGAAAGATATTTAAGCGGTATATCGAACACCGTCGCCGCGCCGCTTTTACCCTCTTTCGCGAGTCTCGCCACCGCTCTGCCGTATGCAGCAAGAACGCTGCCCGTAAACTCCGGATTACTGCCGAGATTTAATGATAATTCGGTTACGTGCTTGGTGCCGCTGCCCGTTTCGCCGGATCTTATAACCATACCGCCGTGGAAAAGTCGGGAATGGTCGCGTTTAAGCTCTTCTTCCGAAATAAAATGCACGGTCACGTCGTAATCGGCAAAATAGTTGGGCATCGTCTTAATTTCGCGCTCCACGCGCGCTTTGTCCGCGCCCTCCTCCAAAACGACGAAACACTCTCTCGTATGCTTTTCCCTCGCGGTAAATTCGGGAGTTTCCCCGCGCTTTACCGCTTCGAGCGCCGCCTCTACGGGAACGGTATATTGAATAGCGTTTTTAACGCCTTTTATTCTTCTTATAGCGTCGCTATGTCCTTGCGAGACGCCCTTACCCCAAAATGTGTAATCTTTGCCGTCGGGAAGAACGGAGGAGAAAATTTCTCTCGCTATCGAAAACATCCCGGGGTCCCAACCGATGCTTATCGCGCCGAGCGTTCCGTTTTCCTTACCGACTTTATCGAGCAAATCGAAATATTCGGGAATCTTCGCGTGGGTATCGAAGGAATCTACTGTGTTGAAATCTTTAAGATAGCCCGCAGTAGTCGCGGGAAGGTCGGTCGCGCTTCCGCCGCAAAGAAGAAGCACGTCTATTTCCCCTTTAAAACGGGGAAGCTCGCTCGTGCTATAAACCTTATCGCCCGTTTCGGGGTGAATTTCCTCGGGGTTTCTGCGGGTAAAAATGCCGACGCATTCCATATCTTCCGCTTTTTTTACCGCAAGGCTCGCGCCTCTGCCGAGATTGCCATATCCTACAATACCTACTTTTATCATTATTTAACTCTCCTATTTTACTCGTCGGTCTTTTACTTTTCGGCGATGATTTTCTTCGTATATTATTTTACTATATCGCATAGCAAAAAAGCAAAAGATTTTACGCGCGCAAGCGATATTTCTTGAAATTTTCTTTTTTCGCATTCTACCGACTAAATACGTCAAAATTTTTCTTTTCCCTCGTTATATTATATATGCGATTATAACGCTGACTTAAAGCGAGGCATTCGTATGAAAAAAAGAACGCAGGCGTTTGACTACGTCACCGCCGTAAAATACGCGCTACTCTTCGTCGGTTTTTTTCTGTTAAACCGTATTGAAAAAGACGTCTATCCCTTTTCCGCGTCGCTTCTTGCGGCGGCACTTTTATTCGGGGCTTCCCCCGTTGTTGCGCCGGCGTTGTTTTTAGGCTCATTCGCCGCGTGCGGAGCGTTCGGAATGATGGCGACAGCCGCAATCCCTGCGGTTTTTCTCTCAATTACGCGTCTCGTCTA
Organism: Bifidobacteriaceae bacterium; assembly: GCA_963610935.1. Lineage (GTDB taxonomy): Bacteria > Bacillota > Clostridia > Christensenellales > Borkfalkiaceae > UBA1259. Next base: position 54,338 of record CAVDPT010000005.1, on the reverse strand, counting down.
TACAAAACTAAAAATTCGTCCCTCTTACGAATTCGTCTTGTTTACCGCGATTTCGCTCGTCGGATTTATAATTATCGGCGACACGAGTAAAACCGTCGCAATGGAAAAAAGGATAATAGTTTCAATAGTTACCGTACTCTTAACCCTTTTGGCAATAGTTGCGACTCGCGCGATTTCAGAAAAAGGACTGAAATCAAAGCTCGGCTTCGACGAAAAGGCGGCGATCGCCGCGCTTCTGGTCGCTTCGGGGCTCGGCGTGTCGAACGCGTTTTCGCCGTACGTCTGGAAAGCCGTCACCGTATTTTCCGTTCTAATATGCTGTTATTTATATCGGTTCGGAATAGGCAGTTTTATCGCGGCGGTATTCGGAATAAGCCTTGCGGTTTATTATAAAAACATTGAATACATCGCCGTTTCTTTGGTATTCGGAATAGCCGCGGATACTTTTACGGGCGTTTCGGGTTACGTTTCCGCACTCGCCGTGGTGCTTGCCGATTTCGTCGTCGAACTCTTTTTCGGGGTTTACGGCGGGTACTCGTTAAAAGAATTTATACCCTGCGTTTTAGGCGCGGCGGCGTTTTGCGCAATACCTTTCAAGCTCCTTTCCGCGCTCAAGGAAAAACTGTACGTTTTTCGGGAAAAACAACTCGTACGGCAGACGATAAACAGAAATCGGCTTATGCTTTCAAACAAGCTTTACGAGCTTTCGGGAGTATTTACCGAAATGTCCTGCGCCTTTACGGCGTTTGGAAAAAGCCAGTATTCGGAGGAAAAAGCAAAAATCGCGTTTGCCGAGGAAATCAAAAATTCGGTATGCAAAAAATGTTCGGGAGCGACACGGTGCAAACGCTCGGAAAAGGCAACGGGAGAAGGACTTGTTAAAATGCTCGACATAGGCTTCGCGAAGGGTAAGCTCTCGCTCATCGACCTCCCGAAGGAAATAGGGGACCATTGTCTGCACCCGAACGACGTTATTTACGGACTGAATAGGCTACTCGCCGAATACCGCGCGTATACCCTTGAAAAGGAAAACGCCGTTTCGAGCAGAGAACTTCTCGCGGCGGAGGCGGCGGGCGTATCGGAGATTCTTCGCGACCTTGCGCTCGAATCGGGCGCAACCCTGAAATATCAGAGCCGCACGGAAAGACTTCTCGCCGAAAGTCTTATGAGAAACGGGTTTAATATATCCGAGCTTCTTATTTACGGCGACGAGGAACGCGTTTCGGTGGGTATGATTTTGACGGGTAAGGAATTCAACGTAAAGCTTTTAGAAGCCACCGTTGACAAGGCGTTGGGGCAGAAAACCGCGCTCGCCGAAAAATACAACGTCACCGAGGATAAATTTTATCTGTCATTCAGAAAAGCCGCCGACTACGACGCGGTGTTCGGTATAGCTCGGGCGGTTAAAGACGGCTCGGAAATTAGCGGAGACACCCACTCGGTCGTGAGAATAAGCGACGAGAAATTTTTGGTTGCGGTCTCCGACGGTATGGGCAGCGGCGAAAACGCGGAAGCCGTCTCCTCCGTTTCGCTTTCGCTTATAGAAAGCTTTTACCGCGCGGGTATAGACAGCAACCTTATTCTTTCAACCGTAAACAAGCTTCTTTCAATAAACACCGAAGACAGCTTCACTGCCCTCGACGTTTCGGTTATCGACCTTAAAAACTGCTCGGCGGACTTTATTAAATACGGCGCGCCGTACGGTTACATAATCAATTCGGGTGCGGTGCGGATTGTGGAAAGCAGCTCTCTGCCGCTCGGGATTTTAAGCGAAATGACGCCTTCCGTCTGTCATGCGGAGCTTTCCGACGGGGATATGATTTTACTCGTGACCGACGGCGTTGCGGACGCGTTCGGCGGCAGTTCCGAGATGATTGACTTTATAAGAAAAGAACCTGCCCTTAATCCGCAGACTTTATCCGACAGGGTATTGAACCGCGCAATCGAGCTTTCGGACGGAGAAAGAAAGGACGATATGACCGCGCTTTCGGTAAGAGTTTTCAAAAAACCGCAGAATATTTGCGCTTAAAAATTGCGTTCTTCACCTTTTTTATAATCTCTTTTTTACATAAAAGCGCATTTTATATGCTAAACGCCGCAAAGAATTTTGCGGCGTTTAGCGGTTTTGATTATTTATTAAAAGTTATAAAGTTGATATTTTGCAAAATTTAGCTTTTTTATAAATTATCGAGCTCTTCGCTCCAAAGCCTCGCTTCCGCGTCGGACGGCATACGCCAGTCTCCGCGAGGAGAAAGCGCGACCGTTCCGACTTTAACGCCGTCGGGCAGACACGAACGCTTAAACTGCTGTGCGAAAAACCTTTTGAAGAAAATCCTTAACCATTTGAGAACTGTCGCTTCGTCGTATACGCCGGCAAAGCTCCTCACGGCGGCGGCAAGTATCACGCGCGGCGAACTTCCCCTTCTTATAAAGTGATACAGGAAGAAGTCGTGTAGCTCGTAGGGACCCACTATGTCCTCCGTCTTTTGCGATATAACGCCGTTTTCGGGCGGTAGAAGCTCGGGACTTACCGGCGTGTCGAGAATATCCTCAAGCACGGTTTTCAATCTGCCGCGAGAACGCTCCGCATAGTACGAGACGACGTGGCGAACAAGCGTTTTGGGGACGGAAGCGTTCACGCCGTACATACTCATATGGTCGCCGTTATAGGTCGCCCAGCCGAGCGCAAGCTCGGAAAGGTCGCCCGTGCCGACGACTATTCCGCCCGTCATATTCGCTATATCCATAAGCACCTGCGTGCGTTCGCGAGCCTGCGCGTTTTCGTAAGTCACGTCGAGCGCGCCCTCGTGCTTTATGTCTTTAAGGTGGCGAAGAACCGCCTTTTCTATTTTAACCTTTTTGAACGTCGCGCCGAGAGACGAAGCGAGTTTAGACGCGTTCTTAAGCGTTCTTTCGGTCGTGCCGAAGCAAGGCATGCTCACCGCAATCACGTCTTTCGGAGACCTTTTCAGTTTCTTCATAGCGTTTACCGCAACGAGCGCGGCAAGGGTGGAATCGAGTCCGCCCGAAAGCCCCACGACGACGGTTTTCGCACCCGTGTGAGCTATGCGCTTTTTAAGCCCCTCCGCCTGCATGTCGAGTATAAGTTTAGCCCTGTCCTCGAGCGCGTTTTTATCGGTAGGCACGAAAGGCGTTCTGTCGAACGTGCGGATAGGCTCTGTCGTTTCGTTTTTGGACGCAAACTCCACGAAAGCGTATTCTCCTCGAACCCCAAAATTCTGATTATAATATTTTGCGCGGTCATAACTCAAATAGTCGAGGTCCAACTCCCCTATAGTCAAGCCGTTCTCAAAAAGCTTGCTTTCCGCAAGTACGGAGCCGTTTTCCGCTATGAGATTATGTCCCGCATAAACGTTATCCGTAGTCGATTCTCCGCTACCCGCATCGGCGTAAACGTACGACGCTATAAGGCGCGCCGATTGGCTCTTTACGAGGTCCCTTCTGTATTCCGCCTTGCCGACCGTCTCATCGCTGCAAGAAAGGTTGACGATAATATTAGCCCCCGCGAGCGCGTGCGACGTAGACGGCGGATCGACCGCCCACAAATCTTCGCATATTTCCGCCGCAACCGTAAAATTCTTCTGCGATTTTTCGCGGAAAATTATCTTTCTGCCGAACGGTACGGGATAGCCGAAAAGACTTATCGTTTCGTTCTCTTCGGGACAGGGCGCGAAATAGCGTTTTTCGTAAAACTCGTTATAGTTCGGAAGATAGGTCTTGGGAATAAGCCCCAGCACCTTGCCGCCGCAAACCGCCGCCGCGACGTTATATATAAGGTTGTCCTTTTTAAACGGCAATCCAACGAACATAAACACGCTCTTGCCTGCCGAATAATCGACGATCGCTTTAAGCCCCGCGAGCGCAGAACCTAAAAGCGTCTCCTGATAAAACAAGTCTCCGCAGGTATAGCCCGTTATGCAAAGCTCGGGAAAAACGAGCAGCTCGACGCGCTCGAACCTTGCCTTGTCCATACACTTTTTTATGGAGTCCACGTTGAACGCGACGTCCGCCACCTTGATTTCGGGCGTGCAAGCGCCCGCTTTTATATAGCCGTATTTCATAGAATTCCTCCGTTTCGTTAAAAATCGACTTTCGCCACTATTTATTTTACACTATTTTTTTAAATAATGCAATATTTCTTTAATAATTTTAAAGCCCGATTTCGCATTTTTTGCAAAAAACGGGCTTTTCAATATTTTTTAATGGTTTATTTGCGAAAGGCTTTTATTCGCCATAGCCGTCGGGGTTCATGGTCTGCCAGCGCATAGCGTCTCTTACCATGTCTTCGAGCGTCTTTTCCGCTTTGAAACCGAGGACCTTTTCCGCGTACGAGGGATCGGCGTAGCACTCGTCTATATCGCCTGCTCTTCGCGGCATAATTTTATACGGAATGGGTTTACCCGTAACCTTTTCAAACGCTTTTACCATATCGAGGACGGAATAGCCGTGTCCCGTACCGAGGTTGACGATAAGAAGCCCCGTGTTTTCCTTGAGCTTATTGACCGCAAGGACGTGACCTTTGGCAAGGTCTACGACGTGGATATAATCTCTTACGCCCGTGCCGTCGGGAGTATTGTAGTCGTTGCCGAACACGCCGAGCTCCTTTCTCTTGCCCACCGCGACCTGCGTGATATACGGGCAAAGGTTGTTCGGTATACCTTTGGGATCTTCGCCGATAAGCCCCGATTCGTGCGCGCCGATGGGGTTAAAATAGCGAAGTATCGCGATATTAAACGAAGGATCGGCTTTATACACGTCTTTGAGTATATATTCTATAAATAATTTGGTGCTGCCGTAAGGATTAGAGGTGGAAAGCGGAAAATCCTCTCTTATCGGCACGCTCTTCGGCTTGCCGTATACCGTTGCGGACGAAGAGAATACGAGATTCTTTACGCCGTGGTCGCGCATCGCGAACATAAGGATAAGAAGCCCTTCTATATTGTTTTCGTAGTATTCGAGCGGCTTTGCGCAGGATTCGCCCACCGCTTTAAGCCCCGCAAAGTTTATAACCGCGTCTATCTTGTTTTCTTCAAAAATCCTGTCGAGAATCTTTCTGTCGCGAATATCGCCCTCGTAGAATTTTACGCTCTTCCCCGTTATTTTTTCTACGCGTTTTACCGCTTCTACCTTACTGTTGACAAGGTTATCCACGCAAACGACGCTATGCCCCGCATTTAACAGTTCCACCGTCGTGTGCGAGCCTATATAACCCGCGCCGCCCGTTACCAAAACGTTCATCGTTTATATCTCCTTTTTTATTTTCTATATTTATTTTATTCCGAAAATTCGCCTTTCGGCGGTCTTTTGCCGTAATAATAATAAAATCTGCACTCTTTGTTAGAGTTAAACAATTTCTTTTCTCTGTCCGCCTTTTTGCCGAAAACCCGCTCGAAATTCTTTGCCGCGGTGATAAGAAACAGCGACCAGCCGTCCGCGCCTTTAAGGCTCTTAAACAGCTTTTTGTAGCACGCCTCGGCTTCCTCTTTATCGTAAACCCTTTCGCCGTACGGCGGATTGGTCACGATAGTTCCGTATTCGCCGAATGGCTTGAATTTAGCGACGTCGGAAACGGCAAACTCTATTTTATCCGCAACCCCCGCGCGCTCCGCGTGTCTCTTGGCAAGCTTTATCGCCTTGGGATCTATATCGGAAGCGAAAATTTTTACGTCCGCGTTACGCGTTTCTCTGTCTCTTGCCTCTTCCTTGGCGAGTTTAATCCATTTTCCGTCGAAATTTTTCCACTCCTCGAACGCGAAGCTTCTGCCCGCGCCGCCCGCAATATTAAGGGCGATTTTTGCCGCTTCTATCGCTATCGTTCCCGAACCGCAGAAGGGATCGGCGAAAGCGCGGTCTTTATAATAATCGCTCATTAAAACGAGCCCTGCGGCAAGCGTTTCGCGTATCGGAGCGATGCCTACCATATCTCGATAACCGCGCTTATGAAGCCCCGCGCCGCTCGTGTTAAGCATTATTCTCGCCGCGTCTTTGTATAAGGAAAATTCCACGTCGTAATTTGCGCCGTTTTCGGGAAGCGTTTTTACGCCGTACTTTTTGCATAGCCGCGTCGCTATCGCCTTTTTTACGATTTTCTGACAGTCGGATATAGAGAACAGCTTACTTTTAACGCACTTGCCGTTCACCGTAATCGCGCCGTTTTTGGGGATAAAGTCCTCGAAACGGACGGCGGATACGCCCTCGAACAACTCGTCAAAACTTTCCGCCCTGAACTCCGCGAGAACTATATACACTCTGTCCGCAGTGCGGAGATTAAGGTTAAGTCTCGCCGCCGCGAGCGCGTCGCAATTTTCTATAACGAGCGTGCCGTTATCGGCGGGCGGCTCTCCGTAGCCGAGCCTTTTTATTTCGCTTTTTAGCGTTTTTTCCAGTCCCGAAGCGCAGGTCACGGCGAGCTTTAATTCGCCCGCGAAACCCTGCACGCGGCTTATCTTTTCGTTCATTTAATTTATTGTATATCAAAACACGCCGAAACGCAAGCGTTTTTAAGCGTCTTTTATAAAGCTTTCTCTTTCCTTCTCAACTTAAACTTTATTATGTTTGATAAACTTTTTCAAAGCGGTCTATTAAAAAATCTTAACGGCAGGATAAAAAATGTAAAATGTTTTAAGATGTTTTTTTCGTCCGTTCGTTTGACATTTTTTCGGGGTTAGGCTAAAATATTATTTAAACATTATTATAATGGGGTAGTGTGAAACGAAAACGAAAAAAACGCGGTTTGTATATAGCGGCGACGGCACAAAAAGCACGCTTCGCCCGCCCTTTTTTGCCGCAAGGGATATTTTTATATACGCTTTTATCCTCGTTCTCGTTTTCGCGCTCTTTCTCGGCTTTGTGATTTTGACGAAAAAAAGCGAAGCGAAGGGGTTTTTAATAACCATAGACGGAAAAGAAGCCTTTTCTCTCGAATACGACAGCCCCAAAGATTATTCGCTTTCCACCGAGTTTTCGGAGTTTATAGAGGTTTCTTTAGAAAAAAGCACGGTGACGATTAAGGGCGTTTCTGAGGAGAGCGCGGTGAACGTTTTGACCTTCGATACGAAACAGCGTACCGTCAAAATGACGGAAAGCAACTGCTCTCATTCCTCGCCCTGCGTAAGCTTTCCCGCGATAAGCGGTTCGGGCAGCATTATCTGTGCGCCGAGAAAAATCGTGGTCAAGCCGACCGGCGTAGGATATTCACCCTCCTCGCCTACTACGGGCTTTTGTTCGAGGAGGCATTGCCTATGATAAAACCGCGCGAAACGAGAGAGACAAGCGAAACGAAAGACGCTTCGTTCGGAAACGGAAGAACGGTTTATAAAATAGCCGCGTGCGGAATTTTCTCCGCGCTCGCGCTTATCGCGTTCGTTATAGAAAGCTTGTTTCCGCCGCTTTTTATCCCTTCCGCGAGAATGGGAATATCCAATATTTTCGTTTTGCTTGCGGCGATAACGCTCGGCGTTCCTTACGGCGCCGCCGTGCTTATTATAAAATGCGTTTTAGGAAGCGTCTTTTCGGGGAATATTTCGGCTATGATATATTCTCTCCCCGCAGGGATAGTCGCTTTCTCTGCGGAAATTATTGTGATAGCGTTCTTCAAAAAAACGAGCGTCACGGCGGCGAGCGCGCTCGGCGCGGTTATAAATTCGGTTTGTCAGAACGCGGTTTTCTGTCTCGTTGCAAACGATTTCGGGTTCTTCGTTTATCTCCCGTATCTTGCGGCGATAGGCGCGGCAAGCGGAATTTTAGTAGGACTCGCGACGGTTCTGATTTTAAGAATTATTCCGAAAAGATATATGAGCGGCGGACTGTATGAAAAAATTTGCAACGTAAATATGTTCGGGGAAACGACTGAGAAACGGAAGGAACAGGACAAGGCCTATTACTAATTTGAGCTTTTCTATTGAAAAAGGAGTGATTACTTTGGGTTTACAAAGAGCAAGATACTATCCGTACGGCAGTAAAATTCGCGGCACGAAGCTGTCCCGAAATGCGCCTATCCGAATTGCAAACGAGCCGAAGATCGTAAAAATCAGCATGGCGCAACATATTGGCGCGCCCGCTACCCCCGCCGTCGCCGTCGGCGAAAAGGTTAAAAAAGGTACGCTTATCGGCGCGGCAAGCGGCGCGGTTTCCGCTAACGTTTTCGCTTCCGTCGCGGGGACGGTTACCGCTATCGAAAATTTACAAAACGGCTTGGGACAGATACAAACGCACGTCGTTATCGAAAACGATTTCTCGGGCGAAGAGGAGTTCTTCCCCGCGTTATCCGAAAAAACGCCGCAGACGATGAAGCAACGCATCGCGGACGCGGGCATCGTAGGTCTCGGCGGCGCGGGCTTTCCCACGGCGATAAAGCTCTCCCCAAAAACGCCGCTCGACGTTCTCGTCATAAACGGCGCGGAATGCGAGCCGTATCTCACCTGCGATTTCAGGCTTCTATTAGAACGCACTGACGATATTTATAAGGGCAGTAAAATAATTGCGGAAATTCTCGGCGTTAAAAACATCGTCATCGGTATAGAAGTGAATAAGCCGGAGGCTATAGAAGCCTTTCTAAAATACGACGACGTTACCGTCGTTCCCCTTCGCAAGCAATACCCTATGGGTAGCGAAAAGCACCTTATATACTGCACTACGGGCAGAAAAGTGCCGTGCGGCAAAATGCCGTTCGACGCGGGCGCTTGCGTTCAGAACGTAAAAACCGCCCTCGCCTGCTACGAAGCGGTGGAGCTGAACAAGCCGCTTACCGAAACGGTGCTTACCGTGAGCGGCAGGGGGATTAAGGAGCCTTCAAACCTTAAAGCGCCTATCGGAACGAGCTTTGCGGATTTAACAGAGGAATGCGGCGGCAAGTCGGACGACACCGCGAAAGTTGTCGCGGGCGGACCTATGATGGGACGCGCGCTCGGAAGCCTTAATCAATACACGAGAAAAACCGATTCGGGTATATTGTGTCTTACGAGGACGGAGACCTCTCTCGAAGAGCCTTCTAACTGCATAAATTGCGGCGTATGCGCAAAAAACTGCCCGATGCGGCTTATGCCGATGTATATCGAGAGCTTTGCTATTGCGGGAGACCTCGAAAACGCAAAACGCTACGGCGCGATGAACTGCATAGAATGCGGGCTGTGCGCTTATAACTGCCCGGCTAAACGCGCCCTCGTGCAGAGCATAAGCGGCGTTAAACAAAAAATCAGGGAGGCGAGCAAAAAATGAACGAAGCAAATCAAAGCTTACTTACATGGTCGCCCTCTCCGCACGTCAAGAGAGCGAACTCCACTAAAAAGATTATGCAGCGCGTGTGCATAGCTTTGCTCCCCGCGTGCGTTATGGGCGTGGTGTATTTCGGGCTTAAAGCCCTTCTCATTCTCGCGCTTTCCCTCTTCTCCGCGGTAGCGAGCGAATTTATATTCCTCCTTATCGCGGGCAAAAGCTTTAAGGAAATCGCAAAGAATTTCGATTACACCTCGTGCGTTACGGGACTTCTCGTCGGAATGACTATCGGAACTAATTATCCGTGGTACGCCCCCGTTCTCGGCAGCGTTTTCGCGATTATAGTCGTTAAAATGCTGTTCGGCGGCACGGGCAACAACCTCGTAAACCCCGCCATAGTCGGCAGAATTTTCATATTTATGTCCTTTCAGTCTGTGGTCGGCGCGTGGCTTTACCCATCGATCGGCGCGATAGGCGGCACGGGTTCTTCCGTAACGACCGGCGCAACCGTTCTCGAAGGGCTTCTTAAAGGCAACGGCGTTTCGCTCTCAAATTGGGATTTACTGCTCGGCACGGGGCTTCAAGGCTGTATAGGCGAAACATGCAAAGTTGCTCTTATTCTCGGCGGAATTTATCTTGCGGTGTGCAAGGTGATTAACCCCTTATACCCGATTATTTATATCGCGGTCGAAGGACTTTTCGCGGTGTGTCTCGCGGGGTTCGACTTTAACGTTTTCCTCCCCTCTATCCTTTCGGGCGGACTTATCCTCGGCGCGATTTTTATGGCAACCGACTACGTTACCACACCGAACACAAAACTCGGAAACATTATCTACTTCGTGGCTCTGGGACTTCTGACTGCGGGGCTTCGCGCGGCGACGAAAATGGAAGTCGTATCCTTTGCGATACTCTTAATGAACTTAATCGTTCCGCTTATCGACAAATTTATCGTTCAACGCCCGTTCGGGTACGTTCGCGAGAAAAAGGTCAAAGCGGAAAAGGCGGCGAAAAATGGCTAAAATATTCAAAAACGTTTGGTTTCGTTGTATATTCACTCTGCTTATAATCGCGGTTATTTCGGGCGGACTGCTTGCGGTTCTCAACGACGTTTTATACGTCTCCGCCGAAGAGCGCACCGAACGCGCCATCGCCAAAATTTACGGCGAGACAAAATCCGTCGATGAGGTTATTATCGACGATGGTTCTACCATCGAATACGAGTTCGGTTCGATAAACAAGCTTTATAAAATAGGCGACGACCTCTTGTTTCAGACGACGGGATATAAGGGCTTTAAGAACGGCTCGGTTACCCTTTGGGTTCTCGTCTACGAAAACGGCGACGTTTATTCGATTGAGAAGGTAGTTCTCGAAAGCTACGAAAAGCAAACCCTTATGAGCAAGTTCGGGACGGATTACTACGACGGCTTTAAGCTCGAAGACGTCACCGCGAATTATAAAGAAGGCGAGGGGTATTTTTCGTCCGACAATAAAACGGGCAATCAGCCCAACACCGGCGCGACCTACACCGCAACAGCGCATTGCAACGCCGTAAACTGCGTCGTTAAGTATTTGGGAGAAACGACAAAATGAAAAATAATTATAAAAAAATAGCGACGGACGGTCTTATTTATTCCAACCCGACGTTACGACTCGTTCTCGGCACATGCCCCACCCTCGCGCTTACGACGGCGGCTATGAACGGCGTAGGTATGGGGCTTGCGGTTACCTTCGTTCTAATATGCAGCAATATGATTATCTCGCTTCTTCGTAGGGTTATTCCCAAAGAAGTGCGTATCCCCGCGTTCGTGCTTATTATAGCGACTTTCGTTACCATCGTAAGGCTCGTCCTCGATAAGCTCCTGCCCGATATATATTCTTCTATGGGACTTTACCTACCCCTTATCGTTGTAAACTGCATCATTCTCGCGCGCGCGGAAAGCTTCGCTTCCAAAAACGGCGTGCTTGCCTCGGCATGCGACGGACTGTTTATGGGACTCGGATTCACGATCGCGTTGACGCTTATGGGTGCGGTAAGAGAAATTCTCGGCTCGGGTTCGGCGTTCGGATTTAAACTGTGGGATTTCAAAATCGAATTCTTTGCTCAAAGCGCGGGCGCGTTCTTCACGTTCGCCGTGTTTATCGCGCTTTTCTCGGTCGTTATGGACTGCGCCGAGCGGAAAAAGAAGATTGCGGAATTCAAGAGCTTTGAAGAAGACAAACACGCGAAAAGCGCCAAAACAGACAGCGGCGCAAACGGCACGACTAACTGCGGCGAAACCGCGGCGAATACGGAGGCAAAATAAATGACCGAATTTATATTGATCGTTATCTCTGCGGTGTTTATAAACAACTTCGTCGTGGTGCAATTTTTGGGAATATGCCCGTTCCTCGGCGTATCGAAGGACTTTAAAAGCGCGCTCGGAATGGGGCTTGCGGTTACATTCGTTATGACGCTAACATGCCTTATCACCTACCCTCTTTACACCTACGTTCTCGTACCGCTCGGCATAGAGTTTATGGAAATTATCGTTTTCATATTCATTATCGCGGCAATAGTACAGATGATAGAAATGGCTCTTAAAAAATTCTCGCCGACGCTTTATAACGCGATGGGCATATATCTGCCGCTTATCACCACGAACTGCGCGGTTCTCGGCGTCGCAGAACTCGTTATAGACGCGGGACAGATTGCTTCTTTAATAGGCATTTCCGCTTCCCGGATGAATATGGGCTACGCGGTTTTATACGGACTGTTCGCGGGCATAGGCTTTACCGTAGCTATCGTTATCATGAGCGGTCTGCGCGAAAAAATTGCGAGAAACGGCGTAAAAAAACACCTGAAAGGCTTCCCTATCGCTATGATTACCGCCTGCTTTATCGCTATGGCATTCTATGTTTTTGCACTGATTTAACGCCTTGTTAAGGAGACTTTTATATGACGCATTTATTACTTAATCCTATCTCTACGGAAACGCTACTCGTCGTTATCGGCTTGGTGGCGGTGCTTGCCGTCGTTTTTGCGGCGTTTATCGTTCTCGTTTCAAAGCTCTGCGCCGTTCCCGTAGACGAAAAAGCGGAAAAAATTAAAGAACAGCTTGCCAATGCCAACTGCGGCGGCTGCGGTTATGCGGGCTGCGCGGACTTTGCGGCGGCTCTTTCCGCGGGCAAAGCGGACATAAGCTCCTGCGGACCTACCCCTACCGAAAACAAAGCTAAAATCGCGGAAATTCTCGGCGTGCCGTTCTCAGCGGGCGGCGCGAAGATTGCAGTCGTCAAATGCGCGGGCGGAAAGGTCGCGCTCGATAAATTCGATTATGTCGGAAACGAAGGCTGCGCGGCACAATCGACGTTTATGGGCGGTAGGAAAGTCTGCACTTACGGTTGCCTCGGCGGAGGCTCTTGCGAAAAGGTTTGCCCCTATCACGCGATTAAGGTAAACGACGAGGTTGCAAAAGTGAACGGCGCGCTGTGCGAAGCGTGCGGACTTTGCGTTAAGGGTTGCCCGAAAAAGGTTATAGAGCTTATTCCGAAGTCTGCGGCGATTTACGTCGCGTGTTCTTCCGAATGTAAGGGCAAAACCGTTATGGACGCGTGCAAGGTCGGCTGTATAGCGTGCGGAATGTGCGCGAAGGTTTGCCCCGAAAAGGCTATCACGATGGTAAATAACCTCCCCGTATTCGATTATGAAAAATGCACGGGTTGCCTTACCTGCCTTTCCAAATGCCCGAGGAAGTGCATTAAAGAATTATAATCTTTTACTTTTAAGACACAAAAGGGCGGGGAATTTTCCCCGCCCGTTTGTGTCTTTTAACATTATATTTTTATTTTCGCTATTTCCTTACGGGAAAGAGTGTCTTTTAAAATAAGTTCGCCGTTTTCCAAGGTCATATAAGAGGACGGCGTGCCGTTTTTAGGCAACGACAGAGAACCTGCGTTAGCATAAACCGTTCCGTCTATTCTCTCGATAAAACCCGTATGAAAATGCCCGTATATCACCGCGTCGAATTTGGTTTTCGGGGCGGCGTCTTTATTATAAACGTGTCCGTGCGTTAGAAACGCGCATTTTTCGCCGCTCGTTACTACGAGGTCTTCTATAAAATCGAACTCCGATATAAGGGTATCTACCTGACTGTCGCAATTCCCCTTTACAACTATAAGGTCGCTTTTCATCGCGTTGAGCGTCTTTGCAACCATCATCGGCGCGTACCCCTCGGGAAGGGGATTTCTCGGTCCGTGGTTATATATATCGCCGAGCAGAACGAGCTTATCCCCATTTTCTTCTCTGAAAATTTCCGCAAGTTTTTCCGCGTACACGCTCGAACCGTGCAAATCCGATGCTATAACGTATTTCATTTTAGGTCTCCTTTTGTCTTTTGCTATCATATTCCGAACGCTTCTACTCTCTTTCTAATATCCCGAAGATCGCTTCTCGTGCGAGAATCAGCCCTGCCGCCGCCGGAACGAAAATCATAGATGGCGGCGAAGGTCTGCCGCATTTCACCCTTTCCGCGTTTTGCATCGCCGCTTCGTCTTTCACGGGCTTTTCGTCCGAATACACCACTTTTACCCCCGTTATACCGCGTTCTTTCAGCTCTCGTCTCATAACTCTGGCGAGCGGACATTCCGTCGTTTTAGAGATATCCGCGACTTTAAGCCTCGTCGGATCGGTTTTACCGCCCGTCCCCATACACGAAATTACGGGTACGCCCGCGTTCTTTGCCCTGCGTATTATCTCAATCTTTGCCGCAACGGTATCAACCGCGTCAAGCACGTAGTCGAATAAAGAAAGGTCATATTTATCCGCCGTTTCGGGTAGATAAAATTCCTTATATGCGTTTAATTTTAGCGCGGGATTGATAGATAAAAGCCGCTTTTTTATCGCTTCCGTCTTGTCCTCGCCGATATTATTCGCAGTAGAAATAATTTGCCTGTTTAGGTTGCTTTCCGCTATACAGTCGTTGTCGAACACGGTTATCGCGCCGACGCCGCTCCGCACAAGCGCCTCCGCCGCAAAACCGCCTACGCCGCCTACGCCGAACAGCGCAATCGACGCGCTAGCAAGCCTTTGTACCTTCTCTTTACCTATGAGAAGCTCCGTTCTGTCTGCCACGCCCATTAGAGGAGGTGTATTCCTTTTTCGGCGTTTTTCTTTATCGCTTCTTCAGACCACACGGAGGACTGTACTTCGCCGATGTGCGCTTTTTTCAAAAAGTACATACAAAGCCTCGACTGACCTATTCCGCCGCCGATCGTAAGGGGAAGCGCGCCGCTCATTATTCCCTTGCAATAGTCGTTTTTTAGCTTGTAAAGCTCATCTTTTGCGCGGAGCTGTTTTACGAGACTCGTTTCGTCTACCCTTATTCCCATCGAGGATATTTCAAAACCGCGAGAAAGCACGTCGTTCCACAAAATTATATCGCCGTTAAACCGCCAGTCGTCGTAATCGGCGGCTCTGCCGTCGTGAATCGTCCCGTCCTTTAATCTGCCGCCTATATGATAGATGAACACCGCGCCGTATTTTTTCGCAACGACGTTCTCCCTTTCTCTTGCAGGCATATCGGGGTATTCTTTTAAAAGCTCTTCGGAAGACAAAAAGGTTATCTTGTCGGGAAGCTCCTGCTTTAATGCGGGGTATTCTTTATTCACTGCGGCGGACAGCCTTTTTATCGCGCCGTAAATCTTCCGTACAGTCTTTTTTAAGTACGAATATCTGCGTTCTTCTCTCGTTATAATCTTTTCCCAGTCCCACTGATCGACGTACGCCGAGTGCATTTCGTCCAAAACCTCGTCGCGACGAATGGCGTTCATATCGGTGTAAAGCCCCGTGTCCGGCTTAAACCCGTATTTAGCGAGAGCCATTCTCTTCCACTTGGCAAGAGACTGCACGATTTCAACCTCCTTGCCGAGCGTCAAAATATCGAACCTAACCGCGCGCTCATAACCGTTAAGATTGTCGTTAAGTCCCGTTTCCGGCAAAACGAAAAGCGGGGCGGACACCCTCGTGAGGTTAAGAGCCTTTGCAAGCTCTTGTTCAAACTTATCCTTGATAAACTTGATTGCTACTTCGGTTTCGATGAGACTTAAAGCCGATTGATACTGCATATTTTTACCTGTCCTTTTTCTTTTGAATGTTTTTATACGCCCTAACGAATTCGCGCCGATTTGCTTTTTCGGTACTTTCGGCGCGCCCCGCATTGCTCGTATTCCTATCGTAAATATTTTATAAGCATATCGGAAAGCTCCGAGCGAGACGTAAGCCCCACCCTTCTATCCTTCTCCGTGCCGCCGACGAACAGCGCGAGCGTCGGTATGGAATCCACGCCGTATTCGCTTGCAGTTTCCGCGTTGACGTCTACGTCGATTTTTATTACGCGGACTTTATCCGTCGCCGCTTCCGCGAAGTCGTAAAGTATCGGGGTTTGCATTTTGCAAGGCGCGCACCAGCTCGCGTAAAAATCCGCAAGCACGGGTAAATCGCCTTTTAATTCCTCGCTAAATTCCGCTCTCCCCGCTATCTCCTTTATCATCGTTTTCTTCTCCTTTATCTATAATTTCCGCGACGCGCCAGCTAAAACCTTTCGATTTTTGCAGTTTTTTGTCGATCGCCACTAAAATAGTATACCACAATATAAGGAAAATTAAACTTAACAATAATATCCAGATTTCTTTTTTTATGACAGTGAGCGCGATGAGTGCGGCAAGTCCGATGAGCAGAAGCGGCACGGCAAACACCATAAGAGATGCAAACAGTCTGCCGTCCTTTTCCCGCTCGATTAAAACGGTGTCTCCGACGTTTGCACCCGCAACGTTTTCCGCTTTCATTTCTATACTATCCGCGTTTTTGGGAAACGCACACATTCCGCACCCCGCACATTCCGTCTTTTTATCGAGCTTGACGGTGGCGATTTTCCCGCCGTCATCACTCACTTTTGTCACTATAACGCGCTCTTTCATAATCGTTTATTTATTGAGAAAACTTTCGGCGAGACTATTAAAGGGAACTTCCTTTTCTTCGCCGCTCGACATATCTTTAAGCTTGACGACGTTTTTATTAAGCTCGTCCGAGCCTATCACGCCGACGAATTTCGCCCCGATTTTATCCGCGTATTTAAACTGCGCTTTTATGCCCCTGCCGACGTGGTCGGTTTCCGCGGTCACGCCGAGTTTTCTCAAATTTTCGGTAAGAATGAACGCTTTTTCGCTCGCCTCTTCGCCCATCGGCGCGAAGTAGACGGTTACGCCGCTCTCCTCGGGAATCTTAACGCCCGTGTTTTCGAGAACTAAAAGCAATCTTTCTATCCCTGCGGCAAAGCCTATGCCAGCCACGTCCGAGCCGCCGATAGACGATATAAGTCCGTCGTATCTTCCGCCGCCGAGTACCGTGCCTTGCGCACCGATTTCTTCCGAAACAAATTCAAAAACGGTACGCGAATAATAATCGAGCCCTCTCACGATATTCGGATCCAAAACAAACTCCACACCGGCTTCGCGAAGTAGCTTTTCGGTTTTTTCGAGATGCGTCCTGCAGTCGTCGCAAAGATAATCGAGAATTTTGGGCGCGCCCGCCGTGATTTTTTTACACTCCTCGTTTTTGCAATCGAGGACGCGGAGCGGATTCTTTTCCATACGCTCTCTGCAAAGAGGACACAAGTTTTCTTCGTGCGCTTTCAGATAACGTAAAAGCGCGGCATGGTACTCTTTTCTGCACTCTTTACAACCGATGCTGTTTATGTGGAGCGTTACGTTTTTTACACCTATTCTATCGAGAAAATTTTTAGCGAGAAGTATGGTTTCCGCGTCCGCAGAAGGACGTGATGCTCCTAAAAATTCCACGCCGAACTGGTGAAATTCGCGTAGTCTCCCCGCCTGCGGGCGTTCGTAACGGAAACAGCTTGTGATATAATAAAGCTTTGCGGGAAGCGCGCCGCCCTGCAAACCGTTTTCTATAAACGCGCGCGCAACGCCCGCAGTTCCCTCGGGCTTTAAGGTTATGCTCCTGCCGCCTTTGTCGAGGAAAGTGTACATTTCCTTGTTAACTACGTCGGTGGTTTCGCCGACTCCGCGGAGAAAAACCTCCGTATGCTCGAAAGTGGGCGTGCGTATTTCCTTAAAATTATATTCCGCGGCTATCTCGCGCGCGGTTTTTTCTATAAAATGCCATTTATAGGCGTCCTGCGGAAGCAGGTCTTTCGTGCCTTTCGGGACGTTTAACATAATTTCTTTCCTTTATTCTTTGCCGCAAAACGTCGTTTTCGTCGTTTTTGCGTTTAAAATTGTTTTCAATGCAACGACTTAATTTAAAGAATGTACTTCTTTAAGTCCTTGCTCTTCATTTCTTTACCAAGCTTTTCTTCTATAAACGCCTTATCCACTACGACCGCCTTACCGGTGCCGTCCGCGTTAAAGGAAACGTCTTCCAAAAGATTTTCCATAACGGTGTGCAGTCTTCTCGCGCCGATGTCCTCGCTCGCGGCATTCATCTCCACGGCGATCCCCGCAAGAAGTTCTATCGCCTCGTCTGTGAATTTAAGCTCAACTCCGTCGGTCGAAAGCAACTTTGCGTACTGAATGGTGATGGCGTTTTTCGGCGTCGTTAAAATCTCCACGAAGTCCTTTTTCGTCAGACTTTCAAGTTCAACCATTATCGGAAATCTTCCTTGAAGTTCCGGAATAAGGTCGGACACTTTGGAAACGTGGAACGCGCCCGCCGCGATAAACAGAATATAATCGGTTTTTATCGCGCCGTATTTAGTCATTACGGTCGAGCCTTCCACTATAGGCAGAATGTCTCTCTGAACGCCCTCGCGCGATACGTCCTGTCCGCCGGAGCTTGTGCCTTTAGCCGCGATCTTATCTATTTCGTCGATGAAGATTATGCCTTCCTGCTCGGCGCGGCGAATCGCTTCTTCGTTCACGGAGTCGTTATCGATAAGCTTGTCAGCTTCTTCCGCCAGCATAATTTCGCGCGCTTCCTTTACGGTGAGCTTGCGTTTTTTGTGCTTTTTCGGCATAAAGTCGCCGAATATGCTGCCTATGCTTATCTCCGCGCCGCCCGGGACGAGCTCCATAGGCTTCGGCGTGTCTACGATGTCGATTTCTATGACCTCGTTGTCGTAGTAACCCTTTTTAAGACCTTCCGCAATGTTCTGTTCGAATATCGCGTCTGGGGTTTCGCCCTTGTCCGCGCGCCTTGCCGCGGCGATTATTTTAACAAGCTTGCCGTCTACCGTCGCTCCCGCTTTTTCGGTAACTTTTTTTAAGCGTTCTTCTTTAACGAGGCGCACCGAACATTCGGCAAGGTCTCTTATCATAGATTCCACGTCTCTGCCGACGTAGCCTACTTCGGTATATTTGGTCGCTTCAACCTTAATAAACGGCGCGCCGACGAGTCTTGCAAGCCTTCTTGCTATCTCCGTTTTACCTACGCCCGTAGGTCCTTTCATTATAATGTTCTTGGGGGTGATTTCCTCCATGTCCGCTTTGGAAAGAAGGCTTCTTCTGTAACGGTTACGGAGGGCTATCGCCACCGCCTTTTTCGCTTCCGTCTGCCCTACGATATATTTATCAAGCTCTGCTACTATTTGTTTTGGCGTTAAATTCATCTTATTAAAACTCCTTTTTGCCGTTTTTATATGACCTCGCAGGTTATGTGCGAATTAGTAAACACGCAAATATCGCTTGCTATTTGCAGCGATTTTTTCGCGATTTCTTCCGCGGAATAATCGGTTTCCGAAACGAGCGCGCGCGCCGCCGCCAAAGCGTAGTTTCCGCCGCTGCCTATCGCGCATACGCCGTCTTCCGGCTCTATCACTTCGCCCGTCCCCGACACGATGAGAAGCGTGTCTTTATCCGCAGTTATCATCATCGCTTCGAGCTTTCTCACCTTATCCGAACGCCAAAGCTCGGCAAGCTCCACCGCGCTGCGCATAAGATTGCCCGAAAACTTGTTGAGCATTTCTTCAAACCTTTCGGAAAGCGTAAACGCGTCCGCAACGGATCCCGCGAAACCGAATATCACGCTTCCGTTATAAATTCTCCTCACTTTAACAGCGTTGTTCTTAAAAATTATCGACTGCGACATCGTCACCTGCCCGTCGCCCGCGATTGCCGTTTGCCCGTTTCTTTTTACCGCGCAAATGGTCGTTCCCATAAATTCCGTCATTTTTCGTCTCCTTTTTTTGCTTTTTTCACTCTCCGCATTCCTTTATAAACCTTTCGATTTCCGAAAGACTTCTTTCTGCGATTTTTCTCTTTCTCTCCGCCTTGTCCCTTATTCTCTCCGCGAGCGGCGGCATAATGCCGAAATTCGCGTTCATCGGCTGAAAAGAAGGATTAGGCGTCGTTATGTATTTCATAAGCGCGCCGAGAACGGTAGTTTCCGGCACGAGCTTTTCGGGTTTTCCGTTTATTTTTCGTTCTGAATATATCGCGGCGAGAAGTCCCGTTCCCGCGCTTTCGACGTAGCCCTCGACGCCCGTTATCTGCCCCGCGAACAAAACGTTTTCCGCGTTTTTGAGCGACAGGTTTACGTTAAGAGCCTCGGGCGCATTGATAAACGTGTTTCTGTGCATAACGCCGTATCTCAAAAATTCTGCGTTCTTTAACGCGGGTATCATAGAAAACACGCGCTTCTGCTCGGGAAATTTCAGGTTGGTCTGAAAGCCCACGAGGTTATACATACTGCCAGCTTCGTCTTCTCTCCTTAGCTGCAGGCACGCGTACGCCCATCTGCCCGTTTTAGGATCGGTTAGCCCCACGGGCTTTAACGGACCGAAACGGAGAGTATCTTTACCGCGCGCCGCCATAACCTCTATCGGCATACACCCCTCGAACACCGCCGCGTTCTCGAATCCGTGAAGCTCCGCACGTTCGGCTTTTAAAAGCTCCTCTATAAACGCCTCGTACTCCTCTTTGTTCATCGGGCAGTTCAGGTGATCGCCGTTTCCTTTGTCGTATCTGTCGCCGATAAAGGCGTGCCCCATATCCACGCTTTCCGCCGAAACGATGGGCGCGGACGCGTCGAAAAAGAACAAGCCGCCGCCTACTTTTTCTTTTATCGCATTCGACAGCGCGTCAGTCGTAAGCGGTCCCGTCGCGATTATCGTAAGCTCGCTTTCGTCTATTTTTTTCGCTTCTTCCGAAACGATTTCTATATTGTCTCTCGAACGTATTTCTTCGGTGATTATGCGGGAAAATTCCGTTCTGTTGACCGCGAGCGCGCCGCCTGCGGGGACTTTGGTTTTATCCGCCGCCGACATTAAAAACGAGCCGAGCCTTCTCATTTCTTCCTTTAACAGCCCCGCAGCGTTTCCGTATACGTCAGAGCTTTTCAGCGAGTTAGAGCAGACGAGTTCGGCAAAATTTTTATCGGTATGCGCGGGGGTGCATTTATTCGGTTTTATATCGACAAGCGTCACCGCCACGCCGTGCGAGGAAAGGTACAACGCCGCTTCCGCGCCCGCAAGTCCCGCGCCGATTACTTTTACTTTCTGCATTTTAAGCTTTGCCCGAGGCGTTTTGCATGCCCTCGGTGTATTTGCATTTTTTATTAGAGCATTTAACCTTGCCGTCTACCGCCACGAGGTACTCTCCGCACTCGGGACAAAGTTTACCGGTCGGCATATCCCAGCTCATAAATTTACAATCGGGATATCCGGAACAGCCGTAGAAAATTTTGCCCGTACGGCTCGTCATCTTCTTGGTGGGCTTACCGCACTTGGGGCATACTCCCGCCGTTTCGGTAAGACTTACCGTGTTTTTACAGGTCGGATAGTTGGAGCAGGCAAGGAATTTGCCAAACTTCCCTTCTCTTTCCACCATAGGCGCGCCGCATTTGTCGCATATTTTATCCGTCGGTATTACTATTTTTTCGTTTACGGGCTTTATGTTTTTACATTCGGGATAGTTGGAGCAGGCGTAATAATTGCCGTATCTGCCGCTGTTTATTATCATGGGCGCGCCGCATTTATCGCACAGAACGTCCGTCACTTTGGATTTTTTAAGCTGCTCCTCGAACGGTCCGTAGAAGTCCGCGATAAGCTTGTGCCAGTCCTTGCCGCCCTCGCCTATATCGTCTAAACTATCTTCCATCTTCGCCGTAAAACCGACGTTCATTATGTCGGGGAAATATTTCACGAGAAAGTCTATAAGCTGATAGCTCACGTCGTTCGGCACGAGATATTTCTTCTCCTTTCTGACGTACTCGCGCTTTTTGTCCGTAAGCTTCGCCATTATAGTCGCGTAAGTGGAAGGTCTGCCTATCCCCTTGTCTTCCATATTTTTTATAAGCGTCGCTTCGGTGAACCTTGTCGGCGGCTTCGTGAATTTCTGCTCCTTCAAAAGGTCTTTAAGGTCGAGGTTTTCTCCGACTTCGAGCGGCGGCAGAAGCGCGTTTCCGCTCTCCTCGTCCTCTTCCTTTTTCGTATCGTCGTACACTGCGGTATACCCCTTGAATATAAGCGTTTTACCGCTCGTTTTAAGGGTGTACGCCGCGGCGCGCACGTCCACGCCCACGCTGTCGTATAAAGCTTCCGCCATCTGCGATGCGATAAACCTTTCGTATATAAGCTTATACAGTCTGTACTGATTTTTGTCGAGTATGTCTTTAACGCTTTCGGGCGTTCTTTTCACGTCTATCGGACGAATAGCCTCGTGCGCGTCCTGCGCGTCCTTTTTGGAACGGTAGAAATTCGGCTTTTCCGGAACGTATTTATCGCCGTAATTTTCCGCTATGAACGCGAGCGCGGCTTTCTGCGCTTCGGTCGAGATTCGCACCGAGTCCGTTCTCATATACGTTATCAGCGCGACGTTGCCGTGCGGAGTTTCCACACCCTCGTACAGTCTTTGCGCTATCTGCATGACCTGCGGCGCGGTTATCCCGAGCTTTATCGAGCCGTCCTGTTGAAGGGTACTCGTGATAAACGGCGCGGGCGCGTGAGATTTTGTAACCGCCTTTTTCACGTTGGAAATGGTGAACTGCGCGTTTTTAAGCTCCGATTCCGCCGCCGCCGCTTCTTCCGCGCTTGCGGGCTTATATTTTTTGCCGTCCTTTTCTACGAGAAGAACCTTGAATTTCGCGGTTTTTTCTCCGTCGTTAGCGTCTTTTTTTGCGACTTCAGCCCTTAAATTCCAGTATTCCTGCGGTTTGAACGCCTGAATTTCGCGTTCTCTGTCCACAACCATTTTAAGAGCTACCGATTGAACTCTCCCTGCCGAAAGGTTTTCGTTAAGCCTTGAACTTGCCGCCGGCGAAACGCTGTAACCCACGATTCTGTCGAGAACTCGTCTCGCTTGTTGCGCATCCACGAGATTCATATCTATTTTACGCGGATTATCAAGCGCGTGTTTTACCGCTTTTTCGGATATTTCGTTGAACTCTATTCTATTTGCCGCGTCTTCGTCAAGCCCCAAAACTTCCGCAAGGTGCCACGAAATGGCTTCCCCCTCGCGGTCGGGGTCGGTTGCGAGATATACTTTATCCGCTTTCTCGGCGTCCTCTTTAAGGCGTTTTATATCTTGCTTTTTATCGGGCGATATTTCGTAGTGCGGCTCGAAATTATCTTTGATTTTTACCCCCATTCTATTGACGGGAAGGTCTCGGACGTGTCCCTTCGACGCGTCTACCTTATAGCTGCCTTTGAGAAATTTTTCTATCGTCTTTGCCTTGTGCGGTGACTCGACTATAATTAAATCCATCTACTTCTAATGCTCCTTCGAGAGATCAAGCGTTGCCGCGTAAACGTTGGTCCCCGCCTTTGCGACCGCTCCTTTTATCTCCAAAGCCGAAATTATCGGCGTCATTTCAAAAATCTTTTTACCCGTTATTTTACAAAGCGCGTCCACGTGAAGCGCGCCGTCCTTTAACGCGGCAAGAACCGTTTTTTCGTCGTCGGAAAGGTTTAGTTCCTTCTTCGTAGTCTCTTTACCGTAAAAGTTTAATATATCCGTCGGCGAATCAGTCAAAAGCGCGCCGAGCTTTATAAGTTCGTTACAGCCTGCGCCCGAGGCGACGTTCGGCGTATACGGCACGGCAAAAAGGTCTTTGCCGTAATCCTCCGCAAAACGCGCCGTGTACTGCGTACCGCTCTTCATTCCGCCCGAAACCACCAGTACCCCGCGACTCAACGCGGCGATTATCCGGTTACGCACCGGAAATAAAAACGGTTGCGGCGCAACGTCGGGCGGTTGCTCGCTCACGGCAAGTCCGGTCTCCGCAATCTTCTCAAACAGCGCGTGATTGCTCCTTGGATATACGTTGTCGAATCCGCCCGCAACGACGGTTATCGCTCTTCCTTTATAACTCGAACGAACTACCGCTCCCAAAGCCGCGACGTCTACGCCCTCCGCTATGCCCGAGACGATATTAAAACCCGCCTCGGCAAGCCTTTCGGCATAATCCTCGGCAAGTTTTACGGAAAGCGGAAGGCTTTTTCTACTGCCGACGATAGCGAAGTTTTCGCTCCTTAATAGCTTTACGTCGCCCTTACAATAAAGGACGAGCGGCGGAATTGGTAGACTATGAAAACCTTCGGGATAACCCTCGGAAAGACTTGTGACGGCGATTATATTCCGCCTCGCAAGTCCGTCCATAATATACGAAAAGTAAGAGGCGTTGGCGGAGTTTAATATCGTCGCATATTCCTTTTCGCCGATTTCGGTAACGAAATATTCCTTACTCCTTTCGAGAACGTTTTTAATTTCGGGGCTATCCTTTACAAGCTCGAAAATCGCTTTTTTATGACGGTATTCGAGTCCTAAAAAGCTATCGAGCCATATAAGAAGCTTTTCACCTTCGGTATATTTCATCACGTTTCCTCTTTTGATTATATATATTTCCAAACCGGCACGCAGCCGCAAACTTCTTCACTCGGCGACGGAGAGCGGTATAGATTGTCTCGGCAAACGACCAAATCCGACGAGCGCGTAGCGTCAAGATGCGCCCTTATATTCGTTCAGGAATGGCGATAGCCGATTGCCTCCATTATATGCCCCACCCCTATCTCCTTTGCTTCACTCATATCGGCAATCGTGCGAGCTACTTTAATTATACGGCTTCTCGCGCGGGGGGAAAGCCCTAAATTTTCATAAGCGGTACGGAGCGTCCTTTCACATTCCGCATTGAGATTGCAATACTTTGCAATATGCTTTTCGCCCATATCGCTGTTTGTCAATATATCGTCCTCTTTGAACCGCTCTTTCTGTATCTCGCGAACCCTGTTCACGCGGCGGCGCACCGTTTCGCTCGTTTCTGTCTGCTCGGTGGATGTAAGCTCCGTATACTTAACACCGTCTACTTCTACGCGTATATCAATTCTATCGAGGAGCGGTCCCGAAATTTTAGCGTTATACCTCGCTATCTGCGACGGGCTGCAGGTACAAACCTTGTCCTCCGAACCGTAGTTGCCGCAAGGGCAAGGATTCATGCTTCCGCAAAGCATAAAGTTAGCGGGGTATCTTATACTACCCGCCGCGCGCGTCACCGTTATTACTCCGTCCTCTAAAGGTTGTCGCAAAGCTTCGAGCGTAGCTCTGGAATACTCGGGCATTTCGTCCAAAAATAAAACCCCGTTATGCGCAAGACTGATCTCCCCCGGTTTTACGTGCGGTCCGCCGCCCGTCAGCGACACGGTGGTCGCCGTATGGTGCGGAGAACGGAACGGTCTCGTTAAAAGCAATCCGTCACCGTCCGCTAAAAGCCCCGCTACCGAATGAATTTTCGTAGTCTCCAACGCCTCTTCGAAGGTGAGGTCGGGCATAATGGTAGGTATGCACTTTGCGAGCATGGTCTTGCCCGTCCCCGGGGCTCCGACGAATAGGAGGTTGTGTCCGCCCGAAACGGCTATTTCAAGCGCACGCTTCGCCACCGCTTGACCTTTGACGAACAACAAATCCGCGTCGTAAAGGTTTTTCCCCTTTTCCGATCTATAATCTCTCTTTTCCTCGGGCGTAATGGGGTTAAGCCCCGAAAGATGGTCTATAACCTCTTTAAGACTTGCCGCGCCGTAGACGACAGCGCCTTCTACGAAAGAAGCTTCCTTCGCATTGCCCGCGGGAACGATGAATTTCTTCTTGCCGTAGCCTCTTGCGGAAATCACCGATGGCAAAACGCCGTTCACGCGGCGAAGACTCCCGTCAAGCGACAGTTCTCCGATAAACACCGCGTCGTCGGTATCGCAAATAAGCTGCCCCGTCGCTTTAAGCACGGCAACGGCAAGCGGCAAATCGAAAGAAGAGCCTTCTTTTTTAACGTCCGCAGGCGCAAAATTGGCTATGATTTTCTTTGCGGGAAAGCTTCTGCCGCTGTTTTTTATTGCGGAGCATACTCTCTCCTTCGCTTCCTTAACCGCGGTATCCGCAAGCCCTACGAGGTCGAACCGCGGAATTCCGTTGAAAACGTCCACTTCTACCGTAACCGGTATTCCCGAAAGTCCCGTCAGTGAAAATGCCTCCGTTTTGGCTATCATTCGCGCTCTATCCCCTTTTGTTTTTTTCCTATTCTAATGATTATATAATATTTAAGAAAAAAAGTAAAATATTTAACGGCGTATTTCCGCAAAAAACGCTTCGTTAAAAATGTTTAACGCGCTATCACGACTTTTGAGAATGAAAAAAGCCTGCACGGTGTTGCCCTGCAAGCTCTTTCGTTTTTGCTTCGATTATTTATCCGCTCTTTCCTTAACCTTGGCGGCTTTACCCGTCCTTTCTCTAAGGTAGTAAAGCTTCGCTCTGCGGACGCTACCCTTTCTGGTAACGATGATGTCCGCAACCTTGGGCGAATGAATCGGGAAGGTCTTTTCCACGCCTACGCCGAACGACATTCTTCTGACCGTAAAGGTTTCCGAAATACCGCCGTGCTTTCTCGCGATAACTACGCCCTCGAAAGCCTGCAATCTTTCTCTGTCGCCTTCGATAACCTTTACCATAACCTTAACGGTATCGCCGACGTTGAACGAGGGGACTTCCTTTTTTAAGTTTTCGTTATTGATAGCTTCTATAACGCTGCTCATTGTGCTTATACCTCCGTAAATAACTAAACGTTCATTGCGGTTTGAGATTTTTTGTCGCAAGCGGAACGCCCGTAAGCTTATCTAATATATCATAAAAAAATTTATTTTGCAAGTGTTTTTCACGCCTAAAACGCGTTTTCTATATGATTTATTTTTCCGTCCTCTATTTCGACCACGTCGAAGCGACAAGGCGCATCCGTCAAGTCTTTCTTTTGAAGATATTCCGCCGCGACAAGCCTGTATTTTTCGCGCTTTTTATAGTCAACCGCCTCGGACGGCGCGCCGTACGAATCGTCCGTACGCGTTTTCACTTCCACGAAAACGACGTACTCGCCGTTTCTCGCCACGATGTCTATTTCGCCTATCCGCGTTTTGAAATTCTTGTCCGTTATCGCGTAGCCCTTTTTCTTCAGAAACTCGGCGGCTTTTACCTCTCCCGCTCTTCCCAAAAGTTTTTTATAAAAGTTTTTCTGTGTAATTTGCAAGGTCCGATCTCCTTGATCGTTTCTATATGATTTTTCGTTCCGTAACCCTTATGTTTTTCAAATCCGTACTCGGGATATTCTTTCGCGTACTCCTTCATCAGGTTATCGCGGTACACCTTCGCGACGATGGAAGCGCAACCTATCGAATAGCTCAATGCGTCGCCCTTTATTACGTATTCGCAAAGAATAGGAAGGTGCAAATCTATCCCGTCCACAAGCGTTATGTCTGGCATAATCGAAAGGCTCTTTACCGCATTATACATACACTTTTTGACTGCGCCCACAATATTTATCTCGTCTATTTCTTCGCTCTCGACTTGCGATATAGAATACGCTATCGCCTTACTTTTTATAAGCTCCGCGAGCTTCTCTCTCTTCTTTTCCGAAAGCTTTTTGCTATCGTCTACGCCCTCTATAATATCGTCTAACGGCATAATGACCGCAGCGGTGACTACGGGTCCCGCAAGCGGACCTCTGCCCACCTCGTCTACTCCCGCAATGTGTTTAAATCCGCGTTCAAGAAGTTCTCTTTCGTAAGTCAATTTATCCATTTTAAAGTTTAACTATTCGAGACAAATTTTGCCGAGTCTCCCTTTTCTGAAATCGTCTATAACCGCCTGCGAACAGCGGTCGTAATCGTAGTCTCCGCCGCGCATCAGAAAGCCGCGGCGCACGCAGATCGCGTCCATCATTTCTATCTCAGGCATTTCCGCGTTTTCGATACCGTATTTTTCTTTGAGCAAAAGCGGATATTTTTCTTTCATCTCCGAAAGAAATTCAAAGCACAAATCGCCCATATCAATATTCGCGTCATTCATACAACCTATATATGCGAGATGCTTTGCAAGCGTCTGATTGTCAAACGCGGGAGGCATAGTCCCGGGGGTATCGAGAAGTTCCAGCTCGCGAAGTCTTACCCACTGCTTGCCCTTCGTCACGCCCGCTTTATTTCCCGTGACGGCTTTTTTCCCGCCCGTCAATGCGTTTATGATCGTGGATTTTCCCGTGTTCGGGATACCCGCAACCATTATCCGCACGGGTTTAAATATACCTTTTTCCTTGTTTTTTTCGAGCTTCTCTTTTAACAGCGAAAAAATTTTATCGTACAAAAGATCTACCGCGCGCCTATCCATCGCGCTTACGCATACCGCCGTCTTACCCTGCGTTTCAAAAGCGCGGACGGCGCGGTCGGCGTCCTGCTTTTCGATAAGATCGCATTTGTTGAGAACGTACAGCACTTTTTTGTTAGAAAACAGCTTATCGAGCTTGGAATTTACCGACGCCTTGGGCGCGCGCGCGTCGAGAACGACCAGAACGCCGTCTACGGCTTTCAGGTTCTCTTCCATCATTCGCATTGCCGCGGTCATATGCCCCGGAAACCATTGAAGGTGCTGCATATTTTCTCCTGTCTATTCGTCTCAAAAATCGCCCGAAAACGGCAATAAAAACGACTATTTCGTATCGTCTCCGTTTTTTTGCATAAGCTCGGGACGGCGCTTTGCGGTGATTTCCGCAGACTTTTGCGCCCGCCATTTATCTATTTCCGCGTGATTGCCCGAAATTAAAACGTCAGGCACGCGAAGCCCCATAAATTCCTGCGGCTTGGTGTAGTGCGGATATTCGAGCATACCCGAAGAAAAGCTTTCCTGCGATAAAGAGTCCGCGTTGATAACTCCGCCGACGTATCTGCACACGGCGTCCGCCACCGCCATCGCGGGTATTTCTCCGCCCGTCAAAACGTAGTCGCCGATAGAAAGTTCTTCGTCTATGCAAAGGTCTATCGCGCGCTGATCCACGCCCTCGTAATGCCCGCAAAGAAGCAATAGTCTCTCCGTTTTCGCATATTCAAGCACTATATTTTGGTTAAACGTCCTGCCCTTAGGCGAGAGATATATTCTTTTCGCCTCGTGTTCGGGATCCACAGCGGTAATTGCCGAAACTACGGGTTGCGCGGTCATAACCATACCCGCACCGCCGCCGAACGGCGAATCGTCGCACTTTCTATGCTTATCGAGAGTGTATTCGCGTATATCGTATACGTTGATTTCCACCTTGCCGCTTTCCGTCGCTCTGCCGATTATGCTCGTTTTAAGCGGTGCGAACATTTCCGGAAACAGCGTCAGAATATCAATCCTCATATAAAACTATCTCCGAAAAACGTTTCTTTTTTAAGGTTATAACGCCCGCCGCAACGTCTACCGAAACGACAGCGTCTTTAAGGAACGGAAACCTGAAAATCTTTCCGTCTGCGGTTTTTGCGGTGAAAATATCCGTTTTCGCACTCGTAACGTCCGCAACCTCGCCGAGCGGTTCGCCCGTTTCGGTAACGAGCCTGCACCCGATTACGTCCGCTATAAAGTATTCGTCTTCTTTAAGCTCCACCGCGTCTTCTCTTTTGACGCACAAAAACTTACCGCGGAATAATTCCGCGGCGTTTCTGTCGTTTACGCCCGAAAGCGTTATTATAACCTGTCCGCCGAACGTTTTTGCCGAAAGGACTTTATAAACGCTGCCGTCTATAAGCACCTCTTTCAGCCGCGAAAAACGCGACGGAACGTCGGTTAAAGGTTGTATTTTAAGCTCGCCGCGCACGCCCTGCGGCTTTGCGACGACGCCTATTTTGAATTCTTCCGTCATATTTTACGAAAATTTTCGGATATTATCCCGCACAAAAAGTCCGCCCGATTATTTCGAGGGGCGTTCTTTGATTTCGAGATTATATTTCTTGTTTTCGTTGAGACCTCCCGCGCGGACGAGCGTGCGGAGAGCCTTTGCTATCTTACCCTGTCTGCCGATTACCTTACCCATGTCGTCGGCGTTTAATGTCACCTTAACGGTAACGACGTTGCCGTTTTCCGTCACGACGTATTCCGCCTCCTCCGGTTTTTCGGCAAACGTATTTATAACGTATTTAATAAGCTCGACCATACTGCACCTGCCCGTTATTTAGATTTGCGGACTTTGGTTTTTGAAGGCGAAAGCTTTGTCGGTTTTGCAATGATGCCCTGACCTATGAGAAGGTTCTTTACGGTTGCGGTCGGCTGAACGCCTTTTGCGAGCCAGTCTTTCGCCTTATCCGCGTCTATGACCACTTCTGCGGGTACGGTCTTCGGATTGTAATGTCCGACCTTATCGACGTATGCGCCGTCGCGTGCGTTTCTGCTGTCCGTGATTACGATGCGATAGAAGGGAGATTTGTTGTCGCCCATTCTTGTAAGTCTCATTTTTACTGCCATTTTTGTGTTCTCCTTGGAATTTATTTCCTAAAATTTAAACATTTTATTGTTTTTCATTTGTTTCATCATCTGCTTCGTCTGCTCGAACTGCTTTAACACGCGGTTGACCTCTTGCACCGAAGCGCCGCTGCCCTTCGCTATTCTCTGCTTTCTCGAAGAATTGATGATTTGCGGGTTTTCCCGCTCTTTTTTCGTCATAGACTGGATAACCGCTTTCATAGAAAGAAGCTTATTCTCGTCTACGCTGTTTTCGTTTATCTTGTACTTTCCGCCCTGCATTCCCGCGGGGAGCATGGAAAGCACGTCCTTGATTCCGCCCATCTTCTTCATCGCCTCGAACTGCGTTAAGTAGTCGTCCAGCGTGAACGAATTTTCGCGGAATTTCTTTTCGAGTTTTTTCGCGTCCTGTTCGTTGATTGCGTCCTGCGCTTTTTCTATAAGCGTCAAAACGTCGCCCATTCCGAGTATTCTGTTCGCCATACGGTCGGGATAAAACGGCTCTAAATCGCCGAGCTTTTCGCCCACCGAACAAAACTTTACGGGCTTACCCGTCACTGCGCGGATAGACAGCGTTGCGCCGCCGCGAGTGTCGCCGTCGAGCTTGGTGAGAACGAGTCCCGTAACTTCGAGCCGCTTATTGAACGCGTCTGCGACCTCTACCGCGACTTGCCCCGTCATAGCGTCCACGACGAGCAGAATTTCCGCGGGATTTACTTCCGCTTTGATTTTTTCAAGCTCTCGCATCAGCTCTTCGTCTATCTGAAGCCTGCCCGCGGTATCTATTATAACGGTGTCGAAACCGTAAGATTTTGCGTACGCGACGCCCTCTTTGGCTATTTTTACGGGGTTTCCTTGTCCCTTTTCGTAGACCTGACAGCCCGCTCTTTCCCCTACGGTTTTAAGCTGGCTTATAGCCGCGGGACGATACACGTCGCACGCGACGAGAAGCGGTTTTTTACCTTGCTTTTTCAGGTACATTCCGAGCTTTGCGACGAGCGTCGTCTTGCCCGCGCCCTGAAGTCCCGCCATCATTATGACGGTCGGCGGAGTATCCGAAACGGCAAGTTTGCTACCCGTCGTCCCCATAAGCTCGATAAGCTCTTCGTTGACTATCTTTATAACCTGCTGGGTGGGGCTTAAACTTTTTAATATCTCCTGACCTACCGCGCGCTCGCTTACCCTCGCAACGAAGTCCTTGACAACCCCGACGTTTACGTCCGCTTCTAAAAGCGCGATACGCACCTCGCGCATTGCGGTCTTTATTTCGAGTTCGGTAAGCCTACCGTGCTTTGTCAGCTTACTGAAAACGTGATTCAGTTTTTCCGAAAGTCCGGAAAAGAGTGCCATTTAA
The DNA here is from genome assembly GCA_963610935.1 of Bifidobacteriaceae bacterium. Lineage (GTDB taxonomy): Bacteria > Bacillota > Clostridia > Christensenellales > Borkfalkiaceae > UBA1259. The sequence continues at coordinate 23,026 of CAVDPT010000005.1, read as the reverse complement.
TTACCCGTTTTTATAATTTTATAATTTCTTTTATTCTTGCCGCGAGTTCAGGATTGTCCGCTTTTAATTCTTCCGAAAGCGCATAAAGCGCGTCCGATTTTTCTTTGAGTTTCAAAAGTCCCTCGTACTCGTGCAGTTTATCCTTTACGCTTTTTACCGCGGCGTATACGTTCTGCCGCGTTTTGCCTTCCGGCTCGGCTATTTCCGAGAGAGACAGATCGAAAAGATAATACGACTCGAACAATTCGCGTTGCCGCGCCGTCAGAAGACAGCCGTATAAATCGTACAATTCGGTAAGCGAAAGATCTTTTTCCATAAAGAAACCCGTTTGTGTAAAGCAAATTTACTTTACATATTGATATTATATAGATTTTACGCGGCGTTGTCAAGCGTTTTTTCGTAGATAAATTTAACTATAGCTGCGCCGGCTGTTTTACTCACAAGAATTCTTTTTTATCTTTAAATCATACAATGAGGAAGGCAAAGAATATAAACGCGCTTGCAAAGCTCATTCCGTCTATTCTGTCCATAACGCCGCCGTGTCCCGGCATAATTTTGCCCATATCCTTTATCCCCGCGCGGCGTTTCACAAAACTCTCGAACAAATCGCCGATTTCCGTGAGAACGCTTGCGATGACGCCGATTATAGCAAACGCGAGTATCGGAGAAGCCGCCCTCACCGACGGATCGAATATCAGATACACGAGTATCGAACCGAGCGTTCCGCCGATAACGCCCCCTATCGCGCCCGCCCACGTTTTGTTAGGCGAAAGTTTAGGGCAAAGCTTTTTTACCTTCCCCTTTTTTATTTTGCCGTAAGTCATACCCACGAGATACGCGAAGGTATCAGAAAGCGGAGAAATGACAAACACGAGAAGAAGGGCTATAAACCCGAGTTCGGAATGATTGCTCATCAAAAACGTTAGTATAAACAGCGACGGATATACCACGGGAAGGAGCGCGATTGCGCCTTTTTTTGCGTTATCCGCACCGCCTGCCACCTCGAAAGTCACACCGAGAACGGCTATCGTAAGCCCGAGCATAATGAGCCAGCCGTAACCGCTCCACAAAAAGCGTTCGACAATCATATAAACGGGCGCGTATATCGCGCCGAATATCACGCTTGAAATAAGCGCGCGCTTTTCGGTGAACGGCAAGACCGCGCGTGCGACCTCGAACGTGCCGACCGCGCAGAAAAACCATATAAGAATATCGAAAAGCCAAAAGCTTACGAATTCCCTCAACAAAAAGAAGCCCGTAACTATGGCGACGAAGCACGCGCCTGATATTGTTCTTATTTTCATTTCTTCCTTCGCCCCGAAAAATACGGAAAAATTATTTTTTACACCTTGCCGAAGCGGCGTTTGCGCGTAGAAAAGCTCGCGAGAGCTTTGTCCACCTCTTCTTCGTCAAAATCCGGCCACAAAACGTCCGTGAAATACAGCTCGCTATAAGCGCCCTGATACAGCATAAAATTAGAAAGCCTTATATCGCCGCCCGTGCGTATTATAAGGTCGGGTTCGCCGAATTCCGCCGTATAAAGATTTTCGGATATACCCTTTTCGGTTATCTCTTCGCCCTTTTCAAGGAGCTTTTTCACGGCATACACGACCTCTTGTCTGCCGCCGTAGTTTATGCCGATATTGAGAATATGCCCCGAATTACCCTTACTTGCCTCCTCGTCGTTTTTTATGATTTCGCGAAGATTTGCCGAAAGCGCGGAAACGTCTCCCATTACGTTTAAGCGGACGTCGTTTTTCACAGCCTTACTTATAAATTTATTGAAATAGGTCTCCAAGAGTTTCATCAGCTCCTCGACCTCTTCTTTCGGACGAAGCCAGTTTTCGGAGGAAAACGCATACAAAGAAAGGGTTTTTACGCCGCGCGAAAATGCGTGTGTTACTACCCTATCCACGTTCTTCGCCCCCGCTTTATGACCGAAAGTGCGCTTTTTACCGCGCGCTTTTGCCCACCTTCCGTTGCCGTCCATTATTATCCCGACGTGCGCGGGAATTTTAGTTTCTTCCATTATACGCTCATTACGTCTTTTTCTTTTTCGGCGTAAAGTTTCTCTATTTTTTCGATCGCTTCGTTTATTACCTTGTCGATTTCCTTTTCGCAAGTCGCGTGTTCGTCCTCGGAAAGCTCTTTGTCGTTTTTCATCTTTTTGAGGGCGTCCATTGCTTCTCTGCGGACGTTTCTTATAGCGACCTTAGAGTCCTCCGCCATTTTCTTTATCTGTTTAACAAGCTCTTTTCTTCTTTCCTCCGTGAGCGCGGGGAACACGAGTCTTATGACCTTGCCGTCGTTTACGGGGGTGATGCCGAGATTTTCCGCAAGAAGCTGCTTTTCTATAACTTTAAGCATAGAAGCGTCCCACGGCGCGATGACGAGGCATCTGCCTTCGGTGACCGACAGGTTGCCGACCTGATTTATAGGCGTAGGCGTTCCGTAATAATCGACGAGAACCCTGTCTAAAATATGCGGATTTGCGCGCCCCGCTCTTATCGTGACGTAATCGGAATTAAGCACGGACGCCGTCTTTTCGGTCTTTTCCAAGGTTTCCATCATAATTTCTTCGTAACGTTCGTTTTCGATTGCCATTTTTGTTTCTCCTTATCTCTGATTTTTTTGATATGTCGATAATTTTGAGGATTTTATAAATTTCGTTTTTAGTTTTTGATAAGCGTGCCTATTTTGCCGCCCGTGACCGCGCGATATAAAGCTTTATCCTCGAACAGTCCGAAAGCCAGAACGGGTATATCGTTTTCCATACAGATTGTTATCGCCGTGGTATCCATCGCCTTTAAGCCTTGCGCGATAAAATCTTTATAAGTTATGCTTTCAAGCTTTTTCGCGTTCGGGTTAAGCTTCGGATCGGAATCGTAGATGCCGTCCACGTTCTTTGCGAGAAGCAATACTTCCGCGTCTATTTCCGCCGCGCGGAGTGCCGCCGCCGTGTCCGTGGTAAAGTACGGGTTGCCCGTTCCGCAGGCAAATATCACGACTCTGCCTTTATTTAAGTGCGACATCGCTTTCCTTAAAATATAGGGCTCTGCGACGCGGGTTATGGTGAGCGCGGTCTGAACTCTTGTGGGAACGCCCTTTCTTTCGAGCGCGTCCTGAATGGCGAGCGCGTTGATGACCGTCGCAAGCATACCCATGTGGTCCGCGGTCGTTCTGTCCATTTCTCTGCCCTGTCTGCCGCGCCAGAAGTTGCCGCCGCCGACGATTATGCCTATTTCTACGCCGAGATTTTTAACCTCTATAAGCTGATCGGTAACGCTGTCTAAAATCTTTTCGTCTATGCCGTTGCCCTTTTCGCCCGCAAGAGCCTCGCCCGAAAGCTTGATTATAACCCTCTTGTAGATAGCTTTGTCCATTGTTTCTCCTTTCGCGCGTCTTTTCTATGCGCCGCCCGCGAAACCATTTACCGCGCGAGCTTATCGTTATTTATTCCGCTAACTATTATATACTATTTTGTCGCGTTTGTCTATGCGAAAAACAAATTTCGCCGCAATTTAACAAACATTTTTTATTCTTTTACAAAAAACCGTACAAACGCATCAAAAAACGCGCACCCGAAAAACGGATACGCGCTTTAATCAAGCGTATGAAATTATTTTTTCATCTGCGCCGCGACTTCCGCCGCGAAATCGTTGCTCTTCTTTTCCAAGCCTTCGCCCATCTCGAAACGGGTAAATCTCTTTATGGAGAGGTTCTTGCCCATCTTGTCCGAATAGGTTTTTACAAGCTTTTCGATGGAAACGGACGGATCTTTTACGAACGCCTGCTTCAAGAGGCAGTTTTCGTCGTAATACTTGCCGATTTTGCCTTCTACCATTTTGTGCTTAACCGCATCGGGTTTGGATTTGAGCTTCTCGTCGTTCTCGATCTGAGCAAGAAGAATTTCTTTCTCTTTTTCGATAACGTCTGCGGGGACTTCTTCTTCGGTAAGGTAAAGGGGTTTAGCCGCAGCGATCTGAAGAGCTACGTCGTGAGCGAGCTCGTGAGTAGCTTCGCATGTGCAGCCGTCGATTTCTACGAGAACGCCGACCTTGCCGCCCATATGAATATAGCTCTCAACGATACCGTTTTCCGCGGTGTATTTCGCAAAACGACGGATAGCGATTTTTTCGCCGATTTTAGCTGTAGCCGCAATCGTCTCGTCCTTTTTAGCTTCCGCCAAAGCTTCGTTGTCCTTTACGTCGTTATGAAGAACGTAGTCCGCAACGTCCGCAACGAACGCCTTGTACTGGTCTCCCTTCGCAACGAAGTCGGTTTCGCAGTTTACTTCTACGAGAACGCCGGTATTGCCTTCTATTTTTGCGGCAACGATACCTTCCGCCGCGATTCTGGAAGCCTTTTTAGCTGCGGTAGCCATACCTTTTTCACGAAGGTAATCAACCGCCTTTTCCATATCGCCGTTGGTTTCGGTAAGTGCTTTTTTGCAATCGAGTACGCCTGCGCCGGTCTTCTGACGGAGCGCGATGACGTCGCTTCCTGTAAACATAATTATATATCCTCCCTTTTGATGAGTTTTATAGTCCTGAATTTCAACGCTATGAAAAATTATTCGGCGACGGTTTCTTCCGCGGTTTCGGTCTCGGGAGTTTCTTCCGCCTTTTCTTCGTACTGCTCGCCCTGATTTGCTTCTATAACCGCGTCCGCTATGACCGAGGAAATAAGCTTTACGGCACGGATAGCGTCGTCGTTACCGGGGATAACGTGGTCGATAAGGTCGGGGTCGCAGTTGGTATCGGTGATGGCGACGATCGGAATGTGGAGCTTTCTCGCTTCCATAACCGCGATGTCTTCCTGATCGGGATCGACGATAAACATAACGCCGGGGAGACTTCTCATTTCTTTAATGCCGCCGAGGTTGGTTTCGAGTTTATCTCTTTCCGCTTTGAGCTTGATGACTTCCTTTTTGGGGAGAAGCTCGAACTCGCCCATCTTTTCCATATTGTTGAGTTTGTTGAGCCTGTCTATTCTCGAGCGAATGGTCTTGAAGTTGGTAAGCGTGCCGCCGAGCCATCTGGAATTGACGTAGAACTGACCGCATCTTTCCGCTTCTTCGCGGATAGCGTCCTGCGCCTGCTTTTTGGTGCCGACGAAGAGTACGCTCTTGCCCTTCTTAACCTGCTCTACGATGAAAGGATACGCGTCGTTTTCGATAAGCTCTACCGTCTGTTCGAGGTTGATGATATGAATACCGTTTCTCTCGCCGTAAATGTACTTCTTCATTTTCGGATTCCAGCGTTTGGTCTGGTGACCGAAATGCACTCCCGTTTCAAGGAGCTGTTTCATAGTGATTACTGCCATAAAAATTGCCTCCGTTTTTTCCTCCCCGCGCGCCGCTATACACCGGCTACCTTCCCGATTGAAAATGGATTTTCGGGATCACGAACGCCGATAAGCGCTCGGGTGCGAATTTTGACGGATATTATTTTATCATAGCCGCAAAATTTTTGCAAATATTTTAACGCCGATTTAATAAATATTCGATAAAAAAACCCGTCGCCCGCACGTTTCGACAAAAAGCATAAGCGAATACCCGTTTTTCGTACTCGTTTAATTTATCTTTTTGCTTTACAACCTCGCGCCTTTGTGCTATCATAACATATATGAACGAAAATTATTCTAAAGTTTTTAAGAAAAATTCAAAAGAATATAAAGACTACGAAAAGGCGTTTATCAAAGAATGTAACGAGAACGGCAAAAAGACGGTCTTACTTGTAAACGACACCTTTTATCCCACCTTCGACGGCGTGGTCAACGTTATGAACAGTTATGCGGAAAGCCTTGTAAAGCAAGGGTACAACGTCGTCGCCCTCGTTCCCGATTACAAAAAAGAGGTCTACGTCAAGTCCTATCCCGTGCTTGCGGTGAACAGCGTTTTTTCTAAAAAACTTAACTATCAGGTTCCCGTGCCCGACTTCGATTGCGAGGCTAAAAAACTCTTAAAAAGCCTTAAAATAGACCTTATACACGTCCATTCCCCCTTCTTTGTCGGCGCGCTTGCCAAAAAAATAGCGAAAAAACGCAAAATTCCCATGATTGCGACTTTTCACTCTCAATATCGCAAAGACTTTGAAAAAAGCGTGAAAAGCAAGTGGCTTGTCAACCTTTTGCTAAAGCGCGTTATGAAGGTCTTTAACGCCGCCGACGAGGTGTGGACTATGACGGAATCATCGGCAGCAGTCCTCCAAGAATACGGGTATAAGGGCAAGGTTCGGCTCGTGCCTAACGGCACGTCTTTTCCTCAACCTGAAAATTACGAAGAGGAAAGAAAAGCCGCGCGCGAAGAACTCGGCGTCAGCGAAGATTTGCCCCTGCTCCTTTTTGTAGGCAGACTCGTGGAGCAGAAGAATATCCTTTTCGTCGCAGACGTGTTGGGCGAGCTAAAAATGCGCGGCGCGAAGTTCAGAATGCTTTTTGTAGGCGACGGTCCGGACAGAAAACGGCTCGAGGAACGAATTAAGGAAAACGGCGTCAGCGAAGATTGCCGACTTCTCGGGTACGTTTCGGACAAGGCGGAGCTTATGGATATTTATTCCGCCGCCGATTTGTTTTTGTTCCCGAGCCTATACGATGTTTCAAGTATCGTCCAAATGGAGGCTGCTTCGCACAAGCTCGCGGTGGCGTTCGCCAAAGGTTCGGTTACTTCCGCAACCGTGACGGACGGCAAAAACGGATTTGTTTTCGATATGGAACGCTATGCGGACGGCGTTTACGAGCTTTTGCAAAATCCCGAAAAGCTTGCCGAAATCGGCGAAAACGCCTTCCGAGATTTATACGTCTGCTGGGACGAGGTTACCGCCCGCGTGGGGAAATATTATAGGGAATTTATTTAAAAACGATCATAACGCAATCCGTCTCAAGGATATAAAACCCCGTACGACGAACGTCAAGAGCCCCACCGCAAAAAAAACGCGGCGAGGCTCTTTTTTCTAATAGCCAAGTGCGCGTTGTTTAGCTTTAGCGCGCCTTTTGCGATTATGAAGGGCGGAGAAATTTTCCCCGCCCCGCTTTTAGATATTCTTACATTCCCCAGACGAACCATACGAAGAGGTATCCGCCGAGGACCGCAACAAGCGTAAACGGCAAGCCTATTCGTAAAAAGTCTTTGAGCTTTACTTCGTACCCTTCTTTTCTCAAAATTCCTATACCGACTACGTTTGCGGAAGCTCCTACGGGCGTTAAGTTTCCGCCGAGGGTCGCGCCGCATAAAAGTCCGAAGTAGAGAAGATACGGGGATACGTCGGGAAGCCCTGCGCACAACCCCGATATAACGGGGAGCATCGTCGCAACGTACGGAATGTTATCAATAAACGCCGAGAACAGCACCGAGCCGAAAACGATGAGGGTATACAGGAGAAAGACGTTCTTGTAGCCGACCTTTATAAACAGCTCGCTTATGTCGTTTATTATGCCGACCTCTTCCACAGCGAATATGATTATAAACAAAAAAACGAGGAAGAGAGTCGTCTCGAAATCCACGGACGCGACGGCTTTTTTTAAGGAATCACCCTTAAAGCGCAGACAGTAATAAGCCACGCCGAAAACGCCTATCGCAAGGCAGGTTATGCCGTTCGTGTACGCGCTTTTTTCTTTGATGAAGGAAAACACTATAAGAAGGGCGAGATTAAGTAGCAGAAGCACCGTCGGTACTATCGAGGTGACTTTAACGTCTTCCGCGGGGTATTCCAACTTCTTATTGTCCTTCCTGAATATGAACATAAGAACGGGTACCGTCAAGAGCGCACCCAGCTCCACCGCCCAGAATATCGAGAATTTGCCGTTAAGGAAAAAGAAGTCGAAAAAGCTCATGTTCGCAAAACCGCCGAGCATTATGGAGGTCGTGTCCCCCACGAGCGTAGCCGCGCCCTGCAGGTTAGACGAAACCGCTATGCTTATCATAACGGGTACGGGCGAAACACCCGTCTTTTTCGCGACGGCAAGCCCTATCGGCGCAAGCATCAATACCGTCGCTACGTTATCGACGAAAGCGGAAACGAAGCCGCTCGTCACCGACAGCACGACCAATGCCGCCATAGCGTTCGGCATTTTTGAAATCAGCTTTTCCGAAAGCTTGTTCGGCATACCCGATTCCGAAAAAAGTCCGACGGTGAGCATAATCCCCACGAGCATCATAACGACGTTAAAGTCCACCGCAGAAACCACGCTCTTAAATGTAGTGTTGCCGAATATAAGCAGTGCACCCGCGGCAAGGACTGCCGCCGCACCCGTGACGTGCGCCTTTAATTTCGGAAAAGCGATTATTAAAACGTATGTCAGTATAAAAAGTATAAGAATAAAAATTTTCATTTGCGTATCGTTTGCCTTCTTTGCAACGGGATTTCTAAAGAACGCGCGCCGTGCGGAGCATTATCGTCTAAAAAAACGAAACCCCGCCACGCGTTACGGGCGCAGGCAGAGTCTCGTAAATGTCGGATTAAAATTTCGCCGATGCCCTACTTCATGGCAATTATCTGATTTCCAAAGCCTCGTAGGTAGCGTTTAAGGAAGCGATCTTCTCGTCGAAAATCTTCTTCTCGTTTTCGGGAAGAGGAAGCTCGACTACCTTCTCGAAGCCCTTTCCGCCGACTATGCAAGGAACGCCCATGCACATATCGTTCGCGCCGTATTCGCCGTGAAGAATCGTAGAAAGCGGAAGAAGAGTATGCGTATCCGAAAGAAGAGCCTTGATAAGTCTTACCGCGGAAGCGGCAATCGCATAGAAAGTCGCGCCCTTTGCCTTTATAACCTTCGCGCCGGATTTGACCATATCCTCGTAAAGGTTGTCGAGCTCTTCGTCGATATTCTCATCGGTCTTGCCGAGGAACTTTTTGCAGTATTCTTTAACGTTATAACCGCCCACGGTGCAGAGCGACCAAGGAGCCATGCACGCGTCGCCGTGTTCGCCGAGAACGTACGCGTTCACCGCGGAAGCGTCTACGTTGCAGTAGTCCGCCACGAACTTAACGAGTCTGTTGGAATCGAGAAGCGTGCCCGTACCGATAACCTGATTGGGTTTGAGGTCCGTGCATTTAAGCGTAACGTAAGTGAGAACGTCCACGGGGTTGCTGACGATAACGTACAGCGCGTCGGGAGCGATTTTCGCCACGTCGGGCATAACGCTCTTTAATATGCCTATATTTATTTTCGCGAGGTCGAGTCTGGTCTGACCGGGTTTTCTGCCGACGCCGAAAGTTACTACTACGACGTCCGAACCCGCAACGTCCGCGTATTCGCCCGAACGAACGGAAACGGAAGGAACTACCGCCGCGCACTGAGAAAGGTCGAGTGCTTCTCCCTCTGCCTTTTCTTTGTTGATGTCTACGAGAACTATTTCGGAACAAATGCCCGAAAGCGTCAATGTGTAAGCTATGGTTGCGCCTACGTTACCCGTGCCGAGGACGGATATTTTTCTTGCCTTATTCATCTTTTGCCTATTCTCTCCTATTATAATTTTTACGATTATTATTCTACTCTTTTATTTCCCCGTTTGCAACCGTTTTAAGCTCGTTTTCAAAAAATTTTTGGGAGAATTTTTCGCAAAGTCTTTTTCCAATGTCATAGATATCCCCCGCGCCGATGAAAAGGATTTCGCCCGCCGCGCCGAGACCGCCCGTTTCGCCTGCGCCGCCCGTACGAACGCCTATAGCCTTTATCAGCTCCTCTTCCGACTCTGCGTATAGCGGCGCATAGCACTTTTGACATTCGCATGCACTCTTTGCGCTCGGTTGTTCCCCTTTCCGAAACGACCTTATCGGCGCCTGCCTTTCCTCATTAAGTGCGAAAATCTCTTCGTAAAGAGTTTTCGCGTCGCCATCTTTTTCGTATTGCTCTCGCGCGGGGTAAGTTTTATAGATTATAAGCCTTTTTTCGCACGCGAGAGCTTCTATAAATTCCTTTTTAAGGATTCGCGTTCTCGAATAGGTATGCGGTTGAAACACGACTATCGGAGAAATGCCGAGCTCTCTTTTAGCGGCGAGAAAAGCTTTAAGCTCCGTCGGGTGATGCGCATAGTCGGCGTAAGTTTTCAGTCCGTAAATCTCGCCTATCGCCTCGTTTCTTCTTTTCACCCCCGAAAAGACGGAAAGCGCGGTTTTTATCGCGGAAAAAGTCACGCCGCATAGCCTTGCCGCCGCGAGCGCCGCAAGCGCGTCGTAAACCGCGTGTCTGCCGCTCACTTTAAGCGTTATGCGCCCGAGCCTTTTCCCGTATTCGTACGCGGTAAACGAATACCCCGCCGCCCCTTCTTTTCTCCGCACCCTTTTCGCCGTGAAAGTTGCAAAGTTTTCTATCCCGAATGTCGCAGAATTTTCCACAGCCGCAAGCGTCGCCCCCTCGTCGTCCGCATTTACGATGGAAATTCCGCCCGACGCGAATTCCTTAAACGCCGCGATCTCCGCCGCTTTTCCGCCGAAACTCTCTAAATGGTCGTCGTCCACGTTCAGTATAACGCGGATATAAGGTTTTAAGTCCAGAAAGTTGCTTTTATACTCGCACGCTTCCGCAACGGCAAACCTTTTCGTCGCGCCGCCCGCGCAAAAATTGCCGCGCTCGCCGTATTCTCCGCCGAGAAAAACCGCAGGAGTTTCTCCCGCAGTCTCCAAAATTTCCCAAAGCATGGCGGTGGTTGTGGTTTTTCCGTGACTTCCCGCAACGCCGACGGAGCGAGGATAGAGCGTAAGAATTTCCCCGAGTAGTTCGCTCCTTTTTATAACAGGCAGTCCGCGCGTTCTCGCCGCGACGAGCTCCGCGTTATCGTCCGCTACGGCGGAAGTATAAACGACGATGTCCGCGTCGCCGAGGTTTTTCGCCGAATGTCCGATAAAAATTTTTGCGCCGAGATCGACGAGAACGTCCGTTTCCGCCGAGCGTTCTCTATCCGAGCCGCTGACCTCGAAACCGAAGCTTATACACCACTTCATAAGTCCGCTCATAGAAACGCCGCCCGCGCCTACAAAGTGAATTTTTTTGTTTTGCTCTGATAAAACTTCGTTGCTCATACCGTATTTTATGATAAAAACGAAAAAAAAATATATTTTCGGCAAAAATTTTTAAAAACGGGTTGAAATTCCCCTTTTCTTATGTTAGAATATGGATAGTAACGATAAGGACGGTATAAATAATGAAAATCACAGACGTAAGAGTTCGTCTCGTCAAAAAAGAGGACAGCAAGCTGAAAGGCGTAGCTTCTATCACGTTCGACGAATGCTTCGTCGTACACGACGTTAAAATCATCGAGGGCAACGAGGGATATTTTATCGCCATGCCGAGCAGAAAAACCGGCGAAGGCGAGTTTAAGGACGTGGCTCACCCCATTAAATCGGAGACGCGCGAAGAAATCATAAAAGCCGTTTTCGCCGCGTTCGAGCAGGAGAAAAATAACGCGCAGTAACGCACGGCGGCGAGCGGAGCGTTTGCGGCTTGCCGTTTCGTTTTATTTTCGTTTACAGGGTTCTTGTGCCTCTTAAAATATTTTTTTCTTTTGCAAGTTTCTTGCAAAAAGCAGCGCTCCGCGGCATTCGCCGCGGAGCGCTGCTTTTTATGCAAACTACTACTGTCTCCGTCTTGCGCCGAGCGAGCATATTCATATATGTATATACTCATAACGTAACTCCTTTTTTGTAAAACGCAATTTCCCTTATATCCTCGCTTTTACACTTCGTTTCGCCGTTAATTGCGGCGATAATCGAATTGTAGAGGGCTTTTTCGTCCATCGAATACGCATTGAAGTCTATCCAGCTACTCTTTTTCTCCGCCAAAAAATCGTTGGTAGAAATTTTGAACGTCGGCACGAAAGTGGAAAACGGTGTGCCTCTGCCTGTCGTAAAAAGAACGATTTGCGCGCCGCTTGCGCCGAGTGCCGTTGCCGCGATAAGGTCGTTCCCAGGGGCGTTCAACGTTGACACGCCTTGCTTTTTAACCTGCTCGCCGTAAGACAAAACGTCCACTATTTTCGTAGAACCGGCTTTTTCTACGCAACCGAGCGATTTCTCTTCCAAAGTGGTTATACCGCCTTTTTTGTTGCCCGGGCTGGGGTTTTCGTATACGGGGAAGCCGTTATCGGTATAAAACTTCTTGAAGCTCACTATCATATCGCGGTATTTCTCGTATACTTCGCGGTTTTCGCATTTGTTCATTAAAAGCTGTTCCGCGCCGAACATTTCGGGAACTTCCGTCAGTATTGCCGATCCGCCTTCTTCTATTATTCTATCCGTTATTTTACCCACGAGCGGATTTGCCGTAAGCCCCGAAAAACCGTCGCTGCCTCCGCATTTAAGACCTATGCAAAGCTCGCTTACCGGCACGTCCTCTCTTTTTATTTTGTCTGCTTCTTCGCAGAAGCCTTTGAGTATTTCAAGTCCGTATTCTATCTCGTCGTCAACGTCCTGACAGTTGAAATAAGCTATATTATCTCTGCCAAACGGCTTCAGATATTCCTTTATTCCGTCAAGTCCGTTGTTTTCGCAACCTAAGCCTACAAATAAAACGAAACTCGCGTTCGGGTTAAGCGCAACGCCGCATAAGAGTTTCTTTATATTCTCGTTATCTTCGCCGAGTTGGGAACACCCGAACTGATGAGTAAGAGCAAAAAGTCCGTCTATAGTACCCTTAACGAATGGTTGGGCGAGTTTTTCAAGCCGACGGCAAACGTCGTTTACGCAACCCACGGTGGGGATAATATATATCTCGTTTCTTATTCCAGCCCGTCCGTTTTTGCGTTTGAAACCCTTGAAAGCCGCGCCCCTTTTTATTACCGTTTCGGGATATTTCGGGTTATATTCATACTCTACGTTTTCGTCTAAATGAGATTTCACGTTATGCGTATGAACCCACTCGCCTTCCTTAATATCCTTCGTAGCCCTGCCGATAATCTCGCCGTATTTTATAACGTACTCGCCCTTTTTAATATCCCTTAAAGCAAACTTATGCCCTGCGGGAATTTTATCCGTAGCGGCGAGCCTTACGCCGACGTTGTCTTTGCCGTTTATTACGATAAAGTCTTTCATAAAATATCCGTATCGCCGCTTCTCAATTTGTTAACTATAGTTTTAACCGCCGCGGCAAAACCCTCGTATTTGGTTAAATCTTCGCCCCAAACCGATTCGTCCTGCATAAATTTAGTCGCACTGCCGCCGTTTGCAAAATATTCGATGTATTTCTCGTCGTCTTTCATTTCGATAGTACGCGTCGGCAATTGCGCATAATATTTCCCGTCTTCGCCTTTCGACGTAATCTCATACATTGCCATAAGGCACGCGAAGCCTTTCGTTAAATTCTCGGGAATCTTGCCATACTTTTTATAATAGTCCTTAAACGACGGCAAATCTCTCGCTTTCCATTTGGACACGGAATTCAAGGCGATGCTCGTAAGTTGGTGGTTAAGATAGGGGTTCAAAAACCTTTCTTTCACGCTGTCCGCAAAAGCCGTCGTAGCCGCTATATCGTCGGAAACGAACGGTATAATTTCGCTCGTCAACGCGTCGTTAACGAACTTATACAGGCACTTATCCGTCATACAGTCGTAAACGGTGACCTTTCCGAGCCAAAGACCGACAGGCACTAAATTCGTATGACTGCCGTTTAACACTCTTACTTTACGCTTTTTATAATACTTGATATCGTTAGTTAAAACGACTTCGATATTATGCTTGCCGTCCTTTATATATTTGCCAATTTCACCCTTGTTTTCGACCGCCCAAAGCCCAAAAGGTTCGCCTATCGAAACAAGCTCGTCTTTTTCTCCGATGAGTTTATACAAATGCTCTTTCGTCCCCTCGTCTTTCGGATAACCCGAAACTATTCTGTCTACGAGGGTGTTGCAATAGTAATTTTGCATATCGTTCCATTTTCTGAATTCTTCGGGAAGTTTCCAAAGGTCGATATACTTATCTACGCATTTTTTGAGTTCGTCGGCGTTGTCGTCGATAAGTTCCACGGGCATAAGATATACTCCGCCAAGTCCGTTATTGAAACGCTCGAACAAAAATTTAGTGAGTTTTGCGGGGTAAGTTATATTCTTGAAACCGTCGAATTTATCTTCGGGGTTAAAACATAGCCCCGCTTCGGTGGTGTTGGAAACTATTATTCTCAAATCCTTATCCTTTGCAAGCGAGATATATTTCTCATATCCCTCGAAAGGCGAAATAACCGAGTTTAAAGCGTCGATTTTGTAGACCTCTTCGACCTCTTTTCCGTCCTTAACACCACGCAGAACGATGTGATATTTATTGTTTTGCGCCCTGAATTTATCTAAATTTCCGAAAGTTATGGGCTTAACAATATTTACTTCGTATTCGCCCGTCCCTTCTTTATTGAGCGTATCGAAATACGCGTCTACGAAAGTCCTTAAAAAATTCCCTTCGCCGAATTGAACTACTTTTATCATTTTATATCCTTCCTCCCGACCTCGAAACCCGATTGTCCGAGGTCAAAATTTTTTTCATCAAACCAAAACAACTCTATAATCGGTTTCATGTTCCTCGTCTGCCGTATGCCGATCCTTCGTAATCCCACATAAAAAACTCCGCTTTCTTTTTCATAAGCAACGTAACGTAATCGTCCTTAAACGACGCGGTTATAAATAAATTGCCGAGATTGGAATCGGTAACGTAAACTCTTATAAGAAGTTTCTTTTTTTCCACCCACTGCGCGGTGGCGGCGCAATTTTGCTGACGATTCGACGGCTCGCCCACCTTTGCGCAGTAGAAATTCACTTCGGGGAACGTTCCTTTCAGATAATCGCCGAAAGCGAATTCTATCTTCTTTTTTCCGCGCGCGTTCTCGTATGCGAACTCGCCGCCTTTATTATCGAAAGTAAATTTTATATATTCGATATTCATCGCGTTCGGCGACAAATCGTATCTTACGCCGTTTATCTCGTCTTCAAATTCCGAACGTTCCCCTGACCCGCGCGGCATAGAAAAGTTTTGCTCCGCCGTTTCCAACGCGCGGACAGCGGACACGCTTTCCTTTAACGCGTCGGAAGCTTGTTCGTACACGTCGGTCACCCAATCGTAGAGAAGCTCTCCGCAAAAATCGTCTTTCGCAACCTGCGTGTCTCCCGTGCATACGAACAACATATCTTTACTCGGATAGAAAAAAGCGTACTGCGATCCCATTCCGTACATCGAAAAACCTTCGTCCGTTACCCAGAACTGATAGCCGTATCCGCACGCGCTCCTCGGCGAATAACGGTTTTCGGTAAAATTGTCTATTCGTTTTTCGGTGGCGAGGGTTATATACTCTTTTGAAATCAGCTGTTTTCCGTTATGCTCGCCCTTATTCAGAACAAGCAGGCATATTCTAATAAAATCGCGCATCGTGCATATAACGCCGCTGCTGCCCCAAGCGTGACCGTCCGGCGACAGTACGCACGTTATTTCTTTCGATACGCCTATCTCGTCGAATTCAGGTCGCAAATACTCTATAAAAGTTTTTCCGGTCAGCTTTTCTATCAATACGCATAAAACGAACGTTCCCGAAGAATTATAATCGAAGACCGTTCCCGACGGCTTTACTCCCTTTACCTTGAAAAAACTTTCCGCCCACGGGAGATCCGTTCTCAGAAGATACGAATCGGTTGCGTGAGGGACGGACATTTTCAAAATATCCTCCACCGTTGTTTGCCGTATAAATTCGTCGGTGTTTTCGTCCGTAAATTCGGGGAAAAAATCGCATATCCTGTCCGAAAGTTTAATTTTGCAGTTATCAACGAGCTTCCCGATGGCAAGAGAAACGAGGGACTTGCTGCACGAATACATTCTGTGCCTGAAATTTTCGTTAAAAACGGGTTTCGCATACGCTTCGGAAATCACCTGTCCGTTCTTTACGAATGCGAACGAGTTTATGTTCATCTTAAATCTCTCGATTTTATCGAAAAACCCGCGTATCGAATCCGAAGAAACGCCGACGCTCTCCGGAGTTACTCTTTCTAAAATTATCATGTTTTTTACCTTTTTAAGTCAAACGGGGAAGCAACGCTCCCCCGTTCCGCCTTGTTCTCGGTTTAACTTGCTTTTTTTATAACGCATCCGAAAGTAATGGCTTTACCGGAAAGATCTCCCATACCGTAAGCCACCGCGTACCTATTTTCCAAAGAATCGAGATAATGCGTTACCTCTTTGGAATATTCCGAAACGAGCGTTTCGGTCTCGTCTGCGACCGAATACAACTCCACGCCGATTTTCACGTTGCCCGTCACCTCTGACGCCGACGTAGATACCCTATAAATATAATCGGTGTTTTCATCGAGCATTTCGATACCGAATTTAGAGAATTTGCCGCCGTCTACTTCGTACGATGTGTCAACGCCAAGCTCATGATTCGCACCGAGCCAACTCCTATATTTAAAACTCGTGATGCCTGAATACGCTTCAATACTGCCCGCGTCGATCAAATACGGTCCCGTTATATACAAACGCTTGCTATACGTAATCGCGCCGTGTCCCGAAGTCTGGATAAAGATACCGGTATTTTCCGTTCCTCCGCCGATCGGGTTTACTCCGTTTTTATTGACGAATAGTCCGACGTTGGGAATGTTTTTGCCGTGGAATTTAAACTCAAGCACGTCTCCGACGCTGTATTCTCCGAGCCCCATATAGTCGTACGTACCGCTGAAAAGCGTGTTTCCGTTTCCGTCTGTCGTTTCTTTTATCGTCGCCGAATTTAAGGTCATCACCTCTATGACGGGGTTCTTTTCGAAATTAAAGATTATCGTATCGTGCTTCGCATAAGTATCGTCTGAATAATCTCCCGCACCATACGCCACGGCGTATCTATTTTCAAGCGAATCGAGATAATGCGTTATCTCTTTAGAGAAAGTGCTGACGAGCGTCGGCGTATCTCCATCAAGAGAATATAACACGGCTTTAATAGTCACCTTACCTTCGGTCGCGCTTTCGACGGTAGATACCCTGTAAATATAATCGGCGTTTTCGTCGAGCATTTCGATACCGAATTTAGAGAACCTGCCGCCGTCTACTTCATACGATACGTCTACCGCAAGTTCCTTATTTGCACCGAGCCAACTCCGATAAGTAAATTCCGTGATGCCTGAATACGCTTCAATACTGCCTGCGTCGATCAAATACGGTCCCGTTATATACAAACGCTTGCTATACGTAATCGCGCCGTGTCCCGAAGTCTGGATAAAGATACCCGTATTTTCCGTTCCTCCGCCGATCGGGTTTACTCCGTTTTTATTGACAAATAATCCGACGTTCGGAATATTTCTGCCGTGGAATTTAAACTCGAGAACGTCTCCGACGCTGTATTCTCCGAGTCCCATATAATCGTAAGTACCCTTAAATCCTACAATCTTACCTTCGCTCGTTTCGGCGATAACATCAGTAGCGACGCCGAGAGATATTCCGATCGAGACCGTAAGGGACGCGACGTCGGAATCCGTATCGAAATCCGTTTTACTTTGCGCTTTATAATAAACGGTGTACGTCCCGACTTCCGTTGCGGTCGGAATCTCGTTACTCCAAGTAGCGTTGTCAAGCGAGTAGACCATTTCGGAGTAACCGTCTGAAGTTCCTGCGTTTATCAGGTTCTGCGCCTCTTCGGTATAATAGAGATTCTCTACGGCAACGGGAGCCGACGAAACGGAACAAACTCTCACGCACTTATTAAGATACAGACCTTTCAGCGAATCCTGCAATTCGGGACAAACTTCATAAGCTTTGCGTGCGACGTATTCCATCGACCTCTGATTATCGTCCTGCTCGGCAAATTTATAATGATTGGTTCCGCTCTCCGTGTATTCGATAAAGCCTATACCGATATAATCGCGGGATAAATTGTCGTCGAGCATACCGACGACAGAACCGTTGAAGCACATTTTACCGCTATCCTCCGAGTCCGTTGACATATAGCTCCCTTCGACGCGAATGATGCGCTTCATCGTACTCGTATCGACCTCTTTATCGAAAATCGGATTCCCTTCGCCGTCTTCGGAAACTTGCCAATAATACATGGCTCCGTCCCCGCTGACGTGAGATTCGTCATCAATTTCCTTGCCGTTTATATTATAATTCGCGGCGGCGATAAACATGCCGAACTTAACGGCGGAATAGGTTTTATCCTCTCCGACGTTGTTCATAAGCGAAACGTACTCGTCCTTATCCATCGTAAACGAATACCTTATTCCGCAGTTTTCCGACGCAAGAGACTCGCCGTCGATAACTCTTACCGCCGCGCCCGTCTTCATTTTAAGCGTCGTAATTTCGTCAACGACGATAACGCTTTCGGTAGCGGAAACGGTCGGTATAGCGCGCGGCAACGAGAGTAATGCAAAAGCCGTAGCGAAAAAAACTATGCTCCAAGCGGTCAACAATCCCGATAATACTTTTCTCATTGCCAACCTCCCTCGTCCCAACTTATATCCTCAGAGGTATAATCTATATACCCCCCCCCCCGACGTCAAAATCGCGTCTTCATCATTTTCGACGATGGTCATCCGCGGTTTTTCGTAAATATATTTTTCCATGTATTTACCTCACTTATATTCTTCGATTACCGTCTTTTTAATACGGCATCACGAATACGGCATATCCCGCGGACAAATCGAAGGAAATTTTACCGCCCTCCAACGCCATTAACGTCCGCTCGCCTTTGTACCAAACGGCGACGGCTTTATACTCCTTGCCGAAATCGAGCGTCGCGGTCAAAGAAACGTCGCTCAATTTACCGTTCGAGGGTGCCTGCGGATTCATAAGCATATACATATAGTTTTTGTTTGCGGAATCTAATAATTCCGTCACCATAGCCATTTGCGACGTTCCGACAGCCACGTCCTTAAGTTTAACGAACTCGTCCTGCTCTTCGTTTTCTCCGAACGCTCCCGACAAAAACGTCGTAGAATACGACGTGGGTTTAGCATAGTAATACCTCATTCCGTTATAATCGAAATTAAGGAGAACCGGCGCAAAATTCTGCATTTCGGCGTGAATTTTCTGCATCGTGTTATATAACTCGGTCTTTTCGCCGTCGTGCGTTATATACGCCGAGCCGTCGTAAAACTCGCAGTCCACGCTGTTTTGCTGTTTGTTCCAATAGGTAAAAGACGCGAACGTCTTTATACCGAATCCCATATAAGCGTTCATCTGCCAGTACATTTCGCTCTTATCGGGCGATTTGAGCTGTACCGACTCGCGCGAAAGCTTACCCATACCCATAGTCTGCGCCACGGCGTCCAACGTACAGCCGTATTTCTTAGCCACTTTATTCAATATGCGCAGATTACGCAAATGCGTATCGTTGATATAATAGCTGCTGGCTTTGCGATTGACGGTGTTTTGTCTTATCGGATAAGAGTCCATGCAAATTCTGTCGCACCCCGACCATTCGCAAAACTGTTCTAAGTACAACTCGTACTGCTCGTAAACATCGAGCTCCGCGTAATCGCCCTCGGGATCCTGAAATCTTCCGCTCGAAGCGGTTGCATCAAGCGGTAAAAGATTCAGCTGCACGTAGATTCCGTCCAAAGCCTTTTCGCAGGCTTTATACATCAAAGCCGCCTGCGGAAGCTGGTTATAGAACGGTTCGTCAACGAGCATAACGCCGTAAAAAGCGGGGTGATCTTTATAATCGTTTAAACACTTCTGCACGAACTCCACAAGCTCTTCTTCGGTTGCGAATTCGCAGCCATCCCCGACGAGCGGAGTCGTCGCGGCGGATCTGTTTTCGAGACGGGAGTCAAACACTATGACGCGTTCTATACCTGCCTCGTAAGCTTTATCCATCGTACTTTTTAATGCGCTCGTCTCGAAGTCTTCGCCCTTATACGGCTCGTTACCCTGTAAAAGCAAGGTGTTAAGCCCTGCGTCTTTGTATTCTTTATAACGTTCTACCGTGCGGAAATCTTCGCCGGAATTATACTGGTCGTCGTCTCGCCACCACGTTCCGTCGGTCGGTCCGGTGTAACCGTAGGTCAAAAACACGCCCGTATAACCCGAATAATCGGGAGCGCCACTCAAATCCGCGTTTTCGCAAGCGGAAAACGCGACGCACATAAATGCCATAATCGCCGATAAAGCAGTTATGCCGATTTTCTTGATTGCGTTTTTCATTTTTTCCTCCTATTTCGTTACGATAAAAATTGCCTCTCCGGGGGCAAGCGTAACGGCACCTTCGTCAAACGCTTCGCTCGTTTGCTTTTTCAGCGAAAAAACTCTTTTAACGACTGCGTTTTTCATCGTGATTTTTACTTTACAAGGCGACGTCGTATCTCCGCGAGGATCGAGCGCGTTGAACAAACACACGACGTTCTCTTTAGTCGGAGTATGCGTCAAACGCGTTGCCGATATCGCCGCCTTGCCCTCGAGTTTAATATCGAAAAGTCTGTCGAGATTGCCTTTCCTCATTTTAGCGATATGCTCGGGCAAAACGTCGAGATTTGCAAAATAGTCGCTTTCTTCGTAAACGCAATCGAGCAGATAATCGGATATTTCCGCGAGCTCATTATGAATCTTTTGCAAGGAATAATAAAGCGGAGTTTTTTGTCCGTCCTGCGTCATACAAGAAGTGCCGTCCACGAAATATTCGAGGTCGCTGTTTCTTTGCTTTCTCCAATAGGTGAAGTACCCTATACTCTTTATGCCGAAAGCCAACACGCAGTTTATCTGCCAATACATTTCCTCTTCGTTCGGAGCGCGATAAACAATCTTATCATGTGCGTAAAACGCCATGGTCTGACATACGAAATAAAAATCGCGACCTCTCGATTTAACTTCGTCCGCGGCTATCTGCAAGCCGAGCAAATGTTCTTCTCTGATAAAATATCCGACTTTCGGTTCCAATCTCATAGGATACGAATCGTACATAAGGTACGGCATACCCGTCGCGTCGAGATAATCGGCAACGTACTGCCTGTACGCTTCGGCTTCGTCCTTGCCGTCGAAATTTTCTACAAACAGCGTTCCGTGCCCCGGATAATAGGGCAAAATGTTGTTGTGTATAAATATTTCGGGATCGACTTTGTTGATGGCTTTGATCACCTGAGACAAAGCTTTCAGCTGAAACCACCTCGGCTCGTCAACGAGCATAAGCCCGTAAAAGGCGGGATGTTTTTTATAATCCTTTATACAAAACGAAACAAAATCTTCCAGCTGTTTTTCGTCTTTAAAATCTTTGTCCTCTCCGATTATGCCGTCTTTACATTCCGAATAATCGAATATACGTTTGTCGTAAACGATAATCTTGTCGATGCCGGCTTTATAAGCGTTGTCCATATTGAGCTTCGTTTGGCTCATCTCCCAAGTCTCGCCGTAATACGGATCGTTCCCGCCGAGAAGTAGTGTGTTAAATCCGTTTTCGCGGTAATACTTAAAGTGCTCTTCCGTTCTGAAATCCTTGTTCTGCGTAAAAAGACGAGGTCCTGAAAAATACGTTCCGTCGGTTCCGGAAGAGTAGCCGTATAGCATAAAAAATTTGTTCATCGTTTTGTTCCTTTATAATGGTCAATGTCTGTTTCGTCGGGGAAGCGTTACACCTCCCCCGACGAAATAATTACTTAATTAAGAAGCGGATGCCGCTTTGGTCAGTTTGCAACTAAACGTAATCGCCTTACCGAACTGATCTCCCGCGCCGTAAACAACGGCATAACGATTAGTAAAATCAGTCATATAGCACGGTCTGTCGAAATCGTAGTCGTATACGAGCGTTTCGGTCTCACCTGCGACCGAATACAACTTCACGCCGATTTTCACGTAGCCGGACGTTGCGGACGCCGCCGTCGTTATTCTATACACGTACTCGGTGCTGTCGTCGAGCAGATTTATACCGAACGCGAGGGTCTTAACTCCGAGTTCTTTATTTTTACCTAACTCGTTCTTCCATGAGTAACCCGCAATCAGGTTTTCATACGGCTCGCTACTGCCCGCATCGAGTAGGTACGGTCCTACTACGTATAATCTTTGACTGAAAGCAGGGCCTCCATGTCCCGAAGTCTGCAGGAACAATCCCGTGTTTTCCGTTCCTCCTCCGAGCGGATTTACTCCGTTTTTATTGACGAAAAGTCCGACGTTCGGAATGTTTTTTCCAATGAACCTAAATTCGAGCGTGTCGCCCAATTCGTAAGAACCGAGTCCCATATAGTCGTACGTACCGCTGAAATACGTTTTGCCGTCAACGGCAGATTCTTTTATCGTTGCAGTATTTAAGGTCATCTCGGTCATTACCGCTATCGTGGGGTTCTTCGTAAAATTAAAGGCGATCGAATCGTGCTTCGCGTTGTTTGCATCGGGGCAATCACCCGCGCCGTAAGCCACTGCATATCTATTGTCAAGCGAATCGAGATAATGCGTTATCTCTTTAGAGAAAGTGCTGACGAGCGTCGGCGTATCTCCATCAAGAGAATATAACACGGCTTTAATAGTCACCTTACCTTCGGTCGCGCTTTCGACGGTAGATACCCTGTAAATATAATCGGCGTTTTCGTCGAGCATTTCGATACCGAATTTAGAGAACCTGCCGCCGTCTACTTCATACGATACGTCTACCGCAAGTTCCTTATTTGCACCGAGCCAACTCCGATAAGTAAATTCCGTGATGCCTGAATACGCTTCAATACTGCCTGCGTCGATCAAATACGGTCCCGTTATATACAAACGCTTGCTATACGTAATCGCGCCGTGTCCCGAAGTCTGGATAAAGATACCCGTATTTTCCGTTCCTCCGCCGATCGGGTTTACTCCGTTTTTATTGACAAATAATCCGACGTTCGGAATATTTCTGCCGTGGAATTTAAACTCGAGAACGTCTCCGACGCTATATTCTCCGAGTCCCATATAGTCGTAGGTGCCGCTAAACAACACATCCTCTCCGACTTTCGTTTCTTTAACGTTCGCGACGCTGAGGGATATTCCCTCCGCCGCGACGGCTTCAGACGCGGTAAATTCGCAAACTCCGCAATCACGATATATCTTGGTGCCGTCGGTATACTTACTCCCGAATTCGTGCGCGGCTACGCCGACCTTTTCTCCGCAAGTGCAGAGCTGCCAGT
>CAVDPT010000004.1:2196-137050 GCA_963610935.1 Bifidobacteriaceae bacterium | reverse complement strand
TTCCCCCGTATATCTTTGGAAGAGCGCTTGCGGATAATAGAAAGCCTTCCCCCGTTTATCTTTGGGGAAGGGGGACCGCTTGCGGTGGATGAGGGGTAAGATAAAATCTTCTCAACCGCCGTAAAAAGAAAAACCCAATGTGTCATCCTGCGCGACTTTAGTTTTACGCCGTTATCCCGCACGGCAGAATGACGGCAAAAGGGAAAAAAAGCAAGAGACGCGATTTTCGCGCGTCTCTTGCTTGGTGGAAGGGGGTGGATTCGAACCACCGAAGTCGCTGACGACAGATTTACAGTCTGTTCCCTTTGGCCGCTCGGGAACCCTTCCGTATTAAGTTTATAAAATAGGGTAGTGGTCTGATTGGAGCTGGTGACTGGAATCGAACCCGCAACCTGCTGATTACAAATCAGCTGCTCTGCCAGTTGAGCTACACCAGCAAAGGTAATGGCTGGTGCCTCGGGGCGGAATCGAACCACCGACACGGGGATTTTCAGTCCCCTGCTCTACCGACTGAGCTACCGAGGCAGATATTTTCGGATAAATGCTTGCCGAGATAAGGCAAGCATTTATCTTCTTTTATGGCGACCCGGAAGGGGCTCGAACCCTCGACCTCCAGCGTGACAGGCTGGCGTACTAACCATCTGTACTACCGGGCCATATAAATTTTTAAGAGTGGTGGGCCTTCACGGACTCGAACCGCGGACCAATCGGTTATGAGCCGACCGCTCTAACCAACTGAGCTAAAGGCCCTTAAAAATCCATCGCTATCGAATGTATTATTGTTTTGGTCGGGGTGAAGAGACTCGAACTCCCGACCCCATGGTCCCAAACCACGTGCGCTACCAACTGCGCTACACCCCGTTCATTCACGACGCTTATATATGTTATAATAAATGAACGAAAAAGTCAAACGAATAACCGCGTTTTTTAAATAATTTTTTAAAAATTTTTTATCCTCTTTTTTCAAACCGAATATAGAAACGCTCCGAATATTTTTGACAAAATAAACGGCGGTTTTGGCTTTTACGACTTTTTTCACCCCCGCGAGTATGTTAGACTTTATCGTGACGAATCAAAGGAGCAACGTAATGGACGTAAGATTCAAAAAAACTTCGGGAGAGGTGACCGTCTACGTTTTCGGCGAGCTTGACGAATATTCGGCTTCAAAAGCAAAAGATATACTCGACAAGCTTATATACGACAACGCGGGCAGTAAAAAATTCGTGTTCGATCTATCGGGCGTGTCCTTTATGGACAGCACGGGGATAGGTCTTTTAATCGGCAGGTATAAAAAATTGCGGCAATTTGGCGTTCCCACATACATATCGGGCGCGACCGTCGCAACGGAAAAGGTTATCGAGCTTGCGGGGCTGTATTCGATAATGCCCAAATATTAAAATGTCGTGTAAAGAGGTTTTTATGGATACCAAAAATAAGATGATCGTAAAGTTTCCGTCGTATTCGATAAACGAGGCTTTTGCCCGCTCGGTTGCGGGGATATTTGCTCTTCAACTAAATCCCAGCGTCGCGCAGCTTTCGGACGTTAAAACAGCCGTCAGCGAGGCTGTAACGAATTGTATCGTTCACGGTTATCCGACGGGGGTTGGCGAAATTGTTATGGAAGCGGAAATCGAGGATAACGTGCTACATATAAACGTGTTCGACGACGGCGTCGGTATAGCGGACGTGAGCGAGGCTTTAGAGCCGTTTTTTACCACGCGCGAGGACGACGAACGCTCCGGCATGGGCTTTACCATAATGAAAAGTTTTATGGACGAAGTGAACGTCGTTTCCGAAAAGGGCAAGGGCACGAAGGTTTATATGACGAAAACCATATAATAGCGGAGAGTTATGCTTGAACAAGAAGAGCTTAACGAGTATTTAAGGCGCGCGAAAATCGGCGACGAAGGTGCCAAGGAGAAGATTTTTATCGAAAACGCTCCCCTCATTAAAAGCATTATAAAGCGTTTTAAGGGGAAAGGGGTGGAGTACGACGACCTTTATCAGATAGCCTGTATAGGCTTCTTAAAAGCCGTTAAAAACTACGACGCGGGCTTCGGCGTAAAGTTCTCCACCTATGCCGTGCCTATGGTCATAGGGGAGATAAAGCGTTATATGCGCGACAACGGCGCGATAAAGGTTTCGAGGTCTCTTAAAATACTTGCGAACAAAATCAATAGATATATAGACGAGTACCAAACCGCAAACGACCGTTCGCCGAGCGTTGAGACTTTAGCCGCAAAATTCGGCGTTACGGCGGAGGACGTCGCGGAAGCTTTGGACAGCGCGAAAATGCCGCTTTCGATTTACGACAAGTTCGACGACGAAGACGACGCGCAGGAGCTTATCGAAAGGATTCCGTCGGGGGAACGGGAAGACGACGTGCTAAATAAAATAATGCTTACGGGCGTTATCGAAAGCCTCGCGGAGCGAGATAGAAAAATTGTCGTTTTAAGATATTTTAGGGACAAAACTCAGGCGGAGATTGCAGAGTGCCTCGGTTTGTCGCAGGTGCAGATTTCCCGTCTCGAAAATAAAATAATAGAAAAGATCAGAAAGAAGTTTTGAGGATTGTTAACTAACGGTCAAATCGAGAGCAAAAGGTCAAATTGCGACAAAAATCCCCGCGGCGGCTTTTATCCGTCACGGGGGTTTTCATTGCGTTACGTGCGTTGTATCGGCAACGTGTTTTCGTCGTCAAAGGATTTTTCGTAAAAAACTTTTTCGTAATATATCTTTTGAGCTGATTTTTACATTACTAAAGATAGCCGTTCTATTCGTCGCGTTCTTCTGTATCGGCGTTTTCCGTAGACTCTTTTAACCTGAGCGGAATCTTCTTAACGCAATAAAAAATGATAAGCCCTATGCCGAGAGCGATAAAAACGATTGACTGCCACTGCGAGGGGTATAAGCCCAAAACGACCGCGCCTCTTTCGTCCGCACGGAAAAATTCTATAAACATTCTCCACGCGCCGTAAGCAATCAGGTAAATCTGCATCGTTATGTTACTGTGCTTAAAGTAAAGGACGGATAGTACGGCGAACAATGCGAAAAGGAAGACGGCTTCGTACAGCTGCGTGGGAACGTAATATCCGTTCATTTCATGATACGGTTCCATATAAATTCCGCCTAAAAAACTTCCGCTATAACTGCTGCCGAGATATTTTCCATGGCAACATCCCGCCATAAGACAGCCGATTCTGCCGAAAGCGTGTGCTATCGTAATACAGCAAGGCGCGCAAAGGAGCGTCTTGTTAAATTCTCTAACGTGCAGGTTTTCGTTTACGCCCTTAAAGACGAGCTTTCCTCCGAAAAAGTAAACGAGCAAAAAAGTCGCCGCGCCGCCTATCACGCCGCCCATAAAGGTTATGCCCGCTTCTTCGAAATTGAAATTCTTAAACCCGTCGTCTATCCAGTTGTAAATCGCCTGATACAGTTTGGCGAATAAAAAGCCGAGAGCTATGGATATCAACGCCACGATAAATGTAAAGTCCTGTACGTCCTCGGGCATATTCTTGCGTTTTGTATAAAGGTAGTATACGATTAAACACGCAACAATTCCGATGGCGATAAAAATCCCGTAAAGAAATACACCCTTGCCAAAGATATAAAACAACGCTTTATTATGCATTCGTACTCCTCGTGCGCTCTTTTGTTACGCTACGCTTGTTTTCAAAGACTTTTATTACATTATAACCTCGCGCGAAAAAAAAGTCAATAAAATTTTTTTAGCGATTGATTTTATTTGCAATTGTAAACGAATTCGTGTATAATGTATTGGAAACGCACGGAAAAGTATCGAAGTGGTCATAACGAGCCGCACTCGAAATGCGGTTGTCCGGTTTCGGGCACATGGGTTCGAATCCCATCTTTTCCGCCATTTAAGCCTGAATCGAATTCGGTAGAATTCGGTTTGGGCTTTTATTGACAAAAAGTCGGTCGGTACGCGTCGGCTTTTTTCCGTTGAAAGCAAAAGAATAACCCAGCCAAACAAATGTGTTCGACTGGGTTTAATTTGGTGCCGGAGACCGGACTTGAACCGGTACGGTGTTTCCACCGAGGGATTTTAAGTCCCTTGCGTCTGCCAATTTCGCCACTTCGGCGTTTTTTGGAGGCGCCACCCAGATTCGGACTGGGGATAAGGGTTTTGCAGACCCGTGCCTTACCACTTGGCTATGGCGCCGTACGACGGGTAAATAACCCGTAATAAAAAAATGGAGCGGGAAACGAGATTCGAACTCGCGACATTTGCCTTGGCAAGGCAACGCTCTACCACTGAGCCATTCCCGCATATAGATTATAACAAAAGGAGTTTTGGTGGGAACAATAGGGCTCGAACCTATGACCCCCTGCTTGTAAGGCAGATGCTCTCCCAGCTGAGCTATGCTCCCGTACTCGCGATTGCTGATATAATATACCAAATTTAAAAGGAAAAGGCAAGTGTTTTGAAGGCGATTTTTAAAATTTATCAAAAAATTTTTTGCCTCACTATAATATGAAAGACAAGGTGCAGAAAGCGCGGCGCGCGGCTTTGTCGGCAAAGCTTTGCCAAAAAACTTGCAGGTTATATTGTTTCATAAAACGATAAATTGCTTGACTATGAATATAATTTAAGATACAATATAAACGAAAAAAATTGAGATGGCGCGTTTTGATTTTACGCGCTCGGGACGTGAAATGAATTATTCGATAGGCGTTGACATCGGCGGCATGAGTATCAAGATAGGTTTGACCGACGACGACGGGCATATTCTTTATAAAAAAGTCGTCGCAACCGAGCGAAACGCCGAAAAAGATACAGACAATATAGTAAGCGTCGTTAACGAAGTTTTAACGGAATCGGGACTTAAGGTCGGCGAATTGAAAGGAATAGGTATAGGCTGCCCCGGGGCGGTTTCTTCGGAAAGCGGCGTCGTTGATATTCTGCCGAATCTCGGTTGGGTGAACGTTCCGCTCGTGAGCAACTTAAAAAAACAATTACAAACAGAAATAAGGATGTCTAATGACGCAAACGTCGCAGCTCTTGCGGAGGCGCTGCACGGTGCGGCGAAGGGGTACAAAAACTGTATAATGCTTACGCTCGGGACGGGTGTAGGCGGGGGAATAATCATTAACGGCAAGCTTTACGAAGGGAAAGATGGTAAAGGCGCGGAGCTCGGTCATGCAACGCTCGTTATGGACGGTTACCCTTGTTCGTGCGGAAGAAAGGGTTGTATAGAAAGCTACGTTTCGGCAACGGCTTTAATCAGGGAAACTCGCGAGGCTATGGAAGCGGATAAAAGCTCGTCTATGTGGCAAGCTGTCGGCGGCGATATTGAAAAGGTGGACGGTAAAACGGCTTTTGAGGAAGAGAAAAAAGGTGACGCAACTGCAAAGACGGTTGTTGATTTTTACGTCAAATGCTTGGCGGAGTCTATTATGACGATGACGAACATTTTTCGTCCCGACGTCGTTATCCTCGGCGGAGGAGTAAGCAAGCAAGGCAAAAATCTTATAGATAGAGTTTGCGCTTACTGCGACAAATTCGATTACGGCTACAAGGGGAGCCCGAAGCCTGTTATAAAATGCGCGGAACTCGGAAACGACGCGGGCATTATAGGCGCGGCGGCGCTTACGGGTAGCGTTGCAATTTAAAAAACGAAAAATAACAATGCTTTTACCCAAACAAAAATCTGCTAAAAGACATTTTTTTGTATTTCGACGTAGAGCAAGCTCGTTATAAATACGCAAAAATACGAAAATCATCAAAAAATTTAGTTATTAAATAAGGAATATTTTAAAAAATACTATAAATTGAGGCTTTGATATGAAATTTACCCCCGTATACGAAAAAGAATTTAGACCTATGAGCATCGTTTTGAGAGATTATAAAGCCGCCGTAAAAGGTGCGGAGCATAAAACTCTTAAAATTTGCGTCGAGAGAAACGACGGTTACAATTATATATACTCGCTCGAAGTATTTGCCGCGCCCGAAAAACGCGAAGAAAACTACGCGATTGCGGAGCGTATTATAAAGTCCATATTGTGGGTGGTCGGCGGATATAAAATTTACGTTTGCGGCGACGATTATATTTACGACAGAATTAAGACTGATTACTCACAAAACGGTGCGCGTGCTTTCGACGTTGACTTTATGCAGACGGTATACGAAATGCCGTTCGAGGTTATAAAAAGCACAGAAAGCGATTTTCCGAAATTTAACCCTTGCTCGGTATCTATCGGCGGGCATTTGGAAGGTTGCCGCATAGGTTTTGACGCGGGCGGCAGCGATAGAAAGGTTTCCGCGGTTATAGACGGTAAAGTCGTATACAGCGAAGAGGTTGTCTGGTTCCCGAAAATAAATTCCGATTGGCATTATCATTACGAAGGCATAAAGGCGGCATTTGAGACGGCGGCATCCAAAATGCCGAGAGTAGACGCGATAGGCGTTTCAAGCGCGGGCGTATATATAAACAATAAAATAATGGTTGCGTCGCTTTTTCTTAAAGTTCCTAAGGAAGATTACAAGACGCACGTTCAAAATATGTACATAGACGTAGCGAAGGAAATCGGCGCGCCCGTAGAGGTGGCGAACGACGGCGACGTTACCGCGCTTGCGGGAGCTATGGACCTTAAAGACGACTGCGTGCTCGGCATTGCTATGGGAACGAGCGAGGCGGTCGGTTATATAAACGATAAAGGGCTTTTGAACGGCTGGCTTTCGGAAGTTGCGTTCGTTCCCGTGGACTTTAATAAGAACGCTATGGTAGACGAATGGAGCGGCGATTACGGTTGCGGCGTTAAATATTTCTCGCAGGACGGCGTGATAAAACTCGCCGAAAATGCGGGGTATAAATTCGCGGAAGGCGCGTCGCCTGCCGAAAAGCTTAAAGAAATACAAAATCTTATGGCGTGCGGAGACGCTATGGCAAAGCAGATTTACGAGGATATAGGGACTTATCTCGGTTACGCCATTCCTTATTATTCGGAATTTTATAAAATCAAGCACCTTCTTCTTCTCGGCAGAGTTACGAGCGGCGAGGGTGGCGCGATAATTATGAAAAGAGCGAAAGAAGTTTTGAAAGCTGAATTCCCAGAATATGCGGACATAGACATTACTATGCCCGACGAATCAAATAAACGCGTCGGACAGAGTATCGCGGCGGCGTCGCTTCCCGCAATTAATTAACACGAGGAAAACCATTTATGAATTTGAAAGACAGGCTTATTATAGAGGATTATCGTAGGGAAAGAGAGGATTTTATACAGCTTGAAAAGGTCGTAACGGACAAGCTTTGCGAGCTTGTCAAGAAATCGGGCATACAGATTTTGAGCATAGAGCATCGAGTAAAGAGCGAATCGAGCCTCGCGGAAAAGCTCGTCAGAAACGGCGATTGGTATCAGACGTTCGATAATCTTACCGATATTCTCGGCGCAAGGGTTATTTGCTTTTTCAACGACGAGGTCGATAAGCTCGGCAAACTCGTGGAAGAGAGCTTTGCTATAGATAGGGCTAATTCTTCGGATAAGCGCGCGCTCATTAAAGCCGACTCGTTCGGGTATTTGTCACTTCATTATATTTGTTATTTATCGGAGGATTCGGGGTATCCGACAAATATATGTAACAAGAAGTTTGAAATACAAATAAGGACGATTCTGCAACATACTTGGGCGGCAATAGAACACGATATCGGGTATAAAAGCGAGTTCGGACTTCCGCGCGAATATGCGAGGGGATTTTCCCGTATAGCGGGGCTTTTAGAAATAGCCGACGACGAGTTTATTCGCGTTCGCGACGGAATGAAGAATTATACCGAAGACGTACGCGAAAGAATTAAGGAAAACCGTGCGGACGACGTGCGCGTCAATATGGTGTCAATTAAAGAATTCGTGGCGCATAACGAGCGTATGGTATCCTTTCTTAAGAGGATTGCGGCAATAAACGGTGCGGAAATAAGAGAGGTGGATTCCGACAATTACGTGGAACAGCTCAAGTGGTTCGGAATAACTACGATTGGCGGCTTGCAGGATATGCTTGAGAGAAACGAGGAGCTTGCCTTCAGTCTTGCGGAAAGCACTCTTAAAGCCACGGATATAGATATACTCGCTTCCAGTGTCGGGCTGTGGTACCTGTGTCGCGCAGAGCTTATATGCGGCAAATACGGAGAGGATAAAATCGCGGAATTTTTCTCGATTGCGTCAAATGACCAAAAGGTCGCTCTCCGTCGCGCAAAAAGATTTTTCGGTAAATA
Organism: Bifidobacteriaceae bacterium; assembly: GCA_963610935.1. Taxonomy (GTDB): domain Bacteria; phylum Bacillota; class Clostridia; order Christensenellales; family Borkfalkiaceae; genus UBA1259. The sequence continues at coordinate 128,819 of CAVDPT010000004.1, read as the reverse complement.
TTGCAAAACAGACTCGACAAAATAGAGATTTGAGGTAGAACATGAAAATTAAAAAAGAAAAAAACGACGGAATACTAAAAATAGCGTTAAGCGGCAGACTCGATACCACAACCGCATCGGATTTAGAACGCGAAATAAGCGATTTGAGCGGTGTAACCGATTTAATTTTCGATTTCGGCGAGCTTGAATACGTGTCTTCGGCTGGTCTTCGCGTTATACTTAAAGCGCAGAAAGTTATGAATACGAAAGGCGCAATGAAGCTTGTCAACGTGAACGACGCCGTTATGGAGATTTTTGACATCACCGGTTTTTCGGATATATTGACGATAGAATAATTGCTGCTAAAAATCGCCCGCCTTTACTAAAGACAGGCATTTTTTAGTAAACGACGCTTTCCGAATGCTTTATAAAAAAAATAAAAGTTCAAGGGTGAACTATGAAATACGACTTAATAACGATTATAAGACTTGCGGTGGCGACGCTGCTTCCGGTTGTTATCTCCGTAGTTTTGTATGTTCTGGAAAAGAAAACTAAATACGGGAAAACGAAATATTTTGTCAGACAGCTCGTCGCGGGACTTTTGTTCGGCGGCGCAGCCGTGCTTGCCACTGTCTTCGGGATTCCCGTTGACGGCGCAATTCTCAACGTAAGAAACGCCGCTCCGCTCGCCGCAGGTCTTGTATTCGGAGGACCTGCCGGCATTATGTCAGGCGTAATCGGCGGCGCATATCGCTTTTTTGCAACGTATTGGGGAGCAGAGGCTTTCAGCCGGATAGCGTGTACCGTCGGTTGCGTTATGGCGGGACTTATCGGCGCGGGATGTCGAATGCACATGTTCGGCAATAAAAAGCCCTCGTGGTTTTTCGGTTTGGCAATAGGCGCAACGACCGAGGTTTTGCACATGCTGTTCATATTCTTAGCGAATATGAATGACGTCTATAATGCATATAGAGTGGTTGCGATTTGCGCTATCCCGATGATTGTTTGCAACGCAATTTCGGTGATGCTTTCGCTTTTTGCCGTGGCACTTATAGGTAAAGAAAGGACGGAGAGGTTTTTAAAGCGAAAACAAATTTCGCAAGTCTTTCAGCTTTTTTTAATGATTTGCGTAGTAGTTGCTTTTGCCGCAACCACCGTTTTTACCTATGCGCTTCAGACGAAACTCGCATACGCCGACGCGGACGAGCTTTTATCTCTTAACTTGGACGACGTGGGAAAAGACGTAAAGGCGGCTGTATCCGCAGGCGGCAACGTCGATGAAGAAATAATGCAAGCGGTAGCAAATAGGCATATTATGCAAAAAGGCGGCATTATAGTATGTGACAAGAAGCTTAAAATTATCGGAAGTAACGGATTATATCCGGAGGGACAAACCGTTATTAACGAGAATAAAGACGGGCTTGCCGTAAAAGAGAGAGAGAGGTTTACGGCGACAGTTAACGAAACCGAATTGGTTTGTATGTACGAAAAGGTAGAGGACTATTATCTTATCGCCGTAATTCCCGTTGCCGACGCTATGCTTTCTCGCAATATGGCGGTAACTATACTTGATTTTATGGAGATAATAGTTTTCGCGGCGTTGTTTGCGCATATCTATTTTCTGCTCAAGAAACTTATCGTGGATAACATTCATAAGATCAACGACTCGCTCGATAAAATTACCGACGGTAACCTCGAAGAGAGAGTTAACGTGCGAGAAAACGAGGAGTTCGCATCGCTTTCGGACGATATAAACGCTACCGTAGACACGCTTAAAAGGTATATACAAGAAGCCGAAGGACGTATTGACAGAGAACTCGAATTCGCGAGACAAATACAACGTTCTTCGTTGCCTTCGGTTTTTCCGCCTTATCCGGATAGAAAAGAATTTGATATTTACGCACAGATGGACGCAGCGAAGGAAGTCGGCGGAGATTTTTATGATTTTTATTTTGTCGACTCCGATAGCCTTGCGTTTCTCGTTGCAGACGTTTCAGGAAAAGGTATACCCGCCGCATTATTTATGATGCGCGCAAAAACGCTCATAAAAAGCCTTATGGAAAGCGGCAAAGGCGTTGACGAGGCGTTTACCGAGGCAAATAACGCTCTTTCGGAGAATAACGAAGCGGAGATGTTTGTGACGGCGTGGCTTGGTAAGTTAAACTTAAAAAGCGGCGTTTTGGAATACGTCAACGCGGGGCATAATCCGCCGCTCTTTTGTCACTGTGGCGGAGGTTTCAAATATCTTAAAGAACGCCCGAATTTCGTCCTCGCGGGTATGGACGGAACGTGCTATCGTAAGCATGAAATACGGCTTAATGCAGGCGACGAGATATTCTTATATACGGACGGCGTAACCGAAGCCTCAAACGATAATAACGAATTATACGGCGAAAAGCGACTCGTTGATACGCTAAATCGTTGCGATAGAGAGCCGAGCTCGCTGTCTTATGCATTGAGAGAAAGTATAATAGATTTTGTGAACGGGGCTGAACAATCGGACGATATAACAACGCTGTGCGTTAGATTTAACTACAAGTTAACAATCGGAACGACGAAAAAAATCACGGTCGCCGTAGACGATAACACCGTCAAAACCGTAGCTGAATTTATTGAGTCGGAGCTTAATATAGCGCGTATAGACGCTAAAATAACGAATAGAGTGCTTTTATCCGTTGATGAAATTTTATCAAACGTAGTCAGCTATAGCGGTGCTAAAATTGCCGAAGCGATTCTAACGCTAAAAGACGATGTAATTACGATGATTTTTTCGGACGACGGCAAATCTTACGATCCGACTGCCGTCGTAGAGCCCGACGTGACGCTTTCTGCCGAGGAACGCAAAATCGGCGGTCTCGGGATATTTATGGTAAAGAAAACCGCTTCATCCGTTATTTATAGTCGAGAAGAAGATAAGAACGTCTTGACGATAAATTTTACCAAATAAATAATTTTACATTACGGATAGAATCGATGTTTTTGTTTAATAAAATAACGTGTGACAGCGCGTTATAGTTAGTAAAGTCAAAAGAATAAGAGCGTCGTTTATGTCACGCATAGCCGAGCCGATTTATTTACTTGTTCACATTAAAAACGCGTTACTATCACGCGTTTTTATTATTGAAACAACGATAACAAGAACGGCAAAAAGTCGGCTACTTTTTAAGCTGTTTTTATGCTGCTTTATATGTTATTAGAAAAATTATTGCACTTGGATACTTTTCTACTCTTTTCTCCACGAACTATGCGTAAAAGCTGTCTTTTGCGCATAGATAACTGTGTCAAATTTTTTATAAAAGCCCCTTTTCCCTATTATTTATCTACTGATTTCTACTGTTGATAGCTCGCGTAGATTTAGATTTTATCATTTCGTTTTATTATTTATTTTACGCAATGAAATAAAAACTACTTTACAAACCGTCTCGCTCGTGTTATAATAAAAACATGAAAACAAAGTCTAAAACCTATTTTGAAGAACGAGAGATTTCTTGTATTGATAGAACAAATCGTATTATCGACGAACTGCCGTATTACGTTAGGGATTTTTTCGTGGGTGTCGAATTACGCACGTCTCCCCTTACGAGACTAAACTATGCTTATGATTTGCGAGTATTTTTCGATTTTCTTGCAAAAAAGGTTTTTCGCGGCAAGGACATTGCGAATATTGAATTAAGCGATTTAGACGCGCTTACGGCTTCCGACATTGAATATTTTTTGAGCTATTTATCGCACTACGTTATTAATGATAAAGAAGAACGTTGTACGGAAACGGGTAAAGCCAGAAAACTATCTACGCTCAGGGCGTTTTATAAATATTTTTTTAATAAAAATATGCTTGCGGCAAACACCCCTACCAAGGTTGCCATGCCGAAGCTGCACGAAAAAGAGATAATTCGTCTTGAATCAAACGATAAAAGAGACGAAATCGGCGATATGCTTTATGTTGTTCAAAGCGGTAACGGGTTGACTAAAAGACAGCTCTCTTTTCACAACGGAACGGGCGTACGCGATACTGCTATTATTACGCTTTTTTTGGGTACGGGCATTCGTATAAGCGAGCTTGTCGGTCTAAATATCGAAGACTTCGATTTTGATTCTCAAAGCCTCGTAGTAACGCGAAAAGGCGGCAATCGAGCCGTTCTATATTATAATTCACAGGTCGAGGACGCGCTCAAAGGCTACGCTATGATTAGAATCGACAAAGAGGACGTCCCCTCTTCGGAGCGCGCTTTCTTCCTTTCTCTTCAAAATAAGCGTATTTCTACAAGGCAGGTTCAGGAGCTTGTTAAAAAATATGCAAGGATAGTATCGCCTCTAAAAAAAATCACCCCGCACAAGCTGCGGAGTACATTCGGTACAAGCTTATATAGGCAGACGGGAGATATTTACATCGTCGCCGATTGTCTTGGACATAAAGACGTAAATACCACGAAAAAACACTATGCCGCCATTACCGACGACGTAAGAAAAAAAGCGGGAAAAGGAATGTTTATCGGCAAAAAAGACGAGTAACCGCCCTTTTATGCGCGCGAAATTAAACGATTCTTTTATATTAAATTTTAACTTATTATCTTCGTTATTTTTATTATTTTATAATTTTTGTCGGTCTCAATGCATTTGCCACAGCTATCGCAGATTTTTGTTTTGTCAAGATCGCAATAATCGTCACATTCTTCGTCGAAAAAATTATCGTTACCATCGATTTTTTTATTGTTGTCTTCTAAAGCTTTTTCTCTTTTATGGTCTATCATATTGTTCTCCTCTTTGCATAAAATTATAGCGCATCAAAAGCAAAAAAGCAAGAATATATCGCAAAAATATGCGAACGTTTGTTTGACTTTTTTTATGATTTCTTTTATAATATTTGTGTGAAAAAGATAAATATCGACGAAAAACTGAATCAGGTCTACGAGTATGCCGTTCAATATTTAGACAATTACGGTTATCCGCCTTCCGTGCGCGAAATATGCGCCGAGCTTAATATAAAATCTACTGCAACCGCCTATTCGTACATAGAACGCTTAAAGGAAAGAGGTCTTATAAATAAAGAACCTCAAAAAAAACGCGCTTTGAGCGTGTCGAGTGGTGCGCGAAAATTTAAGTCCGTGCCGCTAATCGGCGTTATTGCCGCAGGTCAGCCGATATATGCCGTGGAGGACCTCGAGGGTTACGTTCCCCTGCCCGACGATTTATGCAAAAAGGGAGAACAGTTTGCTTTAAGAGTAAAAGGCGACAGTATGATTAACGCTGATATCTTTGACAATGATATTATAATCGTTACCCGTCAAGGCACTGCGGAAAACGGAGACATCGTTGCGGCTCTTGTGGACGACGAAGCGACAGTTAAGCGTTTTTACAGGCGGAACGGAAAGATTATACTGCACCCCGAAAACGATTCTATGCAGGATATGATTTTTGATGAGGTCAGTATCCTCGGTAAGGTCAGCGGTCTAATGCGAAAGCTTTGATATTTTTAAGGCATTTGTCATATAGCGCCGATTGTCTTTATTTTCTTTATAAATCAACTGTAAATTATGTTACACATAATATTGTGATTTACTAATTTGTAACTTCTTTCCATTGACAACACAGCTTTTATTTTGTATAATTTAGGTAGTAGACTGGCGTTATTTACGACGCAACGGGAGTAAAAAATGGAACAAAAAGCGATTTCAAGCGATCTTATACGCGGTCATATAGACACGATAATTCTACATACCCTGTTAGACGGAGATAAATACGCGCAGCAAATAATAGATACGGTGGAAGAAAAAAGCGAGGGTAAATATCAACTCAATCAGGCTACCCTATATAGTTCTCTCAAAAGGCTTGAGGGAAACGGTTGTGTTAAGTCGTATTGGTTCGACTCCGCAAGCGGAAGGCGCAAATATATGAAGATTACCGAGAGAGGCATTGCCTTCGTGGACGATAATTTATCTAACTGGTCATTCTCCCGCGCCATAATCGATAAGCTTATCGACGATAAAAGTTCTCTACAAGACGCACCCGAGGTGCAAGCGGTAGGAAATAGAGAAGCCTCCGGTGTTACACAAGGCGTGTCGAGTTCCCCTAATAATAACAATGTTTTGGGCTGTCAAAACGATAGCGACGAGCATATCGTGCTACCCGAGATGAAGAATGATAGCGTTTCATCCGATAATGCGCGCGCAACAAAACCGCAATATGAAGGTGTGTCGACCGCAAAGCATAGGACTATAAATACCGTATCATATATCCCCGTTGCTAAAACTGAGCGCAGTGAAAATGATTTTTCGCCTCACAATGGCGAAGACGAAGTAAAAGACATTAATTTTAGGACTATTCTTAACGGATTGATTCAAGCGGCTGAAACCGAAAATCAGGAAGCCAAAGCGAGTCAAAAGGAAGAATTAAAACCCAACGCTACAGCCACCTATGAAGAGCCCCAAAAACAGCTAAAGTTCAACGAAACAATTTCAGACGAGAACGTTATAAACCGCGAGATAAAGAATATCGGCGGTAAAATTGACTTTTCGGATATCGTTGCCGACGCCGAAAAAGACGGTTTTAAAATTCGCGTTTCATATAAAAACTGCTCGAAACCTCAAGGGAAGGTTTACTCGAATAAGCTACATTTCTTTTCCTCCCTCGCCATTTTCCTTTTCATTATTACAGAGTATTTGATTTTATCTTCGTCGGTAAATGCCTCCCTATTACCTGCGAACGTCGCAATAATCCTGTGCGTTGTTTTGGCGTTTTTCCCAATTATGACAGGCATAATCTTTGCTCGAAATACAAGAAAAACAATGCCGAATTTTGTCGGCGGCAACAAAATTTTGACAAGCGGAATCATCGTCTTTAATTTACTTTTGCTATGTTTTGCCTTAAACTTTATTTTAGGCGTGGATTTATACGATAAAGTAAATTTGGTACGTTATTTGTTGTTCCCCTGCGTTATCTCGCTTGACATTCTTTTATTTTTTATTATAGAGTTCTTTTTGTCAAGAATATCGTTTTTTAGGGTAAAAATAAAAAAATAAAAATAATTAGTTTAAAAAGCACGGATAATGAAAGTGTGAAGTGCACCTCCTAAAAGTGTCTAACCTTTTGGGTGCACTTCATAAGCCGTGCTTTTATAGTTTACAGTAAAACTAAATAATTGATTTCCTCGGGCGAAAGCTTTCTAATCTCACCCCTATTGAGCCCCGAAATCGTTAAGTCGCCGATTTTAATTCTTTTAAGAAAATCTACCGAATTACCGACGGCTTCCATCATTTTTCTTATCTGCCTGTTTCGTCCCTCTGTTATAGTGATTTGTAATTTAGAACCTGCTTTCGTAGTTTCTATGATTGTGACGTTACATTTTTTAGTCTTAACGCCGTCTACAACGACGCCGGAGCGTAATGCCCCCAAATCTTTGTCCGAAATCGGCTTTTCGGTTTTTACGACGTAGGTTTTCGGGACTTCGTTTTTAGGATGCGTCAGTTTAAACGTCAAATCCCCGTCGTTTGTCAATATCAAGAGACCTTCGGTATCGTAATCGAGCCTGCCGACGGGAAAAACGCGGGCGCAATTAGCGGGCAGAAGATCCATAACAGTCCTTCTTCCCTTGTCGTCTTTTACCGTACAAACGTATCCTTTCGGCTTATTCATAACGTAGTATTCGTATTTTTTCACGAGTCCTACTGCTTTGCCGTTTACGGTAACTCTATCCTCACCCTCATTTACCTCGGTGCCGAGCTCGCATACTTTGCCGTTCACTTTAACGACGCCTTCTTCTATAAGCCTGTCCGCGGCGCGGCGCGAACAAACGCCGCTTTCCGCTAAATACTTGTTTATTCTCATATAATATTCCTTCGTATAGTTACGTTTGTACGCACAAAACGATATATTGATCTATATTAGTGTATAGATTTTTTGCGAAAAAATCAAGTTATTTCGACAATAAATTTTAATCGAGCCGATTTCTTCGTCTTTCTTTGTCGTCGTTGATAATTCCTTTGGATAATCGTATACGATTTTAACGTTTTCGTATTCTTCATCGGTTAACGGCAATGTTACGTTGTCCTTTATATGCAAGCCGCAAAGCTCCTCGGTTCCGTCTTTTTTAATAAAATCTATGATATTATCCGCATTGACGAGCTCTCGAATTTTATATTTGGCAAAAGCGTCGGTTAAAAGCTTTTTAGACTGCTCAAACATAGGCGGACAGTTAAGGACTACGCAAATAAGCTCCATGCCGTCTCTTAAGAACGAAGAGACCAAGCATCTGCCGGCGTTTTTGGTGTAACCGGTTTTTACACCGGTCGCCCCGTTTACTTCGGATAGCATTTTATTCTTGTTAAAAAGTCTTCTGCTATAACCGCGAGTCGTCCAAGGTATTTCCTTGAACCTGCACGAAACTATTTCGCGGAAAATTTCGTTATTCATAGCATAACGCGTTATTAGAGCAAGATCGTAAGCCGTTGTATAATGATTATCGTCGTGCAGACCGTGCGGATTAACGAAATTGCTATTTAATGCACCGATTTTATTTGCCGTTTCGTTCATAAGCTCGGCAAAAGTTTTTATATCACCGCTGCAAAAAACGGCAAGTGTTTCCGCCGCGTCGTTACCGGAACGCAACATCAAGCCGTATAAAAGATCTTTTACGGAAAGTTGCTCACCCTCCTCTAAATAAATACTCGAGCCCTCAATGCCGACCGTTTCGCTCCCCACCGTCACGACTGCGTTCGGATCGCAGTGTTCGAGAATTGTAATGGCGGTGAGAATCTTCGTTGTGCTTGCCATAAACTTTTTCTCATAGGCGTTTTTTTGATAAAGCACTCTGCCGCTCGTTTTATCCATAACGATTGCGCTTTCGCCATAGTTTCTTTCCGCCGAAACGGAATTCATAGTAAAGGACATAAAGACGTAGCAAAAGGTAAATAATGTCGCCAACAAAGCAAAGGTTAGCCCGAAAAGACGTGATATCGGTTTATGTTTTGTCGTCATTGTTTTTCCCCTAAATCGGCGATAATATCGACGGTTTTATCTAAAATTCCGCTAACCATATCAGTTGCAACGGGTAGAACCTTATAATCCTCGCCGACGCTCTTTAATAAAAAGCCGCAGGGCTTGATGGACACTATTGCGCCGTTGCCCGCAGAATACGGTAAATCCGAATTTTTCTGAAAAATATTGAGTTTTCCGTATTCGCCTCCGCCGGATAAAGTCCCGAAGGTTACTTTAGAAACGGGGATGATAAGATCGCCCTCTTCCGTCTTAATGGGCGAGCCTATAACGGTGTTCACGTCAATAAGTCCGCCGAGATTTTTCATTGCCGTTTCCAGAACGTCGTTTATTCTGTTACCGTCCTTTCCCGTATGCATACGTTATTTTCCCCACACAAATTTTTATTACGCTTATAATTATCATAAACAAATTAAAAACGACCGTCCCGCTGAAATATACGTTGAACGCCTCTTCCCCGATATACACGTTTACGTCGTTACGCACTCTTAAATACGGTTTTATATTCTCCAAATATCTGCCTATCATCGTCCCGAAATAGCTCAATAAAAAACCGCCGACAAGAGTTTTTTCTTCCCCTGCTTCGCTCCCTAACTCAATAAGTGAAGTTAACCGTATAAAATGATAATCTTGAAGCGGTTTAATCTTTGCGTGCGCTCCGACAACGTCTTCCGATTTTAATATAATCGCGTGGTTTTTGGCAAAATGTATGGCAAATCCCTCACGAATACGCTCCGCGTAACCGCCCGCAAGCCTAATGAAACCGTATGCGTGCAAGCCGAACCACAACCTTTTTTGGTTGTTTTTAATTACGAAATCGAAATTTAAAAAAATCGGAAATATCAAAATAACAGAAGATATTAAAACCGCTTGAAGCACGATTTTAATATCTGCATTTAACCGTAAAATATGCGAAATATAAATATTTACTCGTTATAAAGACTTTTTCAATAGCAAAAAACGGCTTTTTGTATCAAAACGCCGTTTTTCTTTTTTCAAATTATGGTCAAATTATATTTTTTCGACTTTTTCTCCCATTAAGAAGGCGGGCAATTCTTCGTCATCTATATCGGGTAGCTCGAAATCGTCGTCTTTCGCTTCGCTCTTTTTAAGAGTTTTTTCGATGGCTTTTTTAGCCTTTTCCGAGTATCCGTCAACAGCGGTCTCCCCGTCGCCATAAAGGAAAGACTCTTTTGTGTCTAACGTTTTATCGTCAACAACGTCCGCGGTAACTGCCGCATTCTCGCCATCGTCTATGTAAACGTCTTTTCTATAAAGATAGTCGTCCGTCTGCTCCGCCCTGCCGTGAATAAGTTGAATTTTTTCTATCAGTTCTTCGTAATTCGGCAACTCGTCCAAAGAAGAGATCTGAAAGCGTTTTAAGAATTTATCCGTTGTGCCGAACATAACAGGTCTGCCGACCGCGTCCTTCCTTCCTACAGGCTCTATCACACCAAGTTCCAAAAGCTTTTGAACGGCGTATTCGCTATTACCTCTTATTTCCTCGAGGTCTATTCTCGTCACGGGCTGTTTATAGGCGATGATTGCGGCGACCTCTAACATACTCCTCGAAAGTTCCTTCTCTTTTATCGGGTTTAGCACGGAGGAAACCTCATCGGCATAATTTGGATTAGAAGAAAATTGCAGTTTTTTATTAAAAGTTAAAATTTGAATACCGCTATTTTCGCCGTATTTTTCATTTTGCAATTTTTTTACCGCGTCCAAAACTTGTTTTTCGGTAATTTCAAGCTTTTCTGCAATATCCGCCGTAGCGACGGGCGCGCCCGATACAAAAAGTATAGACTCAATTATATTCGTCAATTTCTCCGAGTTCTTCATTCCTATCGTCCCTTAATGTTAATGTAATATCGTCGAAAACGCCGGTCTGTTCGACGGATATATATTGGAGCTTTAACAGCTCGAGCATCGCCTGAAAAGTCGTTATCAGCTCGCTTTTGGTGTAGTAATGCCCGAAAAGTTCGAAAAAACTGACCGACTTTCTTTCAAGCAAAACCTCCCGTATAGTCTCAACCTTTTCTTTAACGGTAAAGACTTCTTTAGGTATTTTTTGTAGCGCGTTTTGTTCCTTCCACCGCTTGTCGTCCACCTTCATTAATAGCTTTGAAAATGCGGATATAAGCCCCTCGAGATTAAAGTCGTTATAAACTATCTTAACGTCGCCTACGGACTTATCGGGTTCCTTATAGAAACGCGAAACGTTTTCATAACCTTTCAATTTTTCGCTGGCTTCCTTAAAAAGCTTATATTCTTCGAGCTGGCGGATAAGCGCTTGCTCCGGATCTTCTATGTCGTCTAAATACTCCTCTATTTTAGGCAAAATCGACTTCGATTTTATTTCGAGAAGCGTTGCCGCCATATTAAGATATTCGCTCGCCTTATCGACGTCAAGTACGGAAACGCCGTTCATGTACTGCAAAAATTGCTCGGTAACCTCCGAAACGAATATGTCTTTTATCTCGATTTTCGCTTCTTTGATAAGGTGTAACAAAAGGTCTAACGGTCCGTCAAAATCCTCTATTCCGATTTTAAGTTTGGTAGAATAATCTACCACCGATTCAAACTCTGCCATCAAACAAACAACCCCCAAATCCACGACCAGAATTTCCACAGCGGAAAACCTAAATAAGTTACGAGAAATTTCATAGCGTTTCCCAAAACGTCTAACTGCTGTATTTTCGTATAATCCGAAATCACGCTCAAAAGCATTAAAGCATATAAAACGTATATTCCCTGAAAACGCAGAAATCTATATAATCCGCCGCGTTTTTTAGAAAGCGTTGCATACAAATGAAATCCGTCCAAAGGATAAACCGGTATCAGATTGAACACAAAAAACGACAGCGATAATGCAACGACATAATATAGCGCGTTCTGTAAAACGGTTGTAAAATATCCGAACTCGGGAATATATTTCGATAAAGAATATAACGGGATAAATACGAATGCGAGAATATAATTCATTATAACGCCCGCAGAAGCCACCCAAAAACAACCGCGTTTATAATGACGGAAATTGTCGGGATTGACGGGGACGGGCTTTGCCCAACCGAAATGTGCCAAGACGAAACACAAAAGACCTAAAGTGTCGAAATGTGCCATAGGATTGAGCGTATATCTACCGTTTAATTTTGGCGTCATATCCCCGCACTTGACGGCGGCAAAAGCGTGCGCGAATTCGTGAAAAGGAAGCACTATCAGCAAAGCCAAAAAAATCGGTATATACTCGGTAATGAGCTTTTCCATCTTGGGGACCTCCTTTTTATTCGTTCGCTTATAGAGCGCACCTTTCACATACAATTTAGTATACTATAAATCTATAATAAAAGCAAGAAAAAACGCCCGCAACGCGAGCGTTTTCTATACGTTCTTTATCGAATTTTACAAAAAAATCAATTTGTTTTATAAAACGAGTTGTTAAAGTCGCCGTCAGGCTTAAACGTCGTTTCTTATAAGGTCTTCGTATGTCTGCGGTTTAACGACGTAATGAGCGTCCCCGTTTTCAACCATTACGACGGGAGGAACGAGGTTTCTGTTATAATTGCTCGACATAGAATAGTTGTATGCTCCGGTGGAAAACACTGCCAAGATTTCGCCCTCGCGTATTTCGGGAAGCATGCAATCCTCGGCGATAAGGTCGCCGCTTTCGCAACATTTGCCGGCGACGGAATATTTTTTTACGGGCAAATCGTTCATTCTTTCTGCTGCTGCAACGGTGTATTTTGCCTGATATAAGGCAAACCTCGGGTTATCGAACATCCCTCCGTCTACAGCGACGTAGTTTTTAATTCCTTTAATCTCTTTTACTCTGCCTGCGGCATATAAAGTGACGCCAGCCTCCCCGACTATCGAACGCCCGGGCTCGAGCATCAAGAACGGCTTTTTGATGCCCTTTTCGCGTATGCATTTTTTTAGCTCGTCGGCAATCGTTTTCACATAGTCGGCGTAATCGGATAATTTAAGTTTGGGGTCGCCGTCTGCGTAGTATATTCCGAAGCCTCCGCCAAGATTTAGAACGGAAAATGCGATTCCCAGCTCGTCTCTGACCTTTTTATAAAAATCGGTCATTTTGTCCACGGCAAGCACAAATGATTTTTTCTCGAAAATCTGCGAGCCGATATGACAATGAAGACCTTGAAGCGAAAGATTTTTAGCTGTCGCAGCTTTTTTTATCGCGTTTTCCGCGCTTCCGTCAGAAATCGAAAAACCGAATTTTGAATCGGGAGTAGCGGTCTGAATAAAATGGTGAGTATGCGCTTCCACGCCCGGGTTGACACGAATTAGCACGTTTTGTATTTTACCGAGCTCTTCGCAAACGGCGTCTAAATCCTCAATCTCCCTTAACGAGTCTATTACGATCTCGCCGACCCCGCAAGAAACCGCTTCTTTTAGCTCCTCGTACGTTTTGTTATTCCCGTGAAAGGTTAGCTTCTCGGTTGGAAAACCGCTTTGAAGCGCCGTGTAAAGCTCTCCGCCTGATACTACATCCGCTCCAAGCGAGCAAGAATCTATTATTCTATACATTTCCTTACAGCAAAAAGCTTTTGAGGCGTACGTCACAAGCCCGTCTCCGTACTCTTTTTGTAGAGTTTCAGCAAAAACTCTACACATGTTGACGATATGAGCCTTGTCCATAACGTATAACGGAGTACCGAATCTATCTGCAAGCTTTTTCGCTTCTAACCCACCGATGACGAGACTGCCGCTTTTATTTGCTTGAAGTGTTTCTCTTTCGTTCATAATTTTACCAACCACATTAACATTAACATAATTTTACCAAAGATAGTAAATAAATGTCAATGAAAGCGCGTTAAATATTTTTTATGCCAAGCGAAAATACGGCTTATACGACGAGAAGAAAAGAATTTTAGCCTGTAATCGACCAGTTATCGGAAATGTCGTAAATGCCGTCGATTAAACTCTTTCGCTCTACGTTTTCCGCGGCAACGACGTTGATCGCACCAATTTCTATGCCGTTTTCATAAACGTATAAAACACCAACCGAGTCGCCTTTTGATATAGGCGCGACAACGTCGCCTTTTTGTTTAAACTCAAGCTCAAACGCTTTTTTATCGTTTTTTGCGGAAAATGCGTAAAATGACTTTTCTGGAACAACGCCGATTGAAGCTTTTTTGCCTTTTTCGACTTTTACTGTTACGGTAAGGGGCTCGTTTTTATCAACAATCAATTTATTTGTATAATTAGCGAATCCGAAATTAAATAGACCTGAGACTTCCTTAAAGCGAGTTTTGCTATTCGGAGAAGAGATAACTACGCATACAAGACGCATGCCGTCTCTCGTTGCGGAAGCCGAAAGGCAATGCCCCGCCTCGTTTGTATAACCTGTTTTTCCGCCGTCGCAACCCTCATAAAATTTGACGAGTTTGTTTGTGTTAGAAATCTCGGTTATACGACCTTTTGAGTGGGAAATCTTATCGAGCCATATAGTCGAAAAACGGAAATATTCTTCGTGCGATAAAAGAGCGGAAAACATTTTTGCAACATCCTTTGCGCAGGAATACTGCCCGTCTTTCGGAAGACCTGTGCAATTAACGAAAACCGTATCGTACATACCGAGTTCTTTCGCTCGCTCGTTCATTCTTTCGGTAAACGCTTGTTCGCTTCCGCAAATTTTTTCGGCTAACGCCACGCAGGAGTCGTTTGCAGACGCAACAACAACGCTTTTTATCAGTTCTTCGGTGTTATACCCCGTATTTGCCTCCAAAAAAACCTGCGAGCCTCCCATTCTCGCCGCGTTTTCACTCACTATTATTTCGTCGTTGAACGATAGGTTTCCGAGATCGATTTCTTCAAAAACCAGTAAAAGCGTTATTATCTTACACATACTTGCTATCGGCAAGTGTGCGGCGGCGTTTTTTTCATAAATCACCGATTGGGAATTATAATCTACAAGATATGCCGACTTACTTTCTATTTTGTCTTCAAGACCGTCGGCAAATACTTTACCCTTAAAACTTAAGCTTCCGATTGCGCCGAAAGATAAAACAAAAGCAAGCGAAATAAAAAATACAGAAAATCTTTTTTTCATACGAATTTCCTCCGATGATATTTTCTGTATTTATATTGATTTTATACGTTATGTCTGGCATAATTATACCGCATTTTGTCATATATTTATTAATTATTTAACATATTTTCTATTGCTATACCGAAGCCTCTCGTAGGGTCGTTGATGAAAACGTGTGTAACCGCACCCACGAGTTTTCCGTCCTGCACAATGGGGCTTCCGCTCATACCCTGCACTATGCCGCCCGTTTTTTCAAGCAGGTTCTTATCGGTAACCTTTATAACGTAATTTTTATCACAAGAATCGTAACCGCTTGCTTTTATTATGGATATTTTATATTCTTGCGCTTCATTGCCGTCTACGTTTGCGAAAATACTCGCTTCACCCATTTTTCCTATACCCGTTTCTATTTCCCTTAAATCGGCTTTATTAAAATTTTCATCGAGCGTTCCGTATACGCCACAGTAAAGGTTTTTGTCTGCAATAGCTAAAGGCTTATTCTTTAAGAACACTCCTCGTAATTCGCCTGGTGCTCCTCGCTCGCCCTTCACCACCCCCGTGATATCGCATGCGTACAAATTACCGCCTCTTATTTCCAAAGCTTGTCCGTCTTGTCCGGATACCGAATGTCCGAGCGATGCGAGCCTATTCCCTTGTATAAACGTTACCGTTCCGATTCCGTTCACGCCCTCTCTGATAAATATGCCGAGCCTGTATTTTCCGCCTGTATCACGCGCGGGAATAATACCTATAAACAGCGTTTCGCCCGCCCTTTTTACGAGCATCGTTTTTTCTTTTTCGTCATTTAACGTTGTTTCAACGTCCTCGGCGTCGTTTACTTCTTGTCCGTCTATCGACATTATAACGTCGCCGACGACAATTCCCGCGTTTTTAGCGGGGGATATCAGCCCTTTGTCTGTGAGAACTTCCGATACGCCGATGACGAACGCTCCGCGCGTCTGTAATGAAAATCCGGCTGTCATTCCGCCGAGGTATATGGCATTTCCATCCGCATATGCTATACCGCCTCCGAAAACAAACGTAAAAAAAGCGATAAATGCAGTAAATGAGGCAATCAATAAGTATCTAAATTTTTTCATATATGCTCCGACTATTTTATCTTGTGCAAAAAACGCAACTCTATTCTAAAAAAAAAGAAGACCTTTGCGCAAGGAGCGCAATAGATCTTCCTCGATATCTTACGGATTATTTAATATTATAAAAGCGTTTTAATCCTCTATTCGGATAAAGCCTTTTACGGCGTAAATATCTTCGAGAGAGCGGAATTTTCCAAGCGTCTTTTGTATCGCGTTCTCTGCCGAAGGATGGGTTATAATGACAATTTCCGCCTTTCCCTCTTCCGCAGAAACCTGTTTAACCTCTTTTATACTTATCCCGTTTTTAGCAAAAATTCCCGTTATTCTTGAAAGAACGCCCGCGCTATCCGCAACGAAAAGTCTTATATAATATTTAGTCGTAAAATCGGAAACAATTTTCGCTTCCTTACAATCGACGTTACCGCTTATAAACGGAGCATAGTAATAATCTTCGTGTTTTGCGGCGAAAACTATATCCGAAACGACCGCGCTGCCCGTAGGAAGTGCGCCTGCGCCTCTGCCGTAAAGCATTATTTCTCCGACGGAATCGCCCGTAATAAGCACGGCGTTGAACGAGTCGTTAACCGAAGCAAGAGGATCGCTTTTCTTGACGAAAGTCGGATGCACCCTCACGTCTATACCGTCGTCCTCGCGTTTGCCTATTCCGAGAAGCTTTAGGGTATATCCCATCGCCTGCCCGTACGCGATATCCGCTTTATCTACTCCGCTTATTCCTTCTCTCCTAACGTTATCTACCGACACGCGCACGTTAAAAGCAAGGCTTGCGAGAATAGAAAGCTTATACGTCGCGTCAAAGCCGTCTACGTCCGCAGTCGGATCGGATTCCGCAAAACCAAGCTTTTGCGCCTCTTTTAGAGCCTCGTCATAAGAAGAGCCTTCGTTTGTCATCTTCGTTAATATATAATTGGTAGTACCGTTGATAATACCTTTTATTGAGCGAATGGCATTTGCCTGCATACCGTCTTGAAGCGTGCGTATAACAGGAACGCCGCCGACGCAACTCGCCTCGAAGAACAGTCCGGCGTTCATCTTTTTTGCCATTTCTTCAAGTTCTAACCAATGTTTTGCCACGAGTTCTTTATTTGCGGTAACGACCGTTTTGCCACTCATGAGCGATTTTAAAACGTAGGTTTTAGCGGGTTCTATACCGCCTATAACCTCTACCACAATGTCCACTGCGGGATTTGAAATTACGTCTTCGACAGAAGACGCGATTTTTTCGCGAGGAACGCCCTTTTTAATCGCTTTGTCCACACTCCTCACAAGAACGGCTTCTACGCTTATATCAAGTCCCTGCGTATTTTTAAAATATTCTTTTTTTTCGGTAAGGATTTGGTAAACGCCGCCGCCTACCACGCCTAAACCCAAAATCGCAACACCGACCTTTTTCATATCGTTCTCCTTTTTCATAGCCCTTTAAAGCATGCTCGCGAGCTATGCGTTAAGCTTATATATTTCTTTAAGACCGTCGAGCGTAAGAGTCCTATCAAACACGTCGATAACGTCAGTCCCCTCCGCTATAAGCTTGCCGAGACCGCCCGTAGCGACGACCTTTACTCTTTTATCGTTCAATTCCTTTTTTATCATTCCGACGAGATGATTTACAAGTCCGGTAAAACCGAAAATAAGTCCCGATTGCATGCTCGTCTTCGTGTTCCGCCCGAGAACGCTTCTCGGGGCTTCAAGCTCTATCGTAGGAAGCTGCGCCGTGTTTTTCGTTAGTCCTTCGAGCGACGTCTTTATCCCGGGGGCTATCGCAACTCCTATCAGTTCGCATTTATCGTTTATGACGTCAAACGTTGTTGCCGTACCGAAATCTATCACAATGACCGGTCCGCCGTATTTCGTAAAAGCCGAAACGCAGTTTACGATTATATCCGCGCCGACCTCTTTAGGATTATCTGCCTTTATATTAAGTCCCGTTTTTATCCCGGGTCCCACCATAAGAGGAGAAATGCCGAAAAAGTATTCGCACATGTGGCAGAGAGTATAATTAAGAGACGGTATCACCGAGGACATTATTACGCCGTCCATATCCGACGTCTTCAGTCCCTTGCTTATAAGCAAATTTAACAGCACGGAGCCGTACTCGTCCGCCGTTCTCGACAGTCTCGAAGAGCCTCGAAAGGAAGCGATCAGTTTTTCCCTGTCGTAAACGCCGTATTTAATATTAGTGTTACCTATATCTATCGCAAGAAGCATTACTCTCCACCTTTAGTATCTTGTCCGTTATTTTCTTTTTTTATTTCGTCTTCGGATATTTCGTGCGTTTCAACTGCGCAATATACCCTTTCTATTGCAGGCGCGAGAAGTATGTTCAACAGAAATTCGACTATAAAATTTACCCCCGCACAAACAATTATTAAGAAGTAAATAATCGTTTCGCCGTTAAGATAATTAGTCGTAATCGTATCCTGCACGAAGAGGAGCACACCGACTATAAAAAGTCCGGTATTTATTATCGGCGCGAGAGACGCGGCGGCAAAAGCCGCTAAAGTACGATTTTTCTTTTTTAAAGTCTTAAAAACCATTGCCGGTATAAAGCCCGCCGCAGTAGCCTTTATAAGGCATATAAGCGTAGTCCCGAAAGGGTGCTCGGTAAATAATAATTGAGTAAAACCGTCTGCCCCCGTTATGCCTGCGATAAGCGTTACCATACCGAAGACAAAACCTAAAATCGTACCCGCAAGCATCCCCAACATCATTCCGCCGAAAACTATGGGAATTAAAACGAGACTTATGCTGATCGTCCCGATTTTTATATAACTGCCGAACGTCTGGAGTACTATAACGAGCGCGAGAAGTATCGCAAGACGCGTTATATAGCCCGAAAGCGAGAGTTTACCGTTTTTCATTTTGTACCTCCGATCGAGCTTCTTTAATTAAGAATGCCCGCCGCAAAATTACGGTTATGAATTTATTGGTCGGACGCAAAAACCGCTATCCGCCGTATTTATGTTTATTATTTTATCATACTTAACCCTATTTAGCAATTAAATAAAAGGGTTTTGTAACATTTTTATATCTTTAAGTGTATATTGATAATAGATAAAACTTCGCCGCAAATAAAAATTTACATAGGCGAAGGCTAAAAATACTTTGGAGGTAATTTTAATGAACGGATGTTTCGATTTTCTCGGCGGCAATACCTGCTTGTGGATTTTGATAATACTTCTCATCGTCTGCCTTTGCAAAAGCGGATGTTTGAACGGACTGTTTAACAGCTGCTATTGCCTGCCTGTGGCTCTTATGCTTATTTGCTGCTGCTGCAAACAGGGCGGCGGTTTCTTCGGCGGTTGCGGTTGTAAATAATTTTAACCGTGCGTCGTCTTTTTATTCAAACAGCGTAAAAGATAAAAAATCGCGGGACTCGCAACGTAGCCCCGCTTTTTTATCGTTTTATCTTTTTTATGCTTTTTTACAATTTTTCTATTGTCGCTTTCGACGATTTTTGCGAAAAAAGTCTATTCGAGACCACGCGCTTTTCTCTTTAAACGCGTTTCCGTGTCCAATGTCTTCTTTCTGATTCGGATATTTTGCGGTGTTATTTCGAGAAGCTCGTCGTCGTTTATAAACTCCATAGCCTCCTCCAAACTCATAGTTTTGGGCGTTTCAAGTCTCAACGCGTCGTCCGAACCCGAAGCCCTTGTATTCGTCAGGTGTTTTTTCTTGCAAACGTTTACGGAAATATCTTCGCCCTTCGGAGACACTCCGACTACCATTCCTTCGTAAACTTTCGTCCCTGCGCCGATAAAAAGCTGTCCTCTTCCCTGCGCGTTAAACAGTCCGTACGTCACCGCTTCGCCCGTCTCAAACGCAACGAGCGAACCCGTGCTCCTTCTTTCAATGTCGCCCTTATATTCTTCGTAACCGTAGAAAATGGTATTGAACACGCCCTCGCCTCTCGTGTCGGTCAAAAACTGACTCTTATACCCGAACAAACCTCTTTCGGGGACTTTGAATTCAAGACGAATTCTGCTTCCTATATTTTGCATTTCGATAAGCTCGCCCTTTCTGACGCCCATACTCGAAAACACGCTGCCCGTTTTATCTTCGGGGACGTCTACGACGAGCTTTTCCATAGGCTCTAACAGCTTACCGTTTTCTTCTCTGAACAGAACTCTCGGCGCGCCGACCTGAAATTCGTAACCGCCGCGGCGCATCGTTTCTATCAGAATAGAAAGGTGCATTTCCCCTCTTCCGCACACTCTGTAAGAATCCGCGGAATCTGTTTCTTCAACTCGAAGCGAAACGTCTTTAAGCATTTCCCTGAAAAGCCTGTCACGGAGGTGTCTCGTCGTGACGAATTTCCCTTCTTTACCCGCAAACGGGCTGTCGTTTACTGAAAAGAGCATTTCAACCGTCGGCTCGGAAATTTTTACAAACGGAACCGGCTCAACGCAAGACGGCGTACATATAGTGTCGCCGATAGAGACGTTTTCGATACCGCTCACGCAGACGATGTCGCCGGCAATAGCCGATTCTACGGGTACGCGGTTTAAACCGTCTATTTGATAGATAGCAACTAGCTTGCCTTTTACCTCTTTACCCTTGACGTTGTAGTTGCAGGTTTCCGCCTCTTCGCCGACGTGCGCCGTGCCTCGTTCTATCCTGCCTATGCCTATCCTACCTACGTAATCGTTGTAGTCGATAGACGAAACAAGCATTTGGAACGGACCGTCGGGATCGACCTCTTGCGGCTCGAAATGGTTTATAATCGCCTCGAATAACGGCGTTAAATCTTTACCCGTGACGCTCAAATCGGCGGTTGCCGTGCCGTCTCTGCCCGAACAGAAAATTATCGGGCTGTCCACCTGCTCTTCGCTTGCGTTCAGATCGAAAAGAAGCTCCAAAATTTCGTCCTGCACTTCGGAAAGTCGCGCGTCCGGACGGTCGATTTTATTTACGACTATAATGAGTTTATGATTAAGCTCCAAAGCCTTTTGCATAACGAAACGCGTTTGCGGCATAGGACCTTCGCACGCGTCGACGAGTACCAGAACGCCGTTCACCATTTTAAGGACGCGCTCTACTTCGCCGCCGAAATCGGCGTGCCCGGGGGTATCGACTATGTTAATTTTTACGTCTTTATAATAGACCGAAGTATTTTTTGCGAGAATAGTAATTCCGCGCTCTCTTTCAAGATCTCCGGAATCCATAACCCTATCCTGTACGGATTGATTATCGCGGAAAATACCGCCTTGCTTTAACATCTGGTTTACGAGAGTAGTTTTGCCGTGATCGACGTGAGCGATTATCGCAACGTTCCTTACGTCTGTTCTTTTCAAATTCTTGTCCATCCTGTAAATTTATTAACATTTTCCCACTTGCAAAAGTTCGCGATAAAACAGCGCGACCTTTTTCTCAAATCGCACAGTATCGAACGCTTGTTTAATTGCTTTCGTTTAATGCGAATAAAAGAGCGATAAGCGTTTTAGCGTCCTCTATTTCGCCCGCTTTTATCATTTCGCGAATTTTATCTTTGTCCGCCCAGAACGACGTTATATCCTCGTCTACGTCGAAATGTTTTTTTCCTATCGAAAGTCCCGTTGCGCGATAAATTCTGATTATTTCGTTATCGTACGCAGGCGTCGGGTAAACGGTGAAAAGAAGCTCGGCTTTTTCCGCTTTAATTCCGCACTCTTCTTCCAGCTCGCGGAGAGCGGCTTTCATAGGATCCTCGCCCTTTTCGAGTTTGCCTGCGGGAACCTCGATAAGCTCCTTACCTACGGCGTATCTATATTGACGCTCTAAAAGAATTTTTCCGTCCTTTTCGCATAAAATCGCGCTTCCGCCGTTATGTTCGACGACCTCTCGCACCGCCGTGCCGCCGATAGTCATCGCTTCATCTGCGCGAACGTTTATTATTTTACCGCGATAAACCGTATTTTCTTTTATCGTTGTTTCCTTAAAGCTCACGAATTACGTCCTTTAACAGTTTTTCTATTCTCTTTGCCCTGCCGAAAAAAAGCAACGGGAAAGAACGCGCGCAAAACTTATAAGCGGTAAAAGCGTAATCTACGGCGTCTTTATCGGAACCGTCCAAAACGTTCCCGAGAGTATCGACTACGAGCAAAATTTCACGCTTGGTTTCTTCGCTTTTTCGTGAAGCTTTAACTTTCGTTTTATCGAGAACGAGAAGGCGTTTTATTCCCTTGAGACTTTGTCCGTAGCTTTTTTCGAGGAGGTTTTTCTCCAGTTCCTCCTTTTTCTCGGCAATCTCTTTTTCCTTTTCTTTACGGGCTTCCTCTTCCGAAAGAGCTTCTACCGGATCCTGTACGCTACCGTCTATAACGCCCTGCATAATACTTATAACCGAAGCACAGAAGGGCTTTACCATTTGCGTGATGAACGCCGCGTACGCCGCCGAAAAGCTACCGTCAACATAAAAATATTTATTTATGAACGCGGCAAGGTCTAATGACCTTGCGTCCAAATCAACGAGAATATTAAAAACAAACGCTAAAAGCTCTCTGCTCGTCGGCGGAAGAACGAATTCGCCTTTTTCCTCCGAGAGATATTTGTTTTTTGCGAGATATTTTTTTTGCGCGGCGGCGTAATCGAAGCCCGATAGACAGTTCTTAAAAATCGCAAGCAAAGTTTCCGACTGTGCCACGGCTTTCAAAAGACCTACGATTTTAACGTCGGCAAGAATATAACTGCTCGTAATAAAATCCTCCGCCTTTTCGCTAAAGACGGCAAGCTCTTCGTTTTTAGTCAAAGCTTTAACTCCTTTGCGCGGGCGCGCCTTTTCCTTTTAAATATTCTACCATAAAAAGCTTGCTTTGTTAAACTTTTTTAGGCGTTTAACATAAATTTTTTGCTATTTTTCTTTACAAAATTAAAAGATGTGGTATAATATACGCAGGAAGCTTTGCATGGGGCAAAGCTTTGCGCTGACGCGCATGCGCCTCAGGTCGGCTTTTCGCCGCTCTTCGGCGCTCTGCGAGTTTGTAAGCAATCATAAAAATACCCTTGCGAGCAAGTATTTTTATTTATGTTATAATATACGCAGGAAGCTTTGCATGGGGCAAAGCTTTGCGCTGACGCGCATGCGCCTCAGGTCGGCTTTTCGCCGCTCTTCGGCGCTCTGCGAGTTTGTAAGCAATCATAAAAATACCCTTGCGAGCAAGTATTTTTATTTATGTTATAATATACGCAGGAAGCTTTGCATGGGGCAAAGCTTTGCGCTGACGCGCATGCGCCTCAGGTCGGCTTTTCGCCGTCCTTCGGCGCTCTGCGAGCTTGTAAAACAAAAGAAAAAGTTGATTTTTACTACGGAGAAAGACAATGCAGGTCAAAGGCGATTCATCGTTAAACAAGTTAATATTGTTGTTTGTCTTTGACAAAATGGAGGTTCCTCTCTCCGAAAACACAGTGCTCGATATGTGCTGTTCGTCTAACAACTGGCTTGCATATATGGACTGCCAACCGATACTTAACCAGCTTCTCGAATGCGGTTGGATATATAATATCGGAGATAGCGACGAGCCGCTTTACACCATAACGCCCGACGGACGCATTTGCCTTGCTAACTTTTTTATCAATATTCCCGCCTCGACGAGAGAGGAAATTTCGCTTTTCATCAAAAACAATCGCGCGCGTTATAGAAGAAAGCAAGAATGTGTAGCCGATTATTTCATGAACAAAGACGGGACTTATACCGTGTATCTTAAAATAATAGAACCGGCTCAGCCTGCTTTGGAGCTTAAGCTCGTCGTCCCCAATCGTCAGGTGGCAAAAGATATATATAAAAAATGGGGCGAAAAAGCGGGCGACGTTTACCGCAATATATACGATAGTCTCGTTGACTGACGGGGTACTCGCTCCCCTTTCTATGAGCGAAACGTTAAAATATACCGATAATTCAGGAGAATACGATAGATTTATGCAGACTTACATGACAAAAGGCACCTGTTCCAGACAAATAATTTTCGACGTGACCGACGACGAAAGAGTGACTAACGTTAAGTTTATAGGCGGTTGTTCCGGCAACCTTCAGGCTATGGCAAGGCTCGTTGAAGGAAAACCCGTTACCGAAGTTATAGCCCTTCTAAAAGGCATAAAATGTCGCGGCAACACTTCCTGCGGCGACCAGCTTGCAACTGCACTCGAAAGGTATTTGGATAGAAAAAACAATCCCGAATTGTACGATAAAAAGAAGGGGCTTTCGTAACCTCTTCCATGTCGAAAGCTTTAAAAACAGTTCTTGCGTTATTTCCGCGACAGACAGAAGTCGTCTTTCGCGGATATTTTTCGTCTAAAAAAAGAAGCCGTTTTGCACGACTTCTTTTTCCATTTTTAGCATTATTTCGCTTCGTTATCCGTTTTTTGTTCTTCCTCGTTTTCTAAAATGTCAGGCGTTTGCTTTGAAAAAAAAGTCATCACTATAAAAAGTCCGTAGACGAATAATTTTGCGATACTTAAAACCCTCCCTAAAATATCGCAAATTTTCCAAGGAACGGACGTGTAATAGCCGTCGAACATTCCTCCGATGTAACCGAAGAATACGAGGATGGCTTTAATGCCGTAAAATACGAGCGTCACGAAGAGAGCGGTTTTAGCGGTTTTTTTCACACTTTCGTCCTCTTCTTTCACCAAAGCATAACCGCCGACAACCGCAAACGCAATAAAACTTACCGCCGCGCTTAGCCATACGAATACGCCTTTCCATTTTGAAAAATTGATTTTTTTCACTATAGTTTTCCTCCCTTTTTTATCCTTAATAAATAAGAACGCTACAAAAAACAAGCGACAAAAAATATTTTTGCCGCCGTTTCTCGTTATTGCTTACTTTCTATAAGTCTTACTATATCGCCTACGGTTTTGATATTTACGGCGTCGTCTTCGGGAACGGTTACGTTAAACTCTTCCTCGAGATTCATGAGCATTTCCATAACGTCCAAAGAATCTGCTCCGAGATCCTTAACGACCTCTTTTTCGTCGGTTATTTCCGCAACCGGTTTATTGAGCTGTTTAGCGATGAGCTCTTTTATCTTATCTGTGGTTATCATTGTCTACCTCCGTATTATCCACTTCATTTTTATTGTAATATATTTTTTATTATTTTGCAACAATATAAGGAAAAAAACTACTATTATATAAAACGAAACTTCTTAAATTGCGTAAAATACACCGTATTCTCCGTTTTGCAACGTTATTTCTTCATAAAAAATTTCATTTGTCAACGCATTTTTAAGTTTTCCGTCGAACCTAACGTATTTTTCTTTTGCGCCGAAATTTACCGCAACGAGGATTTCAGAGCCTTCACTCTTGCGCGTAAACACGAATGCACCGCTATAAGAATAAAGTATTTCAAGCTCTCCGCTTTTTAACGCGGGGAAATTTTGTCTGATTTTGCCGAGCGTGCGAAAAAAGGACAAAAGCTCTTCATCGGGATTATTCCAATCGAAATATTTTCTGTTGAGCGGATCGGTAAACCCTTGCATACCGATTTCGTCGCCGTAATAAACGCACGGCACGCCCACGAGAGTAAAGTTAAGCAACGCCGCCGCCTTTACCCTATTTTTAGCGATCTCGTAGTCTATCCCCTCGTAATGCACGCAAGAAAGCTCGTCTTTCGTCTTGCCACGCGCGTCAAAGTCGCCTACGACTGAAAGAATACGCGCCGTATCGTGTGTGCCTAAAATATTCATAACGGAATTTAGAACGAACGCAGGGTATCTGTCGAGCTGTTCTCGCACGCAAGCGGCAATTATCTCGGCTTTGCCTTGCGTGACGAAAGTGATTATAGCGTCCTTAAGAGGATAATTCATTACGGAATCGAGTTCCGCGCCTAAAAAATATTCGCGCCGTACTCCGTACGAGATTTTTGTCGTCGCTTCCTCCCACACCTCGCCGATTATAATCGCTTTTTCATTCTCGCGCTTTACGGCGTTGCGTATTTTTTGAACGAACGAAGCGGGCAGTTCGTCCACTACGTCAAGCCTCCAACCGCCTATTCCGAGTCTCGTATAACGAGATAGCACGCCTCCTTCGCCCGTTATAAATTCGACGTAAGAATCGTCCTCTTTATTCATTGCGGGAAGAGTCGTTATCCCCCACCAGCTTTCATATTCGGTAGGATATTTTATAAATTTGTACCAGTTCCTGTAGGGAGAGTTTGCGTCTCCGTACGCGCCGTGATTGCCGTATTTTCCGTATTTATCGAAGTAAACGCTATCGTCTCCGGTATGATTGAAAACTCCGTCTAAAATGAGCTTTATTCCGTAATCGTTCGCTTTTTCGATAAGCTCCTTCAACTCCTCTTCAGTACCGAGCAGCGAATCTATTTTCAAATAGTCACCCGTATCGTAACGGTGGTTAGAATACGCCTCGAATATAGGGTTAAGATATATGGCGGTCACGCCGAGGGAATTAAGATACGGCAATTTCTCTATTATGCCCGCAATATCTCCGCCGAAAAAGTCATTATTTAAAACTTTTCCCTCGGGCGTAGGTTTAAAAATCGGTATATCCGCTTTGTTTTCGTGATATATCTTGCCTGCGGGAATACGCTTTTCGGAATTTTTACAATAAAATCTATCGGGGAAAATTTGATAAATCACGCCGCCCGCAAGCCATTCGGGAACGCGATAGTCGCGCGAATATGCGGAAATGTAATATTTTTGCGGATTGCCGTCTATTACGCCCGTGAGATCCTTGCCCGCGCCTATATAGACTCCCTCGCCAATCCTAAAACGATAAGTATATAGCCCTCGAGAAAATCGCACAGTAAGCTCCGAATATCCGTTTTTTTTCGCAAGGGCTTGTTCGCGCGAAAAATCTTCGCCGTCTTTTTCGTAAACGAAAACGACAGAATCAAAGTTACCTCTGACTCTGAACGTTATCTCGTCATCCGCACGCACCGCGCCGACGACGCTTTTATAAAATTTATCGAGCGGATTGTACAGTATCATTATTTTATCCGTTTTAGATGCCAAATATTATCCGCGTATTCTTTTATGCTCCTGTCGGCGGAAAAAACGCCTGCCGCCGCTATGTTGTTAAGGCTCTTTGTTGCCCATAAAAGCTTATCGGCGTAGACATCGTCAACCTGTTGATGAATATCGCAAAACGCGCCGAAGTCGGCGAGACACATATACGGATCGGCAACGGGGCTGCCGGTTAAAAGATAGTTCGCTATATCTGAAAATGATTGACCGTTAAAACCGCGATTAAGCGCGGCGATAACCTTCTCGAGCTTTTTATTGTTTGCATAGAACTCCGTCGAATTATATCCGTGCGACCAAAGTCTATCGACCTCTTTTGCCGTAAGTCCGAAGATAAAAATGTTGTCGTCTCCGCATGCGGCTTTCATTTCTACGTTTGCCCCGTCGAGAGTGCCGATTGTAAGCGCGCCGTTTATCATAAACTTCATATTTCCCGTGCCGCTCGCTTCCTTGCCTGCCTGCGAAATCTGTTCGCTTATCTCGGTTGCGGGCATCAGCTTTTCCGCCATAGAAACGCAATAGTCTTCCATATAAACGACTCTGATTTTTTTGCCTACAACGGGATCTTTGGCTATTTCTTCGCTCAAACAGCATATAAGCTTTATAATTTGCTTTGCAAAATAATACCCCGGGGCGGCTTTTGCGCCGAAAATAAAGGTCTTCGGCGTCATCTCCTTGTTTGGGTTTTCTTTTAACTCGTTATAAAGCGAAATAATATAAAGGGCGTTCATAAGCTGTCGCTTATACTCGTGCATTCTCTTCGCCTGAACGTCGAATTGCGAATTAGGATCGATTATAATACCCTGCTTCTTTTTCGCATATTCGCAGAATTTCCCTTTATTGTGCATTTTGATTTCGTTAAGGCGTTTAAGCACCGTCTTATCTTTTTCAAACTTCTTGAATTCCGAAAGCTTTGCCGCGTCAAGCACAAACCCGTCCCCTATACAATCTTTAATAAGAGCGGTAAGCTCGGGATTAGATTGACATAGCCAACGTCTGTGCGCAATACCGTTCGTAACGTTAGTGAATTTTTCGGGATATACGTCGTTAAAATCCTTAAAAATGCTGTTCTTTATAATCTCGCTGTGGAGTGCGGAAACGCCGTTGACGTGATGAGAAGCGATAACGCTCAAATTCGCCATTCTCACTTGATTATGAGAAAAGACGCTCATTCTCTCTATCTTATCCCAGTCTCCTGGGAATTTATTCCACATATCCGCACAAAAACGCTGGTTGATCTCTTTAAGAATCATATATATACGCGGAAGTCTTCTTTGAATAAGGTCCTCGTTCCATTTTTCGAGAGCTTCGCTCATAACGGTATGGTTTGTATATGCTACCGTCCGCGTAACTATATCCCACGCAGCATCCCAAGAATAGCCGTTTTCGTCAATAAGAATACGCATAAGCTCGGGTATACAAAGTGCGGGATGCGTGTCGTTTATGTGTATTGCCGCCATATCGGGCAGTGTGTCTAAAGAACCGTACCGTCTCTTATGGTCGGCTATAATATCCTGCAGAGCCGCCGAAACGAGCAAATATTGCTGTTTCAGTCTTAAAGACTTGCCCTCGAAATGGTTGTCGTCGGGATAAAGAACTTTAGAAATAAGCTCCGCCTCGTTATCCTCCTGCATGCTGCGCATGTAATCACCCTGCGAGAAGGTCTTCATGTCGAATTTATGAATATTCTGAGTTTTCCAAAGTCTTAATACCGACACGGCTTCCGAATTTTTACCGGAAATCATCATATCGTACGCGACGGCTTCCACCTCTTTCGCGTCGACGTGTTCAATGTTTAAGCCGTCGTCCGTCCAGTTTTCTTTAACGTAACCGTCGAATTTGACTTTATACGTTTTATCGGGGCGTTGCGTTAGCCACACCTCGCCCCCCGGGAGCCAAATATCTGGAAGCTCCATTTGCCACCCGTCTACAATTTTCTGCTTAAACAAACCGTATTCATATCGAATAGAATATCCCATAGCCGGATAATCGAGGGTTGCAAGCGCATCCATAAAACAAGCCGCAAGCCTGCCGAGACCGCCGTTACCGAGTCCCGCGTCGGGTTCTATATCGTATAAATCCTCAAGCGTGCAATCGAAATCGCTCTTTAGAACCTTTTCAAAAGCTTCGCCTATACCGAGGTTGTAGGCGTTGTTTTTAAGCGACTGTCCGAGCAGAAACTCCATACAAAGGTAATAAACTTTTTTACCTTTTTCCGCATACGCTTTTTTGTTGAACGCACTGCGCTTTTCGAGAAGAATATCTCTTACGCACATTACCGTCGCTTTGTAAATTTGTTCTTTTGTTGCTTCTTGCGGTGCTACCGCAAAGTATTTGGAAAGCTTGCTTTTTATAAGTCCTGCCGCTTCTTTTTCCGTCATTGTGTTCATTTATATGCTCCGTTAAAGTAATATCGAGTAGAAATTTTATTGTCTATAAAGCCATTCGTATTTTTCCGCAGACGCTTTCCAAGAAAAATCCGACGTCATGGCGCGTTCGCGAACGACGCTCCAGCTCTTCTCGTCGCGGTACGTTCTTATCGCCTCGTTCAAGACGTAGAGCATATCGTGCGCGTTGTAATCGCGGAAAGTAAAGCCGTTTCCGCTATCGCCGGTATATGCCTTTATACTGTCGTTAAGTCCGCCGGTTTCGCGAACGACGGGCACCGTGCCGTAACGCGAGGCTATCATTTGAGAAAGTCCGCACGGCTCCATTTTCGACGGCATAAGGAATATGTCGGCGCCGGAATATATCTTACGCGACAAATCTTGATTATAAGCTATAATAGCCGCGCATTTTCCGTGGTAACAATAAGCTGTGTGCGTAAAGAAATTCTCGTAAGCCGTCTCGCCCTTTCCGAGTATAACTACCTGCACGTCTTGCGAAAGTAGCGTCTCTATCGTGCATCTGATAAGGTCTAACCCTTTATGCGAAACGAGACGCGAAATCACGGCGATTATCGGAACGTCGGCGCGAACGGGTAATCCCAAAAGCGTTTGAAGCTCCGCTTTGCAAATCGCCTTGCCCGCAAGATTTTTTACAGAGTAGTTTTTGAATAAATATTTATCCGTTTCGGGATTGTAATAGTCGTAGTCGATACCGTTTAATATGCCGTAAAGTTTATAGGCGTTTCTCGCGATTATACACTCGAGCCCGTGGGCAAAAAAGGCGTTTTTAATCTCTTCCGCATAAGTCGGGCTGACGGTATTAACGAGGTCGCTCATTTCGATTGCTGCTTTCATAAGGTTAACGTTGCCGTCAAACTCCACGAAGTCACGCAAATTGTCGGGAAACCCGAAGAGCGAGCCGAAGGTATCCATTCCGAATATCCCCTGATACTCTATATTGTGAATGGTGAAAACCGTTTTTATTCTTCTATATTTCTCGTCGGCATAATACATACCTTTAAGGTAAACTATAGAAGCCGCCGTCTGCCAGTCGTTACACTGTAAAATATCGGGATAAATATCGAGACGGGCAAGCGTATCGAGCGCGGCGCGCGAGAAAAATGCAAAGCGTTCCCCGTCGTCGTAAAAGCCGTACACGTTGCCCTCTCTACCGAAATAATATTCGTTGTCGATAAAATAAAACTTTACGCCCTCATGCTCGTATAAGAACACACCCGCGTATTGCCAACGCCAACCGACGCTCACGTTAAAATTCGTTAAAAACTTAAATTTTGACCTATATTCGTTAGAAATAGCCTTATATAAAGGTATAATAACGCTTACGTCGTTGTCGGGATTTTTCGCAAGAGCTTTCGGAAGGGAGCCGAGAACGTCCGCAAGTCCGCCGGTCGCGATAAACGGCGCGGCTTCCGAACCGAAGAAAACTATTTTTTTCTTTTCCGTTACCGTTATAGACGGCAAAGGTTTAGCGACAATTTTCGGTTTACGTTTGGATTCGCTTGCCGCTTTTTCGGTTTTGACGGGAAGAGGTACGGCGTGCGCTACCCTTTTAGTCGTTTTTTTAGCCTCGTCGATCGATTTTTTAACATCGCTCTTTACGGGAAGAACAGTCGCCTTCACCGCGGTTTTCACCTTTTTTTCTGCCATTTTTCTTCTCCTTTAAATCATAATGCCCTTGCCGATATAAAACGGGTGATTAAGACTGCCGGACAACACTTTCCTGTCTGTTATCGTGACGTTTTTATCCGCGATGATAGCGTCTAAAGTACAATTTTCGCCGAGCACCGTGTTTTGCATAACGATACTGTTTCTAACGACGGAACCTCTACCCACCTTGACGTTTCTGAAAAGGATACTGTTTTCCACTTCTCCCTCTATAACGCAACCGTCGGCGATCATAGAATTTTTGACAAGGGCGGAGTTGCCGTATTTTGTCGGCGCGCTATCACGAATTTTCGTGAACACGCTTCTGTCGCCGAAGATTTCGTCTCTTATGTTTTTGTCGAGCAGCGCAAGGTTGCTGTCGAAATACGATTGAAGAGATGTTATGCCAGCGTAAAAACCTTTATGCTCGTAGGCAAAGACGTTCATGCTTTCGAGATTTTTTGATATTATATCGCCCATAAAATGATTGTAATTATGCGATATACTGTCCATAACAAGATTTTGAAGAAGAGTTTTTTTCAACACGAAAACGTTTGCGAAAACATCTTCCTCTTCGGTATCATCGTCCGTCGCCATATTAACGCCGACTATCCTATCTCCCGACAGCTTGAACACGGTTGCTCTTTCGCCGCAGTTGATCGGGCGTTTTTTATAGACGAGCGTTATGTCCGCTTGATTTTTAATATGGAAATCTATAACCTCGCTGTAATTTATTCTGCAAACGGCGTCGCAATCGGTCATAACGACGTAATCTTCGTCCGCGCGGAAAAGGAAATTCGTTATGCCCTTAAGAGCCTCTAAACGCGAATTGTAAAGAGTGCTGTTTTCCGCGTTGCCGTAGGGCGGAAGAATGATAACGCCGCCGTCCTTACGTGCAAGGTCCCAATCTTTACCGCTACCTACGTGGTCCATAAGGGACTGATAATTGTTTTTTGTAATTATGCCGACGGTATCTATGCCCGAATTTACCATATTGGAAAGCGGAAAGTCGATAAGACGATATCTTCCGCCGAAAGGTATAGAACCGAGCGTCCTTATTCTCGATAGCTCGGGAATGCTTTTGTCGTGAATATTCGAAAAAATTATACCGACCGCTCTCATTATTTCCCCTCCCTCATAACGTTTTTATCTATAATCGCCCCTGCCGGAACGCTTGCCCCCGCTTCCACCGAAAGATTTCTACCGAGAACGGCGATTTTATTTTTACCGTTTGCTATGTCCTCTCCGACTGTCGCGTTTTTACCTATAGTCGTTTTTTCGTCCACTATCGAATACTTAACGGCGGCATTTTCAGAAACCTTGGATTCCGCCATAATGATACTGTTTTTAACGATTGCGCCTTTTTCGACGACTACGTCGCTCGATAAAACGGAATTTTCCACAGTGCCGTAAATTTCGCAACCGCTCATAATAATACTATTGCTGATTTTAGCTCCGTCTCCGATATAATGTGGCGGTGCAAGCGGACTTCTCGACTGAATTTTCCAATTACTGTCAGCAACGTGGAATTTCGGATCGTCGCCGAGCAAATCCATATTAGCTTCATATAAGGAATCAATAGTGCCGACGTCCTTCCAATAACCGTTAAATTCGTAAGCCATCATTTTTTCGCCCGAGGCGAGCATGGTCGGTAAAATGTCTTTACCGAAGTCGTTGGAAGATTTTTCGTTTTTAGCGTCCTCCTCGAGATATTTATAAAGCTTTTTCGCCGAGAAAACGTAAATCCCCATAGACGCGAGCGTGGATTTCGGCTCTTTCGGTTTTTCTTCGAACTCGTATATCGAACCGTCGTCGCGCGTGTTTAATATACCGAAACGCGAGGCTTCGCTCTTTTTGACGTTTATCGCCGCAATCGTGCAGTCTGCGTCGTTTAATATGTGATAATTTAGCATTATCGAATAATTCATTTTATAAATGTGATCGCCCGACAGTATTAAAACGTAATCGGGGTCGAATTGCTTTATAAAATGAACATTTTGATATATAGCGTTTGCAGTCCCCTTGTACCAGTCCGAAGAATTCTTCGCTTGATACGGGGAGAGAATGTGGACGCCTCCGAAGGCTCTGTCCAAATCCCACGGCTGTCCGTTGCCTATGTAGTCGTTCAATACGAGCGGCTGATACTGCGTCAAAACGCCCACAGTATCTATACCCGAATTAACGCAGTTGGAAAGCGGAAAATCGATTATCCTGTACTTTCCCCCGAAAGATACCGCAGGCTTTGCGATATTGTTAGTCAGCGCGTATAAACGGCTGCCTTGTCCGCCCGCAAGTAACATTGCGACGCATTTTTTCTTCCTTATCATTTTGTTACTCCTATAAATTTGTTCCGTCATATTTTTTCAAAATAAACAGCGGTAAACGGCGGAAGATCGAAGCAAATCGAATCTTTTCTGCCGTGTGCGCTCTTTTTTGCCGTTTTAAGCGTTTTCTTCGTCATCCTGCCTTCTCCGCCAAACTTTTTATCGTCAGAGCAAAGCACCGCTTTATACACGCCCGCATTAACGCCGAGCCTATATTTTTTATATTCGTTACCCGAGAAATTTATAATCGCTACAAGCTCGTTGCCGCCTTTATCTCTCCTGATAAACGAAATAACGTTGTTATCCTTTTCGTCGGCGGAAATCCACTCGAAGCCGTCCCACGAGTCCTCTATTTCGTAGAGCGAGGAAGTAGTCTTATAAATTTCGTTGACCTTAACGTTGTAGTCCGCAAGCTTTTTGTGCAACTCGAATTTTGTCATGAAGAATTCGAGACCTTCTTTATAATTCCATTCCTTGAATTGCCCGAATTCGTTGCCCATAAAAGTAAGTTTCTTCCCCGGGTGCGCGTACATATATGCGGTAAACGCACGAAGATTGGCAAACTTTTGCGGCACGTCTCCCCACATTTTATCGAGAAGTGATTTCTTGCCGTGGACAACCTCGTCGTGAGAAACGGGCAAAATAAAGTTTTCGCTGAACGCATAAAACATAGAAAACGTTATTTTGTTATGGTTTGCGGAGCGGAAATACGGATCGCACTGCATATAAGAAAGCACGTCGTTCATCCACCCCATATTCCACTTATAATTAAATCCGAGACCGCCTATATCGGTAGGCTTCGTAATAAGCGGGAACGCGGTTGATTCCTCCGCAATCATAAGCGCATACGGATACGCCCCGAATATTACCTCGTTAAGTTTTCGTAAAAAAGCAATCGCCTGAAGATTATAATTTCCGCCGTTTTCGTTGGGAATCCACTCGCCCGCTTTTCTGTCGTAATCGAGATACAGCATAGAAGCGACGGCGTCTACACGTAGTCCGTCCGCGTGGTAAACGTCGAAATAAAATTTTGCGTTGGATATAAGAAAGCTCTGAACCTCGTTTCTGCCCCAGTCGAAAACGCGCGTCCCCCAAGCCTTATGCTCCTGCCTGTCCCAGCCCTGATATTCGTAGGAGGGTGTCCCGTCAAACTCGAAAAGACCGTGCTCGTCTTTAGGAAAATGCGCGGGAACCCAATCGAGGATAACCCCTATCCCGTTTTCGTGGCAACGGTCGATAAAGTACATAAAATCTTTCGGCGTGCCGAAACGCGAGGATACGGCGTAATATCCCGTCACCTGATACCCCCACGAACCGTCGAACGGATATTCGGAAACGGGCATAAGCTCTATATGAGTGTACCCCTCTTTTTTGACGTAATCTATAAGCTCTGTCGCATATTCGCGGTAAGTATAATAACCGCCGTCCTTGTGTCGCTTCCACGAGGCAAAATTCACCTCGTAAATATTCATCGGTTTATCGTAAGGAAGCGACCTATTGTCGATATACTTCCCGTCTTTCCATTCGTAGCCGGACAAGTCGTATAATTTAGACGCCGTCTCGGGCGAAGTCTCCGCGTGAAAAGCGTACGGATCGGCTTTAAATACGGTTTTACCGTCATGTGTTACCGCGTACTTATAATTGTCGTACTCCTTGAGCCCTGCGATAAAAAGCTCGAATACCCCGCCGTCGGAAATTCGTTCCATACGATTTTTGGTTGTGTCCCAACGATTAAAATCACCGACCACGGCAACGCTGTCCGCATTCTTTGCCCAGACTCTGAAAACGGCGCCGTCCTTATTATCGCGACGAATAAAATGCGCGCCCATAAATTCGTAGGCATTATAATTAGTACCTTGGTGAAATAGGTATAAAGGAAGCGCTTCGTCGTTCGTTTTAAGGACTTCGTGATTGTTCTTACGATTTTTTGTCATATCGTCAAATAGTATATTCTTCTTTTTTCTTGGGAGCCGCTTCCATTTCCGCCTTGGTACTCTCGTAACCCTTTCTTCCGAAAAGCGCGTAGGTAGCTTTCTTACCGCCCTCGACGCCCGGTTGATCGTAGGTGTTTATACCGAGCATTTCTCCCGCAAACGCTGTTTCCATTTCAAACATAAACAAAAGCTCGCCTATGGTGAAAGCGTTTACCTCGGGAAGCATAATCGTATAGTTAGGTCTACCCGCCGCCGTAAGGGCGTATTCGGTAGCCTTTCTTTCAGTATTTATAAGCTCGTTTAAGGTGTGTCCGCAAAGGAACGACACGTCGGGAATATCCGCGTACCCGTCGCTTATCACGACCTCCGAGCGGAATTTTTCCACGCCTATTATGGTTATAACTTTATCAAAAGGACCCTCTCTATATAGCTGAACCTGCGAATGTTGATCGGTAACGCCGAGCGCCTTTACGGGCGTCTGCCCCGCGTAGACCTGTTCGCCGAGCTTATTTACTCTTTTTCCGAGACTCTCGCCCCAAAGCTGGCAGTACCAGTCCGCTATATATTTTAGACTGTCGGCATACGGCATCATAACGGAAATATTTTTTCCGCGTTTCATAGAAAGGACTTCGAGATAAGCCGTAAAAAGCGCGGGATTTTTCTTTAAGTCGCGACTTTTACATAGCTTGCTCATATACGCCGCTCCCTCTAAAAGAGCTTTTATGTCTATGCCGACCACAGCCGCGGAAAGAAGTCCCACGGGCGATAGCTCGGAAAATCTTCCGCCGACGTTGTCGGGAATATAAAAGGTCTTAAGTCCCTCCGCCTTTGCAATTTTTATAAGATTACCTTTACTTGCCGATGTCGTCGCTATTATATGCTCTTTCGCCTTGTCACCGAACTTCTTTTTAAGAATATCCGCTATGATAAGATATTGAGCCATGGTTTCGCTTGTCGCGCCGCTTTTCGTCACGACGTTAAACATAGTTTTGTCAAGGTCTAAAACGTCTAAAAGCGCAGCCATTCTTTCGGGATCGACGTTATCCTCCACGTAAAGCTTCGGATACTTTCTTTCGGATTTATTGAGCTCATTATGTCTTAAATGGCAAAGTGCCTGAAAAGCCGCTATCGGACCTAAAGCCGAACCGCCTATTCCGAGAACGACGAAGTTATCGAATCTCTTTCTAACGTCGCGCGCGGTGGCTAAAATATCTTTGACGATTTCCGACTGATTAAACGGTAAGTCCATCCAACCAGTCATACCCTGTCCGTGACTTGATAAAACCGCATTAAACGCCCTTTTAGCGTCCTTTAAGCCATCCTTCAGCTCTTCTTCCGTGAAGCCCTCTTTGCCGACGAATTCTGCCATCATATTATTATAGTCGAGCTTCAGCGATAGACTTTTTCTCTTTTCCAAATTCATTTAAGTAGTTCTCCTTGTTGATAATAAAGCTTCAAGTAACTTTTTACTCTATATATTCTAATACAAAATACGGTAAATGTCAATATAACCTTTCTATAATTTACCCTATTTTTTTCAAATGTTGCGGCAATCGTTTCGCCTTTTTTTGACACGGCGGCGTTTCCGAATCGGAAACGCCGCCAAGTTTTTTAGTCGGAATTTATATCAGCTATTTGCTTCAAGAGTTTTTCTCTTATGTCGAGATATTTGTTTAGTTTTGCCCTTTCACCGTCAACGAGTGCTTTGGGAGCCTTTTCGAGGAAGCCGTTGTTGGAAAGCTTGCCGTTCGCTCTCTTAATCTCGTTTTCAACGTTTTCAAGCTCTTTTTTAAGTCTATCGAGTTCCTTATCGAAATCGACGAGTTCGCCGAGCGGAATATAAAGCTCTGCGCCGTCTATGACCTGCGCTACGACTTTTCCGTTTATCGCCGCTTTGTTTTCGACGAAAACTATTTCGCTGACTCCCGCGATGCGCTTAATCATAGCCGCGCCGTTCTTTATCGTGCGCGTATTCGCGGTAGCGACGTAAAGCTTAACCTTTTTTGACGGGAGCGCACCCGTTTTAGCCTTTACGTTTCTCACGCTCTTTACTATCTCTTTGACGAGTTCGATTTCCTTTACGCTACCGAAATAGTTAAGTTTCGAATTGTATCTCGGGAATTCCTGCAGCATAAGAGTTTCGCCCGCGTTAGGAATGCTTTTATAAATCTTTTCGGTTATAAACGGCACGAACGGATGCAAAAGCTTTAATATTTCGGTCAAAACATAAACGAGCACGCCTATGGTGTCGTTCGCTTTCTTTTCGTCTTCGCCGTACAAAACGGGTTTTGTAAACTCTATGTACCAATCGCAAAAATCGCTCCAAACGAAGTCGTATAAATTCGCGAGCGCGACGCCCATTTCGTATTTTTCCATATTGACCGTAATCTCTTTTACAGTCTTATTGAGACGGGTTATAATCCACTTATCCGCCGCGTTAAGTTTACAGTCTTTTACCGAAGGAACGTCTTTACCCTCTGCGTTTAAGAGAACGAATCGGGAAGCGTTCCATATTTTATTCATAAAGTTGCGCGCGCCCTCTAACTTTTCGTCGGAAAAACGCATATCGCTACCTGCCGCAACCCCGTTTATGAGCGAAAACCTCAACGTATCCGCGCCGTATTTAGCGATTATCTCGGTGGGATCTATGCCGTTACCGAGAGACTTACTCATTTTTCTGCCTTGCGAATCCCTTACGAGTCCGTGTATAAGCACGTCTTTAAACGGTATTCTTCCCATATGCTCTAAACCGGAGAAAATCATTCTCGCAACCCAGAAGAAAATTATGTCGTAACCCGTTACGAGTACGTCCGTCGGGTAGAAATACGCAAGATCCTCTGTTTTTTCGGGATAACCGAGCGTGGAGAACGGCCAGAGCGCGGAAGAAAACCAAGTGTCCAAAACGTCTTCGTCCTGACGGATATGCGTTCCGCCGCACTTCGGACAAACTTTAACGTCGGTTTTGCTTATCGTCATTTCGCCGCAATCGTCGCAGTAAAAAGCGGGTATTCTGTGCCCCCACCAAAGCTGACGGGAAATACACCAGTCCTTTATATCCTTCATCCAGTTGAAATAGATTTTGGAAAAACGCTCGGGCGTAAATTTAACGCTCTTCTTCCTCACGGCTTCGATGGCGGGTTTTGCAAGCGGTTTCATCGAAACGAACCACTGTTTGGAAACTATCGGTTCTACGGTATGTTTACAACGATAACAATGCCCTACGCTGTGATGAAGCGGCTCGGTTTTAACCAGAAGTCCGAGCGATTTAAGCTCTTCCGCAACCTTTTCGCGACATTCGAGCGAAGGCATACCGTTATATTTGCCCGCGTTTTCGTTCATAGTGCCGTCGTCGTTTAATACTTTCACTACGGGCAATTTATGACGAAGACCTACTTCAAAATCGTTGGGATCGTGAGCGGGAGTAATCTTTACCGCGCCGGTACCGAAATCGGTCTCTACATAATCGTCGAATACTATGGGAATTTCTTTATTTACTATGGGCAGAATAAGCGTTTTTCCCTTCATGTTCGCATAGCGTTTGTCTTTTGGATTGACCGCAACCGCGGTATCTCCGAACATAGTTTCGGGGCGCGAAGTCGCTACCGTAACGAATTCATCCGAATCCTTTACGGGATATTTTATATACCAAAGGTGACTGTCCTCTTCAACATAATCTACTTCGGCGTCGGAAAGCGCGGTTTTACATTCGGGACACCAGTTGATTATCCTGTCGCCGCGATAGATAAGTCCTTTTTCGTAAAGATTGACGAAAACCTCTCTGACCGCACGGGAGCAACGCTCGTCCATCGTGAAGGAAAGTCTCGACCAATCGCATGAAGAACCGAGTAGTTTTAGCTGCTCTATGATCCTACCGCCGTATTTATCCTTCCACGCCCACGCGCGTTCAAGAAAGCCATCCCTGCCGACGTCGTTTTTCGTAAGCCCTTCCTTCGCCATTTGTTCTACGATTTTAACCTCGGTAGCAATAGAAGCGTGGTCGGTCCCCGGAAGCCAAAGCGCGCTATAACCCTGCATTCTCTTAAATCTTATAAGCGTGTCCTGCAAGGTTTCGTCAAGCGCATGTCCCATGTGAAGCTGCCCCGTTATGTTCGGCGGGGGTATAACTATCGTGAACGGTAGCTTATCGGGAGTTACTTTCGCCTTAAAATAGCCCTTGCTTTCCCATTCCTTGTAGATTTTGCTCTCGAATTCGGACGGATTGTACGTCTTCTCCATATCCATAAAGCATTTCTCCTTGTAAATAACTTTTTCATTATACTTAAAAACTCTCGTAAAGTCAAACAATAATCGCAATGCGTTGTCAAATATTCGACCTTTTTCATAAAATAAACTATAAATCTTATATAAAATCGGAGAATAATAATGAAAAAATTTACCCTGCTTATCTTGTCCATGCTGTTTACAATCGTTCCGTTTACCGCGTGCGGAACAACGGGCGAGCTTAAAAAAGTCGAATTAAACGAAGTGACTCATTCGGTATTCTATGCCCCGTTATACGTCGCGATCGAAAACGAATACTTTAAGAAAGAAGGTCTCGAAATAAGCCTAACGAACGGCGGCGGTGCGGATAAATCCATGACGGCGATTTTATCCGGTTCTGCGCAAATAGGACTCATGGGACCGGAAACCGTAATATACGTTTATAATCAAGGCAAAGCCGACTATCCGAAGGTTTTCGGGCAACTCACGCAGAAAGACGGCTCATTCCTCGTTTCGCGATACGAAGAACCTGATTTTACATGGGATAATCTGCGCGGTAAAGAAATTCTTGCGGGAAGACTCGGCGGCGTTCCCGCAATGACCTTTGAATACGTTTTGAAAGAACTCGGAATGAAAAACGGTGTAGATTATAACCTTAACTACGACGTACAGTTTAACCTTATGACGGGCGCGTTCGTTTCGGGAACGGCAGATTATTGCACGGTCTTCGAGCCGACGGCTTCGGAATACGAAAAGGAAGGCAAATGGCACGTTGTGGCGAGCGTCGGAGAAAAAAGCGGGGAAATTCCCTACACGTCTTTTATCGCGCTCGGAAGCTTTATCGAAAAGAATCCCGAAACAATTAAATCGTTTCTTAAGGCTCTTAAAAAGGCACACGCTTTTATGGCTGAAAAATCCGATAGAGAAATAGCGGAAGCGATAATAAAGCAATTCCCTAACGCGAGCATATCCTCTATTGAAA
This sequence comes from Bifidobacteriaceae bacterium, assembly GCA_963610935.1. Taxonomy (GTDB): domain Bacteria; phylum Bacillota; class Clostridia; order Christensenellales; family Borkfalkiaceae; genus UBA1259. The sequence goes on along the minus strand of CAVDPT010000004.1, from coordinate 88,220 downwards.
CCTCGATAACAAATTACAAAAAAATAGACGCGTGGAAAACCGACTTACAGGCTACGGAACAAAGCTTTACTCGGCTTCAGGACGTTATGGAGAATTCGGGCGAACTGCCACAACGGGTTGAGTTTTCAAAAATAGTCGATAACTCGCTTGCAAAGGAGATTTTCGGCTAAATAAAAAATAATTTTTACGGCGGAAAAAGTTATGAAAAGAATGCTTGAACTGAAAAACGTATCAATGAACTATCAGACGAGTACGGACGAAATCGAAGCGATAAAAAATTTGTCGTTTTCCTGTGACGAGGGAGAATTTCTCTCCCTCATAGGTCCGTCGGGTTGCGGAAAAACTACGGTTTTATCCATTATCGCGGGTCTAATAAAACCGTCGAGCGGAGAAGTCATTGTCGACTGCAAAGAGTTATGTGAAAACCGCGATGATATAGGATATATGCTACAAAAAGACCAGCTTTTTCCTTGGAGGACGATAGAAAAAAACGTTTTTCTTCCGCTCGAAGTCAAAAAAATTAACGACAAGCCGCACAAGGAATATGCTCGATCGCTTTTGAAAAAATACGGTCTAATAGACTTTAAGGATAAATATCCCGACAATCTGTCGGGCGGAATGCGTCAGCGCGCCGCGCTAATAAGAACGCTCGTCGCAGATCCTAAAATTCTGCTTTTAGACGAGCCGTTTTCCGCCCTCGATTATCAAACGCGACTTTCCGTCTGCGACGACGTGTACAGGATTATAAAAGAAGAAGGAAAAACCGCCGTTCTCGTTACCCACGATATATCCGAAGCAATTGCTATGTCAGACGTAATCGTAGTCCTTTCTGCGAGACCTGCACAGGTGAAATCCATATATTGCCCCGAAATAAAGGGAGCTTCTCCTCTCAAAAAAAGAGAGAGCCCCGAATTCGGCGTATGGTTTGAAAAATTATGGAAGGAATTGAACTGATGAAGAATGAAAACAATTTTTCCGCGGAACACGCCGCGTATATAAAAAGAATAAAAAGGAAAACCTTTACCGTTCACCTTTTAAGGATTGCAATACTTATTCTGCTTTTAGGAATATGGGAGCTGTTTGCCGCGACAGATATAGTAGATCCGTTTATAACAAGTTCTCCCTCGCGCATCGCCGTAACTATAAACGCGCTTTTTAAGGAAAGCAACCTATTATATCATTCCGTCGTAACCCTCTACGAAACGTTTTTAGGTTTTCTTATAGCCGCCGGTTTAGGATACGCCGTCGCGCTTACTTTGTGGTGGTCTGATACTGCGAGAAGAGTTTTAGAGCCTTATATCGTAGTCCTTAACAGTCTCCCTAAAATCGCGCTTGGTCCTATAATAATCGTCTGGTTCGGCGCGGGCAGCAGGGCTATCGTCTTTATGGCGGTTTTAATAGGCGTAATCGTAGCGATTATAACTATGCTGAACGGTTTTCTTGTCACGGACAAAGATAAAATTCTGCTTCTGAAATCGATGGGCGCAACAAAATTTCAAATTTTAACGAAACTCGTAATATGCGGAAGTCTCCCCACATTCATCAGTATGCTTAAAATAAGCGTCGGAATGGCTTGGATAGGCTCTATAATGGGCGAATATCTCGTCTCGAAAGCCGGGCTCGGCTACCTCATCGTATACGGCGGGCAAGTGTTCAAGCTTGACCTCGTTATGGCGGCAACGGTCGTTCTCTGCATTCTCGCCGCCGTAATGTATTCACTTGTGGCTCTTCTCGAAAAGCTTGTCATTCGATATAAATAAATAGGTATAATTAGTAAAGGAAAGACGGAAGCGCCTTTTTGCGTTTCCGTCTTTCCCCGTCTATCGGCTGATTAAAGCAATATGCAGATAAGTCCGCCCTTGTTTTCGTTTACGATGCGCGTTACCGTTTTACGCATTTTCCCCTGCGCTTCCTTCGGCATAGCAGTCAATTTATCCGAAAGCCCGTCGCTTACCATATCGTGCAAAGATTTCCCGAACATGTTAGTGTCCCAAAGTTCGTTCGGAGCTTGCTCGAATTTTTCTTTAAGATATTTCACAAACTCCTCACTTTGCTTTTCGTTTCCGACGATGGGAGAAACCTCCGTGGAAACGTCAATCTTCATTATATGTAAACTCGGTGCCGAAGCTTTTAGTTTAACGCCGTATTTTCCACCCTGTTTGATAAGAGAAGGCTCTTCGAGATTCATATCGTCAATCGTCGGTAAAACAACTCCGTAACCGTCGCTTTCCGCTTCGTCGAGCGCGGCTTTAATTTTTCCGAAACGCTTTTTAGATGCTGAGGACTCTTTTACATACCCCATAAGCTCGTAATCGTTACTTATTTCTTCCCCGCATTCGTCGGATAACACTTTATAAAAAAGTCCGTCTTTTACCGTAAGCCTATAATCGGAAACGCCGCACCCGAGCCGCAATTCGTCAAGCTCTATGCCGTCAAAATCTTCGCTGTCAGAAAGCAGCCCGTTGAGTACGGGATAATCTTTCATTTTGCACATATCGGCGGAAGCCTTTTTGACGCCGCTAACGAGCTTTTCGATAAGCTTATTATCCGCAGGCAATGCCTGCATCCATTTTGGTAGCTTTATGTCGAAACCGCTCATCGGGAATTCCATAAGCACCTTTTCCATAATCTCCCCTACGCTTGCCGCGTTTAGTTCCAAAGCGTTGCCGCAAACGACGGATACTCCGTATTTTGCTTCGAGACCGCTTGAAAGCGATTGAGAGGCTTCCGATTTAGGATTTTTGCAGTTGAGGAAAATTATAAACGGCTTATCGCACTCTTTTAGCTCTTTTATCGTTTTTTCTTCCGCCGCGATATAGTTTTCTCGGGAAAGCTCGCCTATGCTACCGTCCGTAGTTACTACGATGCCTATTGTCGAATACTCACGAATAACCTTTCTCGTGCCTATTTCGGCGGCTTTTTCAAACGGAATATCCTCGTCGCTCCACGGAGTTTTCACGAAGCGCGGTTTGCCGTCCTCTTCGTGACCGTTTACGCCGTCAACGAGATACCCTACGCAATCTACGAGCCTGACGGTTGCCGTAGCCTTATTCTTAAACTGAACCTTAACGCCGTTTGCAGGGACGAATTTCGGTTGAGTGGTCATAACGGTTTTTCCGTCAGCCGATTGAGGCATTTCGTCGGTTGCTATTTGACGTTGAAGCTTATTACCGATGTTCGGTATAACGAAAGCCTCCATAAATTTAGTTATGAAAGTAGACTTGCCCGTCCTCACGGGACCTACTACGCCTAAATATATATCCCCGCCCGTTCTCTCCGAAATATCTTTGTATATATCGAACTTATCCATAAAAAACCTCCCATACTTTACAAAAGTAATATATGAGAGGCGTGTTTTCATTTATGAACGCTTTTGCGTTTTTTATTTATTATCAGAATTGCGTTTTTCTTCGTCTTCTTTCTTTTGCGCGAGCTTTTTCGCTTTTGCCTTAACCACCATTTCTTTTATAGAGGTCGGATGCTCTTCGCCCGCGAGCATTCGTTCTATGTTTTTTCTATGCGCGAACCACGTGAAAAAACATATCAAAAGAATAAGAATATTCGTAACTATGCGAAAGGCTATCGTCTTTCCGTCGGTAAAGTCTTTATAATCGAGTAAGAGTCTTATACTGCCGCTTATTGCGGGCGGAGTTATCGCTATAAAAGAACCCATTGCGCCGAACTCGGTAAAGTATATCCACAAAACCGCGGCGACGAGCGACATAATAATAACCGAAGCCCACTCTACGCCATGTACAGATTCGCAAACAATCATGACGCCTATAGTAGACGCTATCCCCTTGCCGCCCTTGAATTTATAAACTACCGGATAAATATGCCCCATTACGGCGCAAAAACCGCACAAATAAATAACAAGGTCGGAAATAAAAAAATGCGACCCCTCGAATTTTTGACCGCGAAAAATAAAGAATGCGACGAGAGTGGGCGCCGCTCCTTTCATAATATCGAGAAAAAAAGTCAAAAGCCCGAATTTTAAACCGAGATTTCTGCTCATATTGAGCGTCCCCGGGTTGCCGCTGCCCATGGCGCGTATATCTTTTTTTTGAGTTTTTGAAATAATTATAGCCCAATTTGCATTGCCGACGAAATACGACGCTACAGCAAGAAGAGCGAGATACAATCCCGTCATTCCTCTTTCTCCCTAACTCCAATCTTTATGGGTGTACCCGTAAAATCGTAAGCCCTTCTCAAACAATTTTCGAGGTATCTTTTGTACGAAAAATGCAACAGTTTTGAATCGTTGACGAAGAAAATAAAGGTCGGAGGTTTAGTCCCTACTTGCGTTGCGTAAGAAATTTTAAGCCTCTTACCGTTATAGGACGGCGGTTCGTTTGCACGAACGCAATCCAAAATAAGGTCGTTGAGCTGCCCCGTGGGAATTCTTTTTTCGGAATTCTCAAGTGCAGTCTCGCAAACGGACAAAATCTTGTCTACACGTTGTCCCGTCTTTGCGGAAACGTAAATCGGAATGAAATAATCCATAAATTTCAAGGATTCCGCAAGGTCGGCGTTAAATTTATTTATCGTGTTCGTATCCTTTTCGATTAAGTCCCACTTATTCATAACCACGACGGAAGGCTTGCTCTGTTCGTGGATATAACCGAGAATTTTTACGTCCTGTTCGGTTATCCCTTGTTCCGCGTCTATCATCATAACGCATACGTCCGCCCTGCGGATCGCTCCGAGCGCACGCAAAACGCTATAATATTCGAGGTCTTCTTCCACGCTCTTTTTCTTTCTGATTCCCGCAGTGTCAATAAGAGTATATTTTTTACCGTTTACCTCGAATAATGTATCTATAGCGTCCCTCGTCGTACCGGCTATGTCAGACACAATCGTCCTGTCAAAACCCAGTAATTTATTACATAAACTCGATTTTCCCGCGTTCGGTTTTCCGACTATTGCAATCTTTATCGAATCGTCCTCTGTTTCACTATCGGTCTTATCAAAATATGAGACTGTTTCGTCTAAAAGCTCCCCTATACCCGTGCCGTGCTCGGCTGAAATACCGAACGGCTCGCCAAGTCCGAGGTTATAAAACTCAAAAAGCTTTGCGGGATCGTAGTTGTCGAGCTTATTGACGGCAAGAATGACGGGCTTACCCGATTTACGAAGCTTTTGCGCAACGTCCTCGTCGGAGGCGTTAAGCCCCGTCTTCGCGTCGGTAAAAAGTATAATCACGTCTGCGGTTTCAATAGCTATCTCCGCCTGTTTCTGAATGTGCTTCCACATCTGATCGGTAGATTTAAGCTCTAAACCGCCCGTATCAACAAGCGTGAAATATTCTCCGCACCATTCCGCATCGGCATAAAGCCTATCCCTCGTTACCCCGGGGAAATCTTCTACGATAGAAAGCTTTTTCCCGACGACTTTATTAAAAAACGTTGATTTGCCTACGTTAGGTCTTCCAACTATCGCGACTAAAGGCTTTGCCATCGTTGTATCCTCTTTGTATTTTTTCTATTTAACGCTTATCCAAATAAGAATAGTGCCCAAAATGATTATAGCAAGACATATCCAAAAGGTAATCTTAAAGCCCTTGCTTTTGTTTGCGACAAAACGATAACTCAAATATCCTATCACTATACAAACGCAAACGTTCTTTATTGTTTCGAGAATCTGCGGCAAATATCCGCCTACAGTCAAAACTCCCCAAAAGGCAAGCAGACTGAATATTTGCAAAACGGCAAAAATTATTATAGCTACGAACGCCACGAAAGCAAGTAAATTTGTGTTTTTTTCTGTGTTTTTCATAAAAAATTTTACTCCTTATCCATTTTTATTTCTTAAAATATTAAGTACGTTTTCAAAATAGTCGGGAAGCGGTGCTGTAAAGCTTACTTTTTTTTGCGTTGTCGGATGTATAAATTCAAGATAGCCCGCGTGCAGAAGCTGACCGTTCAGGTTGAATTTACAATTTTTATACCCGTACTCTTTATCGCCGACAACCGGGTGTCCCAAATACTTTGCGTGGACGCGGATTTGATGAGTGCGCCCCGTCTCCAAAGAAAACTCGCACAACGTATACTCGCCGAACGTCTCCAAAACTTTATAGTTAGTGACCGCAAGCCTGCCGAATCGCGAAACCGCCATTTTCGTGCGGTTTTTATGATCGCGGTCTATATACGTTTCTATTCTTCCGCTCGGTTCCTTAAGTCTTCCCTCCAAAAGAGCCTTATATACCCTTTTGCAGGTTTTGTTTTCGAGCTGTTTTGAAAGCGAAGCGTGTGCCTTGTCGTTTTTGGCGACGACCAAAAGTCCCGAAGTGTTTTTATCTATTCTATGCACAATTCCGGGGCGAGTTACGCCGTTTATTCCCGAAAGCTTATCTAAATGATATAGAAGCGCATTAACGAGCGTCGGTTCTTCATGCGTGCCGTTGCCCGCATGGACGGTAAGCCCCTGCGGCTTATTTATAACCGCAATATCGTCGTCCTGATAGACAATGTCGAGCGGAATATTGACGGGCGCAAGCCCCAATTCTTTTCGTTCGGGAATGTTAAGAACGACCTCATCGCCTATTTTTAATTTACAGCTCCCCTTTTGAATCTTACCGTTCACGGTAAGTTCACTATCATCGCAAAGCTTTTTTATAAACGAACGGGATAAATCGGTCTTTTCGGCAAGAAAGCCGTCAACCCTTTCGCCGCCCTCCGTAACGACGAAACTCTTAATCATTTTTTTTCTCATTCAATTTTTTTTGTTCGCACTGCATCGGCGCATCTGACGAACAAATATCATTATTTTTAGCGTTATCTTCGCTTTCGCCCTGCTCACCTAAAACGGCAGAGCCATTTTTGTCGGAGGATTTTTTACTTGTAAATATTGCGTTATTATCGAGGAAAAGAAGGTGAACGACAAAGAGTATAACCCCAGCCGTAAGCTCCATATCGGCGACGTTAAATGTACCGAATGGTTTGTACCCCGCAATTTCTATGCATATAAAATCGGTAACCTTATAATCCACCGACGCCATAAAAGCTCTATCAATGAAATTGCCCAAAGCCCCGCAAATTATGAGCATAAGCGCGACGATAAGCGTTTTGTATTTTTTGTTGTAAGCGTAAACGTAGCATATTATAAACGCGTCAATCACTATCGGCGTTATTATAAGAAAAAGCGTCCTATGCCCCGACAATATCCCGTAAGCCGCGCCGTCGTTCAAAACGTAGGTAAAATAGAAAAAATCGGAAATAACGCTTATAGAACCGCCGGCTAAAGCCTTTGTAAAATACGCTTTTGTCAGCTGGTCCGCCGCAATTAAAACCTCAGCAAAAACCACGGAAGCTATTATAAAAATCAACCCTCTTCGCTTTCCATTAAGCCGAGTTCTTTGCATAAATCCTCCAGATGCAGCTCACCGGGGTTTAAAACCTCTTCGAGACTAAAACCGTTTTCCGACGTAGCCGCTATATAATCGTCGATCTTGCTTTGCGGATTGAACGGCGCGTCGTTCTTAACGCGCTCCATCCCTTCATTAAGCGAATCTACTATGAGCCTGTTGTTGCCCGTTTTTAAAAGTTCGATTAGCCTTTCTTTAAGCTCTACGGCTCTTTGTATTGCAGGATAGAGCGGATATCTATCCTTAAGCTCGTTAAAATACCGCTCCCATTTAGACTCAAATTTTTTGAGAGTCAAAACGGTCAAAGCATATTCCGCTTCCGCTTTATCGGCAATTTCTTTAGCCTTATTTTCGGACTCAACCAAAGCCTTAACGATAGAATCCTCTTTTAATTTAAAGTGCTCCAACTCGCCGAGAAGCTCTTTGTTCTTCTCGACAAGTTCGTTTATTCTATCGCGTTGCTTATAAAGTTCTTCCTGAAAGTCGGCTGTATTTTCCGTCAAAAGCTTTTCCACCTCTGCCGCGCCGTACTTCTTTTTTTCGAGCTTTTGCAATTCTCTCCCCTCTTTTATGACTTTGAACGGATATTCTCGAGCATAGCCGTCTTTAGCTCGTATAACGGTTCCGAAAGGTCCACCTTGTAAACGTGCGGCTTGTCGAGCCTCTTATACTCGTCCCAAAATGTTGCGAGCTCGCGTTCGGCATACTTTTTAATTTCGGAAAGCTTCGGCTTATCGTAAACGATTTTTCCCTCTTTTATAACGTCTATTTGAAGAGGACGAAGCTCGTAATTATCGAAGGTTATGCTTTTCCACCTATCCGTCGGGTGAGTCAGTACGAGCGGCTTATCTTCGTTGTAGGAACTTTCGTTTCGTAGATAAATAAAGTCCGCCTCCGCGTGTCCCGTCCTTTTATCGTAAACCCTATAGATATTCTTAAACCCGGGGTTGGTTATTTTTTCGGCGTTCTCCGAAACCTTAATTTTCGGCACGATTTCCCCGTCTTTTTCTATAATTGCCGAAAGCTTATATACCCCTCCGAGAGCCGGCATATCCGCGCTTGTAATAAGTCTCGTCCCTACGCCCCAGCTATTTATCATAGCGCCTTGGTGCTTTAACGAGCTTATCGAATATTCGTCGAGATCTCCGGAAGCGCATATAACGGCGTCGGGATACCCCGCCTCGTCGAGCATTGTGCGCGCCTTTTTCGATAAATACGCAAGGTCACCCGAATCGAGACGAATTCCCTTAGGCTTGTATCCCGCGGCTTTAAGCTCGTCGAAAACTTTAATAGCGTTCGGCACGCCCTGCTTTAGGGTATCGTATGTGTCAACGAGAAGAAGCGCGTTGTCGGGATAAACGTCCGCATACGCCTTAAACGCCGTATACTCGTCCTTGAAATTCATAACCCAGCTATGCGCGTGCGTACCCGATACGGGAATGTCGAACATTTTACCCGCAAGCACGTTCGACGTAGAATCGCAACCGCCTATAACCGCGGCTCTCGCGCCGTAAATGCCCGCGTCGGGTGCTTGCGCGCGGCGAAGTCCGAACTCCATCACAAGGTCGTTTTTCGCGGCGTATCTGATTTTCGCCGCCTTGGTTGCGATAAGGGTTTGAAAATTTATAATGTTCAAAAGTGCGGTTTCAATAAGCTGCGCCTGCATAATCGGGGCTTTAACCGTAAGAATGGGTTCCCCCGGGAAAACGACCGTCCCCTCGGGTACGGCGTATACGTCGCCGGTAAATTTTAAATCTTTTAGATAGTCTAAAAATTCTTCAGAAAAAATGCCGAGACCTTTTAGATATGCAAGCTCTTCTTCGCCGAAACGAAGATTTACGATATAGTCCATCGCCTGCTCTAAACCGCACGCCACCGAATAGGTTATCATTCCGTTTTGGCGGAAAAATACGTCGAATACCGCCACTTCGTCCTTTCTTCCCTCTTTAAGATACCCGTTCATCATCGTAAGCTGATAGAGGTCGGTCAAAAGTGTAAGATTCCTGTCGTTTGTCATATTTGCGTCTTCTCCGTAAGCCTTTCTTAAAATTATTTAAAAGATTTTATTTTCGGAAGCTCGTTCTTTTTTTCGCCTTCTTCCTTTTCCGCCGCTTCTTTTTCAGCTTTTCTCGTTTGATAATCCTTGTAGTCGTCCGATTTATTGAGCGCAATACTTTCCGTCTTGTTGCCGTTTAGCAAAAAAGAAAGACAAGCGAAAATACTCCACAAAACCAAAACGGCGATAATGCCAAGCCACCATTTCGTACAGTTGACGAGCGCGTAAAAGAGCGCAAAGCCCGAAAATACCGCGCTTAAGAAAAAGTAAAACGGCGAGCGACATAAAAAAGCAAGTACGAAAAGCATAACCCCGAAGCCGACTAAAAGACAAAAAAGGAAGGTCAGTATCGGATGAACCCAAATATTCAGCGGTACGAGCGCATCGCACAAAGTTATTGTAAGCGACGCCAAAAGTATAGAAATTGAAACGAGCAGAACTACCTTGCTCTTTAACTCTTTTTTCATACGAAGCTCCTTATCGTAGGGCATAGCCGCTACTTTTATTATGAGTATAGCATATTTTTTTAGTTTTGTAAAACGAATAATGCCATTAAGATTTTACTTGCCTGCGATTTTTATCCCCGCTCTCATTGACAAAACGTTCCGAAAAATGTTAAAATCAAAGAAAACCGAAAAGGATAGGTAAAAATGATAGTTATTATCTCCGCAATGGAAAAAGAGGCGGCATCTCTAATCGAGGATTTTTCCGAGAGAAAAAAACTGATAATTGCCGGAAAAGAGGCATATCAAGGAACGCTTTTCGGCAAAGACGTCCTACTCGTCATAAGCGGCATAGGTAAGGTTTCCGCCGCTATTGCGGCGCAGGCGGCTATCGACAAATATTCACCCGAATACGTCCTGAATTTCGGGACGGCAGGAGGTCTTTGCAATAAAGCTTCGGCAAGAAATTTTTACGCCGTCAGCGAATGTTGCCAATACGATTTTGATTTAACCGCAATAGACGACGTGTCCGTCGGATATATTCAAGATTATGATACAGTATTTTTTAAGATCAAAACGGACGGACTCGATTTTTTACCAAAAATTAAGCTTGCGACCGCGGACAAATTTACGCACGCGGACGAAGACGTTGTCAACGTCACAAAACTCGGCTGTTCCGTCACCGATATGGAATGTTGCGCTATCGCACAGGTTTGCATTTCAAACGGAGTAAGATTTTATGCCGTGAAGGCAATAAGCGACGTTTTGGGAAGCGGCATACAGGCAGAAGAATTTGCATCGAACATGGAAACCATAAGGGCGGCTTTCCCCGCCGTCATAAAAAAAGTTTTGGAGAGCGTGAAGTGAGAGAAATAGAAGATTTTCTTTTCCGCAACGCCGACGAACAATATCGTGATTTCAGCAAAAAACTCGTACCGAGCACCTCATACAAGATAATAGGCGTGCGAATTCCGGTTTTAAAGAAATACGCCAAGCTTATCGCTCAAAACGAACGCCTCGCCAACGCTTTTTTAATAGAAAATCATCATTATTTCGAAGAATGGTTTTTGCATGGGCTCGTAATAGCGCAAGAAAAAGAAAATATCAATAAATATCTATCGAATATAAGCCTCTTTATGTCACACATAGATAACTGGTCTATATGTGATTCGGTTGTCGCGGCATCAAAAATCATTAAAAACCACAAAGACGATGTTCTTGAGACGATCCGCTGTTGGATTCAAAAGAATGATACTTACACGGTCAGGTTTGCCGTCGTTTCTCTACTTAATTATTTTATTGAAAAAAAGTATCTTGACGATATCTTAACCCTTACCCTCTCCATCGACACTCAAGAATATTACGTCAATATGGCAATATCGTGGCTGTATAGCGTTATGCTCGTAAAATCTTACGATTATACCGTTAAAATTTTTGAGAATAAGCTCATAAAAAATCCGTTTATCCATAATACGGCAATACGCAAAGCGCGAGAAAGTTTGCGCATTAATAACGAAGAAAAAGAATATCTGAAAACGCTTGTAAGATAAACGCTCAAATAGCATAAAACGAAAGACGGTCCGTAACTAATACGAACCGCTTTTTTTGGAGCTGCTAACCGGATTTGAACCGGTGACCTCGTCCTTACCAAGGACGTGCTCTACCTGCTGAGCCATAGCAGCATTATTAAGTTTGCGCCTTTCTTCAACGCGCTTAACTATTATATAAAAACTATTCGCTTTTGTCAATACAATACACGCGAATTTTACATTTTTATCAAAAAAAATTTTTATCGGAGAAGTCCTCTCGAACTTCTCCGATAAAAATTCTTAACACCTTTTTAATACCCGCTATATTTTTAAGATTATGCCTCGGGGTTTTCGGTTGTCTCGGAATATTCTCCTTTGACATCGACGCCCACGCCCTCTTCAGACAATTCGTCGTCCTCTTCGTGCGGAGCGAGTGCGATTTTAGAAACTGCGGAATCGTCTATTCTCATAATTCTTACGCCCTGCGTTGCTCTGCCGATAGTGCTTATATCCTTTGCCGCGACTTTTATAATCGTTCCGTTTGCCGTTATAATCATAATATCCTCGTCGCCCGAAATAAGCTTTAAGCTGACGAGCTTGCCCGTCTTTTCGGTAAAGTTACCCGCTTTTATACCTTTGCCCGCACGTGACTGCAATCTGTAATCTTCTATATCGGAAATCTTGCCGTAGCCGTTCTCCGTCATCGTAATTACTTTAAGCCCTTCTTTCACGACAGCCATATCGACCACGGTATCGCCTTCCGCGAGATCCATACTCCTTACGCCCTGCGTATCTCTGCCCATTGCCCTTATATCGTGTTCGGAGAACCTTATGCACTTGCCGTCGTGGGAAGCCGTTATAACTTCGTCGTCTCCGCCGGAGAGCGCAACCGAAATAAGCTCGTCGCCTTCTACGAGGCTTATCGCGATTTTTCCTACCTTCCTTATGTTGGCGAACTCCGAAAGCGCGGTCTTTTTGATAAGTCCGTTACGCGTCGCAAGCACTATATAACCCTCCGCACCCGCATGAAGCGGCAACATTGCACAAACCTTTTCGCGCTCCGAAAGCTGCAACAGATTGACGATAGCCCTGCCCCTTGCCGTACGCTGCGCTTCGGGAATAAAGAAGCCCTTCATACTGTAAACCTTGCCTTTATCCGTAAAGAACAGCACGTCGTCGTGGGTGGACGTTACGAACATATTCTCGATAAAGTCCTCTTCCTTGGGCTTGTGCGCCGTAACGCCCTTGCCGCCGCGACGTTGGGTTTTATATTCCGACACGGGAACGCGCTTGATATATCCGAAGTGCGTGAGGCTTACCACGACGTCCTCTACGGGTATCATATCCGCAATATCTATATCGCCGTAATCGTAGGAAAGTTCCGTTCTTCTCGGCGAAGGATATTTTTCCTTGATCTCGCGCATATCGGTTTTAATAATCTCTTTAACTCGCCACTCGTTCGCAAGCACGTCTTTAAGGTCGGCGATAATTCTGTCAAGCTCTACGAGTTCTTCGTTGAGTTTAGCGACCTCCATGCTCGTCAAACGCTGCAAGCGCATTTCGAGAATGGCGTTAGCCTGTTTATCCGAAAGAAGGAACTCTTTCATAAGAGCATTGCACGCGGTAACCTTATCGGACGATTTTTTGATTATCTCTATAACTCTGTCGATATTCGCAAGCGCGATCACGAGACCTTTGACTATATGCTCGCGCTCTTCGGTTTTTGCAAGGTCGTATTTCGTGCGCCTTACGATAACCGATTCCTGATGCGCTATATACTGCTGTAAAATTTCTTTAAGGCTTAATATTTTGGGTTCGCCGTCTACGAGCGCAAGCAGAATTATGCCGTCTTTAACCTGCAAATTAGTATGCTTAAAGAGAACGTTTTTAACAACTTCCGCGTTCACGTCGCGCTTTAAGTCGATGACTATGCGCATACCGTGTCTGTCGGACTCGTCTTTTACGTCGCTTATCCCCTCTATGCGCTTATCCTTTACCATATCCGCAATGTTCTTGATAAGCATTGCTTTATTGACCTGATACGGAAGCTCCGTCACGACGATTCTCTCTCTCGTGCCGTTTGCGAATTCTTCTATATCCGTTTTTGCGCGAAGCACGAAGCCGCCTTTACCCGTTCTGTAAGCCTGTTTGATGCCCGCTCTGCCCATCAACACGCCGCCCGTGGGATAATCGGGCGCTGGAATATATTCCATAAGCTCGTCAACCGTGATTTCGGGATTATCGAGAAGGGCTATGCACGCGTCGAGACATTCCGCAAGGTTATGCGGCGGAATATTCGTCGCCATACCTACCGCTATGCCGTCCGAACCGTTTACGAGTATATTCGGGAAACGCGAAGGAAGCACCACCGGCTGCATTTCGGTATCGTCGAAGTTCGGGTAAAAATCTACTGTGTCCTTATCTATCTCCCGAAGCATTTCGTTAGCGAGCTTTGATAGTCTCGCTTCGGTGTACCTATAAGCCGCGGCGGGATCGCCGTCCACCGAGCCGAAGTTTCCGTGACCGTCTACGAGCGGGAAGTTTATGGAAAAGTCCTGCGCGAGACGAACAAGCGCGTCGTATACCGAGCTGTCGCCGTGAGGGTGATATTTACCTAAAACATCGCCGACGATTTTGGCGCATTTACGATACGCCTTATCGCTCGTCAGCCCCGCCTCGTGCATCGCGTACAGAATACGACGGTGTACGGGCTTCATACCGTCTCTAACGTCCGGTATCGCGCGGGAAACGTTGACCGCCATAGCGTAAGCTATAAACGAACGCTTCACTTCGTTGTTTACTTCTATATTTATAAGCTTGGTTTTTTCGAGCGTTTCTTTGAATTGTGCGGTAAGCTCCGCGCTCGGTTCTTTTCTTGCCATTTTATTCTCTCCTTATCCTTATACGTCGAGGTCGGTTACGAGCTTTGCGTTCTGTTCTATAAATTCGCGACGAAGTTCGGGATCGCCGCCCATAAGACGGGAGAACGTGTCGTTGGCTTCTACCGCGTCTTCCATAGAAACGCGGAGCATCGTGCGGGTTTCGGGGTTCATCGTCGTTTCCCAAAGCTGTTCGGGATCCATTTCGCCGAGACCTTTATAACGCTGAACGTCGCACTTTCCGACGGTTGCGAGATATTCCTGCAATTCTTTGTCGCTGTAACAATATTTATCGACTTTATTTTTTGTCGCCTTATAGAGCGGCGGTTGCGCTATATAAACGTGACCGTGTTCTATAAGCGGACGCATAAAGCGGAAGAAGAACGTTAAAAGCAGAATCCTTATATGACTTCCGTCTACATCCGCATCGGTCATACAGATAATTCTGTCGTAACGGAGCTTGCTTTCGTCGAAATCGTCCTGAATGCCCCCGCCGAACGCGGTTATCATACTCTTGATTTCTTCGTTTTCGAGAACGTGATTGAGCCTTGCTTTTTCGACGTTGAGAATTTTACCGCGGAGCGGCAGAATAGCCTGAAAACGTCTGTCTCTGCCCTGCTTCGCGCTGCCGCCTGCGGAATCTCCCTCGACTATGAATATCTCGCAGAACTGCGGATTTTTATCCGAACAGTCGGCAAGCTTCCCGGGGAGCGTAGTCGATTCGAGCGCGCCCTTTCTTCTCGTGTTTTCACGTGCGAGCCTTGCGGCTTCTCTCGCGCGCTGTGCGGTTACGCATTTCAAAAGCACGTCCTTCGCCTTTACGGGGTTCTCCTCGAAAAACGTGCCGAGGTACTCGTTCATGGCTTTCGTGACGTAATTTCTTATTTCCGAATTGCCGAGCTTGGTTTTTGTCTGTCCCTCGAACTGCGGTTCGGTGAGTTTGACCGAGACGACCGCGACGAGACCTTCTCTCACGTCGTCGGCAGAAACCTTTTCTTCGCCCTTAAATACGTTCAGGCGTTTGCCAGTTTCGTTTATGATTTTGGTTAAAGCCGCCTTAAAACCTTCTAAATGCGTGCCGCCCTCTTCCGTATTGATGTTGTTTGCGAAAGAATAAATCGTTTCCGCATAGGTCTCAGTGTATTGAAGAGCGATTTCTATCTCGGTATCGCCGTAAAACACGTCGAAATACACGGGCTTTTCAAACATAGGCCCTTTACTGCGGCTTAAATCTTCTACGAAATGCGAAATACCGCCCTCGTAACAAAACTCGTCCTTATGCTCCCTTTCGGGGCGGAGGTCGATAAGCTTTATCGTAAGCCCTTTATTGAGGTACGCAAGCTCGCGAAGACGGGTTTTTACTGTGTCGTAGTTAAAATCCACCGTCTCGAAAATCTCGTCATCGGGCATAAAGGTTACCCACGTCCCCGTAAAATCCGCGTCGCCGATTACTTTGAGCGGAGCCTGCGGAATACCGCGGTTATAGGTCTGTTTGTAATGCTTGCCGTTCTGAAAAACCTCTACATCGAGCCATTCGGAAAGCGCGTTGACGACGGAAAGACCTACGCCGTGAAGCCCGCCCGAAATTTTATATCCGCCGCTGCCGAACTTGCCGCCCGCGTGAAGCTTTGTTAAAACGACCTGCACCGCGGAAACGCCTTCCGTATGGTGAATCGCGGTAGGTATGCCCCTGCCGTTATCCTTTACGGTGCAAGAGCCGTCCGCGTTAATCTGCACCGTTATCGTGTCGCAATAACCGGAAAGAGCTTCGTCGATAGAGTTATCGACGATTTCCTGCACCAAGTGATGAAGCCCCCTTACGTCGGTAGAACCGATATACATCCCCGGTCTTTTTCTGACGGGATCGAGTCCTTCGAGAACCTGAATCTGACCTTCGCCGTAGTTACCGGTCACCTTGTTTTTCTCTTCCATTTTTCACCTTTGAAAAATTTATTTTTTTACCCTTTTATTATATTACTTTTCAACTTTTTTTTCAAGCGATATTCCGACCTTTTTAAACTATTTCATAGTTTAAAGCGATTATTTTTTGCCGCGTTCGCAATCGATTTATGGCGCATAATTTCCCCCGTCCGTAACATAATACCTTTAAGTTTTAAGGGAGTAAAAAATGTACGAATGTAAAAATTGCAGAAAGAAAATAGAAAAGGGAACCGCCCTCACCTGTCCTAATTGCGGCGCGACTATTTGCTCGGACTGCGCCAAAACGACAAAAGCGATTTGTCCTTATTGCTATTCTGATCTCGATTACTTCGTGTAATAATTTATATTCTGAAATTAAAGGCGGTGCGGCGGAAATTTCCGCCGCACCGAGTAGAGCGTTGATATAATTAACCTATCAAACCTTTAATCGGACAGAATTTCGTCCTTCATTCTCGCAAGAAGCTTTTTCTCAAACGCGCCCTGCCCTGCGAGAGGGCATTTGTTGGCTTCTCTTATACCCCTGTTGTAAAAGGTGTCGAGCCCGTCTTTTTCGCCCCTTACATACAGCTTATAAGCGATTTTAGCGCGTATCGTTTCCGAAACGTTGACCGAATTAAGAAATTTTTCAAGCTCAAAGGTCAGTTCGTCGGCCCTGTCGGCGTTTTTCTTAAAGGTACACGCCGCGTAAAGCTCTTCGGTTTTTACAAGCTTCATAACGTGCTTCGGCAGATACTCTTCGAGAGAAGAAAGCCGCGAAAGCGTTTTATACGCATTTTCAAAGTCCTCTTTATCAAGATAGTATTCGTATCTCATAAAGAGAAGGTTCGCGAAATTTATAGAATCCTCTCTGATTTGCGGAAGGTCGAAATACAGTTTTTCGTCTGTTTCCGCCGGCGTTTTACCCTTATATAACTCCGATTGCGCGGACAAAATCGCAAGCGCGACCTTCGCATCGTCGTCGCCTTTTTTAAGTCCGCTTATAAGCGCGCCGTCGTTCCTGAATCCTTCGCTTTCCGATGGCAGAGCGTTGCCCGAAAACGAATAAATTCCTATCGGGAAAAATACGGAGGTAAACGCGTACAGCCAAAGCGGCATTTTGCCGGCGAAAAAGAGCGGAATAACTCCGAGCAGCGCGATAACGAGCGTAACGATGAGCGGCACGAGCGTGACCGTTTTAAGTCTTTTTGCAAGATCGTCGGTATCTTTCGGCACGATTTCGGTATACCCCGCCGCGTCGCCGAGCATTACGAAATTAAACGTTGTTTTTCCCCCGACTTTTGTCCACTTGAAAAACCACACCGTCAACGAAACTACGGCAAAACGATTTTTCTTCGCAGATAGGACGTGACAAAGCTCGTGCAGCAACGTCGTTATAAACCCCGCGACGATTGCGCCCGCAATAACGAGAGACAAAACCTCTCCCATAGTCGCGCCGCTATATTCCGCGTTGCACACCAATATTACGGCAAATAGTGCGCCGATCGATAACACCGTCGATAACACGGCGTTTATAATATTAGCTCTTCTGCTCATAAATCTTCCTTAAAAGGTAACCTTCCAGATTATCTTTATCGCTTATTTTTACCGATTTTATACCGAATTTCAAAAAAATCGCGCATAAAAACGCAAGTCCCGAGCCGATTATCTCTTCTCTGCCCGCCTGCAAGCCTTTAAGTCCCTTTCTTTCTTCTACGGACATTCCGCATACTTTTTCTTTCAGCGAAAAGAGCGCGTTTCCCTCGAGAACGAATCCCTCTATTTTAGCCGCGTC
The DNA here is from genome assembly GCA_963610935.1 of Bifidobacteriaceae bacterium. Taxonomy (GTDB): domain Bacteria; phylum Bacillota; class Clostridia; order Christensenellales; family Borkfalkiaceae; genus UBA1259. The sequence goes on along the minus strand of CAVDPT010000004.1, from coordinate 70,238 downwards.
GTAACTTTCAAGTCCCAAAATCATAGCCGCCGCAGTCGTCGCCGTACCGCCTATCGCCGTAAACTCCGTTTGCGGAACGTTCCCGAACTCGATAACCTTCTTTTCGCAAAACGCGTCGAGCTTTTGCTCGTCTTGCCCGCACGCGTCGGTAAGTCTCACCGCGCCGACGGGTATACTTTTCGCATAAACCTTTTCCCCGCCGTAAACGACCTGTATTTCGGTGCTTCCGCCGCCGATGTCTATAATGCCGCCGTCTTTTCCGCAAAGCGCGCCGAGATGCCCGAGCGCCGCCTCCGTCTCTTCGGAGACGATTTCAAGCTTTACGCCGCAAGCTTTACTAACCCTTTCCGCAAACTCCGCGGAATTTGCCGCCGTTCGCACCGCAGAAGTCGCGAAAGCATATATTTTATCAGCGCCGTCCGCCTTTGCCTTATTAACGAAAAAAGAAACGGCGGATACGGTTGCGTCGGCGTTTTTTGAGACTAGCGCGCCCGTTCCGTCCATTCCTTTGGCAAGCCCCGTTATTTCGGAAAGCTTGTAAATCCTTTCGAGCTCATCCGACAAAAGAAGTCTGACGGAATTCGAGCCGACGTCTATCACTCCGTATCTCATCGCAATTACCTCGCGCCCGTCAATCGAGCGGCACGTCGTCCTCGTAGCTATAGTTAAGCTCTCTCGCACGGCGTTCTATCCAAAGTCTCGTAGAGCGCAGTTCGAGCTCATCCTTACCGTCCGATATGAGCCGATTATATTCCGCGATTTCCGCTTTCAGCTCCTCTTTTTTTCTGTTTTGAACGCCTATTTCGGCAAGCTGATAGATCATCATTGAAAGCAGAAAGATTATCAGTATTACCGCCCCCGCCGTTAGCGCGACGACGAGTCTTTTGAATTTCGCTTCGGGCATTTTGTTTCTCTCCGTTTTTCTCGTGTTTTTCTTGATATATTATAAAGCATTTTCACTGGTTTTGCAAGCAATATATGATAACTTTTCGCATAAAGAAAAAGCCCGAGAAATACCCCCGCCGCCATGTAAGGGCGAAAGGACGGGAAATTAAGCGCGTACGAATAGAAAACAAAAGCGGCTGCGGTGACGATAAACACAGTAATATCCGTAAAAACACCTATGAAAGCTTTATGAAAAAAGTTTTTCACCGCATGCGATACCGACAACAAAACGCCTGCCGTACCGCCGAACGCAACCGACGCGAGAAAAACGTAGAATTGACCGCTCGAAACAAACATTTACTTAAAAATCTTCTTGAATATCGGCACGGCTTTTTTCGTGTATCTGATTTCGTTGAAACATCCGTCCGCCGACAATACGCCCGTATCTTTGTTATAAGCGGTTATTTTTATTCCCTCGCCCGAAATTCGCAGTTTACTCCCCGCAACGGTCAGATTTAAGCATTGCTCGTTAAACCCGTCAACCGATTCCACACACGTCATGTTTAGTCTTTTGCGTTCAATAAGCTCTAATTTATCGTTACAGCCGTTCGCACAGTCGGACATAAATTCACCCCTTTTTATTTTAATCTATGCCGAGGCGCGCGCGTTTATCACGAATAGAGAGAAAAATAACGAAAATCATTAAAACGACAAAAAAGCACGGCACTAAAAACCGCGCTTTTGCAAGATTTTATTAAATTCAAGTAAATTTTCCGAATAGTTTTACAACGATTTTATTCGGGAAGCTTCATATCCCCGAATTTTATCCAGCCCTTTTTTCTCATAAATTCGCTTATAAAGAAATTGAGAACCGCAGGAAGAACGAACATAAGAAGGATTATCCCCGTTATTCCGAGCGCGTTCGCATCCGTGTAAGCGAATAAATCGAATACGCCGACAAGTCCGCTCGTACCCATTCCGCCGCCCGAAACGCCGCATTTAAGCTTAAACACGCAGGTGGAAAGAGGTCCTAATACCGCGCTTGAAATTATCATCGGAAGCATTATAACGGGCTTTTTCATTATGTTCGGTATCTGCAACATAGAAGTGCCGAGCCCCTGCGCTATAAATCCGCCGAACCCGTTTTCTCTATACGATGCGACGGCAAAGCCTATCATGTGGCACGCGCACCCGACGGTTGCCGCTCCGCCCGCAATAAGCATGGCTTCCTGCGTCGCCGTCTCGGGCGAATACCCCGTTAAAACAGGGTTTGCCACCGCAATCCATATTGCCGCGGAAGAGGTCGGCATAGTGAGAATTATTCCCATAAGCACCGACACGACTACGCCCATAACGAACGGCACGGCATTCGTCGCTATTGCTATCAGGTCGCCGAGACGGTTTATGAGACATATAAACGGATAGGAAACGAACACGCCGGCAAACGCCAGAAGCATTGCCCCGAGCGGCACTATTATTATGTCGAGCTTCGTTTTGCCCGCGTAAAGTCCGACGACTTCTACGACGAGCATCGTAACGACGTACGCGCCTATCGGATTCCCGGGTGTACCGAGTGTAAGAGTCGTTAAACCGTTGCCGTTCGGCATAAGCTTATCCGCAAACGCGCCGACAAAACCCGCGACCGCGGCGGAAAAAACGAGAAGCTTGTTCTTTCCGAGCGCGTGCGCGATGCCCACGCCTATTCCAACGCCCATAAGAGACTTCGCAATATTTGCGATAATCATAAGGGTATTGCCGAAATAGTTATCTCCGAGCCACCCCGCAATCTGCGCAAGAATCGTACCCGCGATAAGCGTTACGAACAGCCCCTGCGCCATTCCCGAAAACGCCGTTATAAAATAGCGTTTCGGTAGCGTTCTGAAATAGTTTTTTGCTTTTATCCCCAACGTCTCTTTTTCGGGCGTTGTTCCTTTCTCTTCCATAACGTTCTCCCTATAGAATTATTTCGGTAAGTTTATTGTCCACCTGATCGCAGGAGGTTAGGTAATATTTTACGCCGTTTTTCACGACGAGTTTGTCCGATTTTACCCTGTTCCCGTGCAAATGCCCGTAAACGACGGAATCTACGCCGTAACTCTCGAATATTTCGGTAAAAAGCGTGTCCTCTCGCCGAGCGTTAAACGGCGGATAATGAATGAGCGCGATAAGCTTATCGCCCTCTCTTTTCAGCTTTTCCGCTTCTTTAAGCGAGAGTTTGAGCCGCTCCGTTTCCCGAAGATAAATTTTCATATCCTGTTCGCCGAAGTCGGGCGAATCGGGAACGCTCCAACACCGAGATCCGCACACGACCGCGCCGCAGTCGAGCCGCATGGCGTCGTTTTGCAGGGCGTAAAAATTTTCGGGAAGTGCGTCCCGCACCCTGCCTATCGCCTGCCACCAATAGTCGTGATTGCCTTTTATCAGTATTTTCTTGCCTTTCAGCGGCTTTAACAGCTCCACGTCCTCGATAGCCTTATCAAGAGTCATCGCCCAGCTTAAATCACCGCCGAGAAGAACCGCGTCTTCGTCCGAGACTTTTTCGTTCCAGTCCGCAAAAATTTTTTCGAGATACCCAACCCAGTTTCCGCCGAACACGTCCATAGGCTTGTCCGAATTCGTGGATATATGTAAATCGCTGATTGCAAAAATTTTCATAGAAGTATAATACCACAAACCGCAAGAATAAACAACCAAAATAGATATTTTCGCAAAAATAAGCGCGTAAAAACGATAAAAAAAAGAACGCGAGAAGCTCTCCTCGCGCCCTTTTAACCTTGTGAGTTATTACTATTCGGGATACATAGGCAGTTCGAAGAAGCCTGCGCATACCTCCTGCGTGTATTCCTGACATGGCGGTATCTGCGTATAGCCGTATGAGGGCACTAAAAGCTCCACTTCCATAACTATTTTTAAGATTATGGACGAGCAGCAGTCTATCGTGAATTGATTCTCGCCCGTATACGAGCCGAGCGTAGATACCAGCGACACCACCGCTTCCACCGTAAACGGCATTATCGAAGCGGAAGGAATGTTTAAGATAACGTCCTTCGGCACCGTCACGGTAGCCGTAGCAGTGCCTTCGATACCCGACGCGTCCGTATAAGCAACGGAAACGGGAATAGTCACGTCGCACTTAACTCTGGCGGCATGCGGACGTTCCGCAAGCGGTTCTATAAGAAGTCCGCTTATAACGCCGGTCTGCGTAGTGCTTTTCGCACTTATAAATGTAAGCGGGTATGTAGGATTAGACGGCGTAAGATTAGTGATATTTAAAACGATGTCGGTAAGCTGACTTTGCTGCATACACGCGTCGAAAACCTTCTTCGTCTGAATACAAACCTTTTCGCATAAGCCGTTTAACGGATTTCCGTTTATGGGTCCGGGGCATTTGTCCGATTGAAAATTACAGAAAAACGACATTTTATCCTCCTTTAATTTTATTCTAATTCAATATATGCCGAAAACCTCACGTTATGTCACATTAAAAAACTATCTAAACGACAAAAACGTAGGGCGACGGAAAATTGCCGAGAAAATCGCTTCTCCCCGCCCGTTCTTCCGATGATAAAGAGGCAGATTGTAAAGAAAGTATAATAAACATTTCTCGCGGAGATTTCCAATTAGGACATTTGCGAGGTTGATCATTGTACATATCAACGATTGCATCTGATCGCGCCCGTGTGAGTTTATGAAAGTCGTAACCTTTAGGAAAGAAAATCTTAAAATATCGATAGTTCCGCTTTGCTAAGGTTTATGTGGTTCAGTAAAACGGGAATGTTAAAAAAAGTGCGTAAAACTCTAACTTACACACTTTTTTATCATTCTCTTAAAAACTTTTACTTACCGTATTTCTTTAAGTCGTTTTCACGAATTTCCGTACGGCGGATTTTTCCGCTTATCGTTTTCGGAAGACTCTCCACAAACTCTACGACTCTCGGATATTTGTACGGCGCGGTATTGCTCTTTACAAAGTTTTGGAGCTCTTTTACAAGCTCGTCGCTCGGCTTGTAACCGCTTTTCAGCACTACCGTCGCTTTCACCTTAAACCCGCGCTTATCATCGGGCACGCCCGTCACGGCTACTTCCAGAACGGCGGGGTGCTCGAGCATAACGCTTTCCACCTCGAACGGTCCTATGCGATAACCGGAGGACTTTATAACGTCGTCGTTTCTGCCGATATACTTAAAGTTACCGTATTCGTCAACGTATGCGGTATCGCCCGTATGGAAGAATCCGCCGCGCCACGCATATTCCGTCGCTTCTTCATCGTTATAATATCCGTTCGTCACGCCGCAGGGCTTATTATCCCGCGTTGCCTTTATGCAGATTTCGCCCGCCTCGCCCGCAAGACATTCTTTGCCGTCGGCGCCGATAACGAATACTTCGTAACCCGGAACAGGTTTACCGATAAAGCCCGAAGCAGGTTTCGACAGACCGCCCAGAGTGCCGAGACAAAGCGTGGTTTCCGTCTGCCCGAAGCCCTCGTAAATTTCAAGTCCCGTACTCCTCTTCCAATTATTGAATATGTCGGCGTTAAGAGCTTCCCCCGCCGAACAACAGTGCACAAGCGAAGAAAGGTCGTAACTATTTACGTCGAATTGCAGCATAAAACGGTACATCGTGGGCGGAACGCAAAAGGTAGTGACCTTATACTTTTCCAGAACGCCCAGTATATCCGCCCCGTCGAATTTATCGAAGTCGTACACGAGAACGGCGGACTCGCCGAACCACGCGCCGTAAAACTTGCCCCAAAGCGATTTCAGCCAACCGGTATCCGATATAGTGAAATGCAGACCGCCGTCAACCACTCTGTGCCAGAACACGCCCGTCACGATATGCCCTAAAGGATAGGTAAAATCGTGCATTATCATTTTGGGATAGCCGGTCGTACCCGAGGAGAACGCCATAAGCATCATATCTTTTGCTTTCACGGCGTCTTTCCCCGTCGGTCTCGTCCATTCGGAAGGCGCGGCTTCAAGACCTTTTTCAAAGTCTATCCACCCCTCGCCCGCGTCTTTATGCTTCGTTACGAAGCGCAAAGTAACGGTTTCGCACTCGTCTTTGACCGCGTTAAAATGCTCCGTTACGTCGCCGTCGCCGGTCAAAATCACGGCTTTCACCCCCGCCTTATTGCAACGATAGGTAAAATCCTTGCCTACGAGCATATTGGTAGCCTGTATCGGTACTGCGCCGATTTTATGCATTGCGAGCATACAAAACCAAAAGAGATAGCTTCTTTTAAGAACGAGAAGCACTCTGTCGCCTTTGTTTATCCCCAGACTTTTCAGGTAATTGGCGGTTTTATCCGACCAGTATTTCATATCCGCAAAAGTAAAGCGTTTCTCTTCCTTTTTATCGGACAGCCAAAGCATGGCGAGCTTATCGGGCTTTTCCTCTGCGAGAACGTCCATAACGTCGTAAGCAAAGTTGAAATCATCCGAATAAGTTAATTTAAAGTTTGCGCGGGCGTCGGCAAGGCTGCTGAAAGATTCCCTGCTTCTTCCCGTAAATTTTTGGTATATTGTAGACATTTTTACTCCTTTTTATAAAGGCGTAAATCGTTATTTCATAACCACCGCAAGAAATTTCACGGGTTTATCGCCTAACACTTTTATGCCGTGCGAAAGTCCCGAATTAAAATACACGCTGTCGCCCTTATTCAATTCGTAGGAAATATTCCCTATCTTGAACAGCATTTTGCCCGAAAGCACGAAATTAAATTCCTGCCCCGTGTGACTGTGCATTCCGATATCCTCTTCTCCCGGCATACATTCCACGAAGAAGGGTTCCGCTTTCTTATTCTTGAAGGTGTAAGCGAGGTGCTTGTAGTCGTACGCGCCTTCTTTCTTGATAAAGAATTCGTGACCTTTTCTCACTACCGCGCAATCGCTTAATTTGGGCGAATTTCCGGAAAGTAAATTGAATACGTCCACGCCGAAAATCGTTGCTACGTTGAACATAAAGCTGAACGAGAAATCCCTTTCGCCGTTCTCGTGGGCGAGATATTCCTCTTCCGTTAAACCGAGTTTAGCGGCGAGATCCCTTGACGACATCTCGTGTACCTCACGAAGCTCCGCCAGCCTTTGTCCCATTTCTTTCAATTGTTCTTTCATAAAATTCACCCCTTATAATTATATCCTAACTCTATCGCCTTAATGTTTTTATTTAAAAGTTCCGCTTTTTTTGCGGGTATCATTTGCGATAGACTGCTTTTTATTTGTTCGAGGGTAAGGATTCCCGTTTCCTTAAGAGTCTTACCCAAGATTATCATATTCGCAAGTCCGTCTAATTCGTTATCACTTGCCATTTTTGTCGCAGGTATACCGATGGTGATAACCTCGTCTCCGGCATCCTGCGGCATAATCAGCGAGCTGTCGAATATGACGTATCCGCCCTTTTCCGTTTCGCCTATGTACTTTTCGAGCGAAGGAAGGTTCATCGCGATAAGCACGTCCGGCTTATCGACTATCGGAGAGCCTATCGGTTCGTCCGAAACGGTGACGCTGCAATTTGCCGTGCCGCCGCGCATTTCGGGTCCGTAAGAAGGAAGCCACGACACTTCTTTACCGATTTTAAGCCCCGTATAAGCGATGGCTTTACCGGTAAACAGCACGCCCTGTCCGCCGAAACCCGCAATGAGTATTTTTGTCGTACTCATTTACTTGTCCTCCTTGTATTTGTCCTTATAAACGCCGAGAGGATAATACGTTTCCATATTCTCGTCCAGCCATTTTATCGCGTCTTTAGGCGTAAGCCCCCAGTTAGTGGGGCAGGTAGAAAGCACTTCTATAAGCGAAAAACCTTTGCCCTCTATCTGATTCTGAAAAGCGTGTTTAATCGCTTTCTTTGCGTTATTTATATTTTTTACGTTGTTTACCGCGACGCGTTCCACATAAGAAGCCCCGTCGATTTCTTTAAGCATTTCGCACACCTTGACGGGATAACCGACAACGGTAACGTCTCTGCCGTACGGCGATGTCTGCGTAACCTGATTCGGAAGGGTTGTCGGAGCCATCTGCCCGCCCGTCATACCGTAAATCGCGTTGTTTACGAATATAACGGTTATATTTTCGTTTCTCGCCGCCGAATGAACTGTTTCCGCAGTGCCTATAGCGGCAAGATCGCCGTCTCCCTGATAGGTGAAAACTATGTTGTCAGGGTTTGCGCGTTTTGCGCCCGTAGCAACGGCGGGAGCTCTGCCGTGCGCCGCCTGTATCATATCGCAGTTAAAATAATTATACGAAAACACCGAACACCCTACGCTCGCGACGCCGACGGTTCTGTCAAGCACGCCGAGCTCTTCCAAAGACTCCGCGACGAGTCTGTGAATTATGCCGTGCGTGCAACCGGGGCAGTAATGAAGGGGATTATCGGTAAGACCTTTCGTCTTTTTGAATACTACCATTCCTTTGCCTCTCCTTTAGTTATTTTTTCGAGAGTATCGACTATCTCGTCGGGGCGCATAAGCACGCCGCCCGTCCTGCCGTAGAAATACACGGGTTTTTTGCAGTTGACGGCAAGTTTTACGTCTTCTACCATCTGCCCCATGTTAAGCTCTACCGACAAAAACGCTTTGCATTTTTCCGCCGCGGCGGTAAGATATTTTTTCGGGAACGGATATAAGGTTATCGGACGGATAAGTCCCGCTTTAATACCCTTTTTTCTCGCTTCCTTAATAGCGTTTTTGGCAATTCTTGCAACAATTCCGAAAGCGACGATTATTATATCGGCGTCTTCCGTCATAAACTCCTCTGCAAGCTGTTCGGTTTCCTCTATCTGTCTGTAACGGGCAAAGCGTTCTCTGTTCCACTCTTCGAGCTGCGCGGGAGAGAGCGAAAGCGAGTTGATGACGTTTCTCCCCGCATGCTTACCCGTACCCGTCGTCGCCCAAGGCTTTTCGTAGGTTTTAACCTTTTCCTCCTCGATTTCTACGGGCTCCATTGTCTGACCGAGAGTACCGTCTGCAAGAATCATTGCGGGTACTCTGTATTTATCGGCAAGGTCGAACGCCTTAAAGCACATGGAATACATTTCCTGCACAGAATCGGGAGCTAACACGATAAGGTGATAATCGCCGTGTCCGCCGCCCTTCGTCGCCTGAAAATAATCCGATTGCGAGGGCTGTATACCGCCGAGTCCCGGACCGCCCCTCTGCACGTTGACTATAAGCGCGGGAAGATCGCAACCCGCCATATAGGAAATACCTTCGCTTTTAAGCGAAATTCCCGGGCTGGAGCTACTTGTCATTGCGCGAAGTCCGCAAGACGCCGCGCCGATAACCATATTCACCGCCGCGATCTCCGATTCGGCTTGCAAAAACGTACCGCCGATTTTCGGCATACGTTTTGCCATATACGCCGCGACCTCCGTCTGCGGAGTTATGGGATAGCCGAAATAATGCCTGCAGCCCGCCTTTATGGCGGCTTCGGCAAGAGCTTCGTTTCCTTTCATTAAAACTTTTTCGGACATAGTTTACCTCTCTACCGTTATCACGGAATCGGGACAAATCGTGGCGCAGAACGCGCAACCTATGCATGCGCTTTCGTCCGTAAGCCCCGCGGGGTGATAACCCTTTTGGTTGATTTTTTCTTTTTCGAGCGCGACTATATGCTTCGGACAGACGGTTTCGCACAAACCGCAGCCCTTGCAACGCTCTTCGTTAAAAGTTGCTTTTGCCATGGCAATTTTTCTCCTTTATATCCAATTTCCGTATTTTATCGGTTCTATTTCAAGCACGTTTTCGAGCTTTTTTAAGTTTTCGGTCAAAAAATCCTTTCTGATTACGGTAAATTTTATCGGAAGTTGCATTTTTTGCGAAAACTCCCTTGCAAAATCCAAGCCGTTTAATATATCGGCTTCGGTCGTCTCGTCGCCTAAATTCGGATTGCACGCTATCCCCGTAAACGGAAGCCGAGACGTTTTTTCTATTTCCGAAAAAATTTCCGTCGCGCCCTCGATAGTCCTCGTTTCGGGACGAAACCCGTTTAAGACGAACAGCGCGTCGTAGTCGTTCTCTTCTTTCAGCTTATCCGAAAATCTTCCGAGCGCGAGCGCGCCTCTGTCGTCTCCGCCGACGTCAACGACCGCGTATTCCTCTTTATCGTCCGTCATTCGGTAACTTTCGGGGTTCATCGCGGGTATATCCACGTTAGTTTCCGCATAGGGCGAAACGACGAGTTTCACTCCCGCTTGTTCAAGCGTCTTCGCCGCGTCAACCGTGCGGAAATACGGGTTTACTATATCGAGGTCGTATATACAGACCTTTTTTCCGAGCCTTGCGAGCGCAAGCGCGTAATTGACCGCTGCAAACGTTTTTCCGCTACCGTAATGCCCCATAAACAGCGTTACCCGTTTATCGAACATCAGACCTTTACCTTATAGCACCAACCGCGCTTATCTTCGATTTTGCCCCACTGAATACCCGTAAGCTCGTCGTAAAGCTTTTGAGTGAGCGCGCCGATTTTGTTATCCGAAACGATGTGGTCTTTATCTTTATAGCAAAGATGACCTATCGGAGAAACGACCGCCGCCGTACCCGTTCCCCACGCTTCTTTAAGGCTTCCGCTTTCCGCAGCCGATATAAGCTCGTCAACCGAAAGCAGTCTTTCGTTTACGGTATAGCCCCAATCCTTCAAAATTTCTATACAGGACTTACGAGTGATACCGGGGAGCACCGAACCCGTGAGCTTCGGCGTGACTATCTCGTCGCCTATCTCGAACATAACGTTCATTGCCCCGACTTCTTCTATATACTTTCTTTCAACGCCGTCGAGCCAAAGCACTTGCGTAAAGCCTTTTTTCTCGGCACGCTGCCCCGCGCGCATGCTCGCCGCGTAGTTGCCTCCGCACTTCGCGTAGCCCGTACCGCCGCGAACGGCTCTTACGTCATCGCTTTCAATGGTTATCTTTACTGGGTTAAGTCCCTCGGCGTAGTAGCTTCCGACAGGCGAAAGAATTATAACGAAGGTTGCGCTATGCACCGCGTGAACGCCGAGCGATTCGTCGTTGCCGAACTCGAACGGACGAATGTATAACGAAGAACCTTCCGCCTCTGGTATCCATTCGTGATCCAAGGTTATAAGCTCGGTGATAGCCTTTACGAAATCTTCCTCGGGAATCTGGGGAAGGCAAAGCCTTTCCGCGGAATCATTAAAGCGTTTTGCGTTCTCGAACGGACGGAAAATGCTGTAACCTTCTTTGGTTTTATACGCTTTCATTCCCTCGAAAATTTCCGCTCCGTAATGAAAAACCGTAGAAGCGGGGTGAATAGGCATATATCCGAACGGCACTATTCTCGCGTCGTGCCAACCGCTTTCCGCCGACCAGTTCATAACGAACATGTGGTCGGTGAAATATTTGCCGAAGCCGAGCTTGTTTTCGTCCGGTTTTTCCTTTAACGTCTTTGCTTTTTCAACTCTTATTTCCATAACCTGTCTCCTTTTATTTTTTAGCGGTATCGAATTTGCCCGCTTTGATTTTTTCGGTCGCGTCCTCGCGCATTTTGTATTTAAGAATCTTTCCCGCCGCGTTCATCGGGAACGACGTAACGAAATCGAAATAGCGCGGAACCTTATGCTTTGCAATGTTTTTTACGCAATAGTCGCGCAATTCCGTTTCGGTAAGCGTTTCGCCCTCTTTCGTTATCACGAACGCGTAAGCTTCTTCGCCGTATTTCTCGTCGGGAACGCCGACTACCTGCACGTCCTTAACTTTCGGGTTAGTGTACAAAAAGTCTTCTATTTCCTTTGGATAAAGGTTTTCGCCGCCGCGGATTATCATATCTTTAAGTCTGCCCGTAATGCGGTAGTTTCCGTCGGGAAGCTTTAACGCAAGGTCGCCCGTGTGCAGCCACCCGTCCTTATCTATCGCAGCCGCAGTCGCCGAAGGCATTTTATAATACCCTTTCATCAGGTTATACCCTCTCGCCACGAACTCTCCGACGGTGTTTACGGGAAGCTCTTCGTTTGTCTCGGGATCTACTATCCTGCATTCTATGTTGGGAAGGTTTCTTCCGACGGTGTTAACCCGCACGTCTATCGGATCGTCCGTACTCGACATCGTACACCCGGGAGAGGCTTCCGTCTGTCCGTACACGATGGTTATCTCTTTCATATTCATTTTGTCGAGAACCTCTTGCATAACGGCAACGGGACAAGGACTTCCAGCCATAATGCCCGTGCGCATACAAGAAAAATCTGTCTTCGCAAAGTCGGGATGCGCAAGCATACCTATAAACATAGTCGGTACGCCGTGGAAACACGTTATCCGCTCCTGATTGATGCAGGCAAGGGCGTGCTTCGGCGAATAATACGGAAGAGGACAAACGGTCGCGCCGTGCGTCATTGCCGCGGTCATTGCGAGAACCATTCCGAAACAATGGAACATCGGCACCTGTATCATCATTCTGTCCGCCGTGGACAAATCCATTCTATCGCCTATACATTTGCCGTTGTTCACCACGTTGTAATGGGTAAGCATAACGCCCTTCGGAAAACCCGTCGTCCCCGAAGTATACTGCATATTGCAAACGTCGTTTACGCCGACGGCGTTTGCGCGTATATTAAGCTCTGTATTAGAAACGGTTTTCGCCTTTTCCATCATTTCGCGGAAAGTTAAAGATCCCGCCTGCTCGAAACCGACGGTTATGACGTTTCTCAAAAACGGAAGACGTTTCGCGTGCATCGGCTCGCCCTTTTTTAGCGTTTTAAGTTCGGGACACAGCTCGTTTATAATCTCCGCATACTCCGAATCCCTATACGATTTTATCATAACGAGGGTATGCGTATCCGACTGTTTTAAAAGGTATTCCGCCTCGTGAATTTTATAAGCGGTATTCATGGTAACGAGAACCGCGCCTATCTTCGTCGTCGCCCAAAAGGTTATATACCATTCGGGGATATTTGTCGCCCATACCGCGACGTGATCGCCCGCCTTAACGCCTATAGCCATTAGCGCACGCGCCGCCTCGCTCACTTCGTCCTTAAATTCCGCGTACGTTCTCGTATAATCGAGCGTTGTATACTTAAACGCTATCTGATCGGGGAATTCTTCCGCCACCCTGTCCAAAACCTCGGGGAAGGTGCGCTCTATCAGTTGCTCCTTTTTCCATATATATTTTCCGGTTTTGGCGTTATTGTCGTATAGCTTGTTCTGCCAAGACGGAACGCTTTCAAACGTAGAAGCGTACCCCGCAAACTGCGGAAGGACTATATCGAGATTTCCAAGCGCACCGAGCTGTTCTTTTTTAAGTTCAAGCGACAAATAACCCTCGTAGTTTACCGAGCGCAGACTGTCGAACACGCTTTGGAGGGGCAAATTACCCTCGCCTAAAAGACAATATTCCTCTTTTCCCCCCGCCCTTACGCTATCCTTAATATGAATATGTTTAACGTTTTTGCCGAGATTTTTTACCGTCGTTTCCGCGTTTTCGCCCGCGACGCGAATGGTTTTGTCTATATCCCAAAGCGCGGAAAGGTTGTCGCTCGCAAAATCGCCCAAGAAATCCGCAAGTTTTTCGGTATTCGCAAAGTATCCGGTGGATTCGACAAGAACGGTCACGTTATTTTTCTCCGCCGTTTTTACGAGGGAAGAGAGGACTTTTTTAAATCTTGCGGAAAAACTCTCGTAATCTTCGCCATTTTCGTCGTATGCGTGTACTCTTATATACGCGCAGTCGAGTGCGGCGGCAAGCTCTATGGCGTTTTCGGTTTCTTTGACCGCTTTTTCGTCAGCCCCAAAAGCGGCAAAATTTGCCGTTACGTCTATACAGCTTATCGCGACGCCGCTTTCAAACAGCGTTTTGCGTGTTTTAGCAAGATTATCTTTATCGAAAGGTTTTTCTTTTACAAAACATTCTGCGGCAGGGTTATGTATTTCGAGCCCCTCTATTTTATTTTCTTTGAGAAGAGAAACTATCTCGCAAAAAGAGACGTTCCACCCGTTTGTGGAAAATGAAAGTTTCATTTATTCTCCTCCTCGTAAGCAACTTTATTGAGTGCGGAAACGTATGCCCTGATGCTCGCGCCTATAATGTCCGTGGAAACGCCGCGCCCCGAATAAAGCGCGCCGCCGTGACGGAGCTTTACTATAGCCTGTCCCAATGCCTCTTTACCCTCGGTAACTGCGCCGAGGTCGAAAGAGTCAAGCTCGAATTTTCTTCCGATAACGCTTTCGATTGCAAGAAAGGCGGCGTCTACCGGACCGTTTCCGAGAGAAACTCCTTTAAGCTCTTCGTCGCCCTTTTTAAGAGTGACGCTTGCCGTTGCGGACAAAACGTTGCTGCACGTTACTCCGAAATTCACGAGCGTGTACGTTGCGGGAACCTGAAGGGCGGACGTGGCAATGATAGCCTCTAAATCTTTACTCGTCACTTCCTTTTTAGCGGAGAGCCGCACAAACTCTTCATACACCTTTTTCTCGTCTTCCTCCGAAAGCTCGTAGCCGAGTTTTTTTATCACGAGGGAAAGCTCGTCCTCCGTAAGCTTTTCCGGCAACTTTTCGACGACTTTTTCGCTGTCGTCGCCCCCGACAACGTTGTCTGCTACTATATTGCCTATGTTTTTAACTATTCTGCCGACGGCGGTTTTATTAAGTCCGCATGTAAAACCCTTCCTCTCGCCCACGTTATCCATGACCCGCACGAGGTTTTCCGCCGGAGGAAGCACGCCCTCCGCCGCGGCTGCAATTTTTAACGCGTCTGCCCCCGCAATAAGCGCGGAAAGCGCGGTAGCCGTTCCCATAGACAGCTTGTCGCTCGGCTGAACGCCGAGCTTCACGTTTTCAAGTTCCTTTACGTTCTCGCGAAGTTTTGTCAAAAAAACTTCAAATTCCGAGGGGAGCATCGTTCCCGCAAGGTCGGTTATCGTAACGGTTTGCGCGCCCGAGGCGATTGCCGTTCTTACCGCTTCGTACAAAAATTCGGGTTCGGCACGAGTGGCGTCGTCTAACGAAACCTCAACGTCGTCGCAAAGCGAAGCCGCTTTTTCCGTCATTCTTTTAAGTCTTTCCAAAACGGCGGCGGGCTTTATTCCCGCAAAGTATTCCATCTGCACGGGCGAAACGGGTACCGACACGACAAGTCGCTTTTTAGCCGCACCGACAACGAGAGAATACGCCTTTTCCGCCTCTTCTTCGGTAACGCCCGCGCAGCACGCGACTACCGAATTTTTGACGACGGCGCACACCGTTTTGACAAGTACTTCGTCCGCCTTGTCGCCCATTGACGGCGATAATTCTATCGTGTCCACGGATAGTTCGGATAGTCTTTTTACAATCTCTAATTTTTCCTTAAAAGAGAGAGCGGTTTTTACCTCATCTCTAAGTATTCTTAACGAAACGTCGCTAATAAAAATTTTCTTCATAACAATGCCTCCGAACGATTTCCACCGATTATTAACTAAATTATATAAAAAACCCGACCGAAAAATCAGTCGGGGACGATTTAACCTAAACCGCGGTACCACCCGTGTTGCCGCTTGAAAGCGACCGCTCATTTATACCCTTTACGCGGGCGAACGAAAACGACTACGCGAAAGCATTTTCTCTGCATTTTTCGCCGTTTCTGCTACGGAGAGAGTAACGCCGCGCTCGGTATCGGCTTTCACCTGCCGCCGATTCTCTTTGCCCGAAAAACGCCTCGTCTATTTCCGTCATTGCATTTATTTTGGTATATTTTACTATAAAAAAACTTTTAAGTCAAGCGGTTTACACCGCCATTTTACAGTTCTAAAAAACTTTTTATGTTCCCCGCCAAAATCTTTTCCCTTACCGATGATGAAAGCGGCAATTTATCGAACCTTACAAGCTCCTCTTCCGCTTCCCACATAGGAAAGTCCGTTCCGAAGAAAAACCTTTCCGCGCCGCGCTTTTCTATCATATTTTTCGCTTCCTCCGCCGATATGAACGCGAGAGAAGAGCTCGTATCGAAAAACACGTTGTCGAGCCCGTCGTAGACGTCCGTTTCGTCCCAGCACCTATAACCGCCGAAATGCGCGCCGATAAACCGTACTTTCTTAAACTTTTTCGCGGCGGCGGCGAGTCTGTAAGGTTTGGAAAACTCGTATCTGTCATCGCCCGTATGAAAGAGGAACGGAAGTCTGCCTCCCACGACGCGATAAAACTTTTCGGCGTTTTCGTCGTCGATATAAAACCGCTGAAAATCGGGATGCAGTTTTATCCCCTTAAACCCGCTTTTTATGCAAAAAGAGACCTCGTCGTCTATCTCCTCTTCCGTCATATCCTGATGAAGAGTCATAAACCCGATAAACTCTTTATGTTTTTCTATTTCTTCCTTGATAAACTCGTTTATCGCGCGAACCTGACTTGCTTTCGTGGCGCACGAATGTACTATAAAACGGGAAATTCCCGCAGCCTTGCCTTCCGTTAAAAGCGCGTTCGGACTGCCCGTCAGTTCCATTTTGATGTCGTAAAAATCGCCGATGGCTTTGGTCGCCTTTTCCGCGATTTTTGAGGGATATATGTGCGCGTGCGCGTCTATAATTTCCATTTTCCGACTAAACCTCGTTAGTAATGTATTTTCACCTTTTCCCCCTGCGACATATACTCGGCAAAACGCCGCTCCGCTATTCGCCCGCAAAGCGTTTCAGCCACGAAATATCCGTTTTCCATTCGGAAACCTCGTTAAGCTTTTTATGCCGCTCGTTCGCTTTCCCCATATCCGCGCGCATTTCCGCGTACGAAACTCCGTTCACTTTCATATAATGCGCTTCCGCCTTTTCGGGGTCGCCTTTTAACTGCGTTCTCCCTATATGTATCGCCGCGTGACAATCGGGGCAAACGGCGATAACGTCTTTAAGCTTCTGCACTCCGTTTTTCTCGTCGTAACTCCACACCTCGTGGGCTTCGAGTCTGCCGCGCTTTCCGCATATCGCGCACTTGCCGCCCGCGCGCTCTTTTGCGTCCTGCTTTATAAACTCCCATTGCGCTTTGTTTAATATGCTTCGCAGATTGAAATACCAGCACCCGTCGGGAACAAGCTCGAATTCGAGCTTTCTCTTTTTCGTTTCGCTCATTTTCTCGTCTTTCCCGTTAAACCTGCGCCCGTCTCGATTCGTGGCAGATAAAATACAATATCTGATATTCTTCGCCGAGCTTATTTAACAGCTCCGTCGCCGCTCTTATCTTTTTATCGTCTAAATTACAGAACGGATCGTCGAGCACCATAAACGGCTTTTCCGCAGTAAACAAAACGTCCGTTAGCGCGAAACGCTTACAAATTTCAAAGAGGTTTTTATAGCCTTTACTGAAATATTCGGTATCTCTCGCCGCGCCGCCGCCCGTTACCGAAATCTTTAAATCCACGTCTATATCCGCCTGTAAATTTTCGCCGTTAATGAGCGCGAGATATTTGTTAAGGCTTTCCGTGAGCGGTCTGCGATATTTTATTTTTAGATTCTCGTCCGCTTCCTGCAAAAATTTAAGGGTGGTAACCGCAAGCTCGTAGTCCTTTTCGTATTCCGCTATTTTATCGGTAAGTTCCGATCTCCTGCTTTCCAGATCGGCGGCTTCGTCCGCTTCCTTTTCGTATTCGGAAATCGTCGCCCTCGTCTTTGCCAGAAGCACGGTCTTATTTTTGTACCATTCCCCGATGGTGGCAAGCTCCTTGTTTATCGCCTGTGCGTTCACCGCCCCTTCCGTCTTTTCAAAGACCGCGCCGTCCTTTTCAAGCGCGGATATTTCCGCGGACAACGCTTCCGTCCTCGCTTTCGCGCGCCGCTTATCAGCCGCCGCCTTTTCCACCAGCGAATACGCCGTAAAAACATCCGCGTTTTCGGGTAGCGCGAATACGGAGAAAAACTCGCTTATCCTCTTTTCGTATTCACGTTCTATTTCGGAAAATTCTTCAAACGCTCTGCGCTTTTCGATAAGCTCTGCGTTTATCGGCTTTTCTTCCGTTTCCGGTTCTTGTTCGGGAAGCTTTTTTCTGTTTGCGTTCGCGTTCGACACCGATATTATCAGCGATATAACCCCGCCGACGAACAGCGCGCCGCCGACTATCGCAAGCGGTATGATATTAGTTATCAAGCCTACCGCCCCTGCGACAAGCCCCGCCGCCAGCAATACTATTGCGAGTACAAATGCCGCCGAATGTTTTCCGCTACGAGGAGCTTTTTCGGCGAGGACTTTTTCTTCCCTCAACCTTTCGTCGCGCAGTTTTTCCGCTCTCTCCGCTTCTAAAAGCTCTGCGGAGAGTTTGGCTTTTTTATCTCTTGCGGAGTTAAGCTCGGAAATACAGTCTCGGAGCATTCCGAGTTTTTCCTCGCCGACTTCTTTTCCGCAAAGAATTTTATCCGCGTTTTCTATCTCGTTAAGCTGCGCTTTTCGTTCCTCTTCGGCTTTTAAATAGCGCGCTTTTTTGACCGCGACGGCTTCCGCCCTGCCTGCCTTTTCCGAAAGAATGCGAAGTTTTTTGTCCTCTTCTTTTAGCTTTTCTATCTCGCCTTCGAGAAGCTCTGCGTCCTCCGCCATTTTTTTTGCGGTTTCGCCTGCGCGCGCCGCCCGATCAAGCTTTCCGCCGATAGCGAAAATCTCGCGCTTGGCGTCCGCGATAAGCCCTTTATCTCCGCGCATTTTATAGGTTTTGGCTTTTTCTTCGAGATATTTAACGGCTTTATCGAATAATTCGGGATCCTGAATTTCGCAAACCTCGTTGTATTTTGCAGTTATGCTCGCGTTGCTTTTCGCCTCGAAATCTTTCTGCGAAAGAAAAACGGTGGAAGAAAAACCTTCTTCGTCTATTCCGAAAATTCTGTTGCCGAGGTTGACATTATTTTGATATTCCTTCCCCGTTTTCGCTTCAAAAATATGAACGGTATCTTCCGATGCTTTGTTTCCGAAAAAGCGTTCGAGCTTATATTCTTGCCCTTGCCACTCGAATACAACGCTCCCGCCGAACTTTTCCGTACTGTTCCACGGTCTGTATTTTATGCGCTCGTTTTCTTCTACCGAACGCTTACTGTCGTTGGCAAGCCCGTAAAAAACCGCTTTTATGAACGCGGAAAGCGTGCTTTTGCCCCAACCGTTATCCTGCTTAACCGTATTAAGTCCGCTTCCGAACTCGCAGGAATAATCTTTCAGCGTTCCGAACGCCGCGACGTTACAGCTTATAAGTCTCATATTTTTTCTCCCTTTAGGGCGTTTAAGCCGAGAGTAAGCACGGCGGACTTTTTCTCCTCCGATAAATCCGAAGCAAGCACCGCCCTCACGAACTCGCCCCGCACCGACCTGTCCGACATATAATCTTCTTCGCTGATTTTAAGTCGCGTTTTATCGTAGGTTTTGGCAAAAAAGAAGTATTCGTTAAGTCTTGCGGTAAGCCCTTCCGCGTCCGCCTCGAACCCCTCTCGGCGTTCTCCTGTAAGCACGACCTTTATAAGGCTCGAAGGATCTGTTTTTTCCTTAAGCTCGGAAACGAGCGCGCGCTCTGCGCCGAACCACTCGTCATAGCCCGAAACGTCGAATTCGTATTCGTATAATTTGCGAGATGAGAACGGCACGAACTCGCGGGAAAGCTTACCGTCCGTCACGTCGATCAGCACAAAGCCCTTTTCCCCCGTTTCGTCGAAGCCGCGCCCGTCGAGACAGCCCGAATACGCGTACGCGCCGCGTTCGTCTATTATACCTTCCGCATAAGAATGTATATGCCCGAGCGCGAGATAATCTATATTTTTGCCTTTAAGGCGCGGCAAACCGATAACCTCAGCTTTATCTTCCGCGCGGTATCCCGCTATTTGCCCGTGCATCGCGACTATATTCACGCCGTTTTCGGGAAGTTTCAGCCCGTCGTAAACGTATTTTATATTGTTTTCGTTAAGGTTTATCCCCGCGATATTCACTTCGCCGTAAGCGTAGCCCGTCCATTCCGAAGTAAACGCTTTAAGGTTTTTCGGAAGCTCCGAAGCGGTTTCTTCATCCGTGATAAAGCTCTCGTCGTCGTGATTGCCCGAAAGATATAAAAAATCCACGCTTTTTGCAGAAGAAATCGCGGACAAAACTCTGCCGCGCGTTTTTGCCGTTATTCTTTTCGCGTCGAACATATCGCCGGCGATTATAACCGCCGTAACGCCGTTTTTCTCCGCATAATCGCAAAGCCTTTCAAACGTTCTCACTATTTCGTCGCGCCGTACGCGACTCTTTTCGGGCGGAATCGTTTCTATTTTGGAATCGAGGTGCAAATCCGCGCAATGTATCAGCTTCATAACAGCTCCCTTTTCGTATTATACGGAAATTATAATACATATTACAAAAAAAGTAAAGCGCAAAACGCGCCGTCGTTCATCAGAATTTAAAATTAAAAGCACCGCGACTTTTATATCGCGGCGTATTAAAAGCCGATTACGTTGTAAATCACTCGTCCGTGTGGTTTTCGGCAACCGTTGCGGCGGCTTCTTCCGCCTTTTTGTTTTCAAGCCGTGCTCTTCTTTCGTTGAGTTTATAAAGGGTGTGGAGCTTTGGCAGATTATACCTTAATATAAATAACGAAAGCGCGTTATATACCGCGTTGACGACCGCAACGGGCACGCCGATATAATACCAATATTTTAAGTTTACGAAAACGACGGTAAATCCGAAGATTATGCACGCAATATGCACCGCTACGCCGTAATTCGCTTCTAAAATATATCTCGAAACGTACTCGTTGTTTTTTGGATCGCGGATTTTGTTTTTTCTGAAATTCGTAAGCTTGCCGAGTTCGGGAATTTTATCCTTCCACTTTTTTATGCCCAGTTTTTCGTAAAAACGACATTCCCTCTTTCCCGCCGAAAACGACATTTTATCGGGCGAAAAAAGTTTTGCGGGGAGAATCCTACGGACAATTCCCGCAAAAATAAGGTCTATCACGATTACCGCAACGGTAGACAGGCACACAAACCCTATAACGTACCCCGCGGTTTCGGTTACTGCGGAAACGAGAAATATATCGACGACGGATATTATCGCCATACATATCAAAATAAAAAGATAGTAAAGCATTAGTTTTTACAGCCCTCGTTTTCGTCGTTTGTCTCGTTTTGCGCGTTTTTATCGCTTTCTTCCGCCGCGTTTTCGAGCGTTTTTTCGTTTTTCGTCGAATTTTCGGTTTCATATTCGAGCGGAATTTTATAAAATTCTTCGTAAACCTTTTTCCACGCCTCGAAGTTTGCATTCTTCATATATTCGGCGTTTTCTTTTTCGGAAAGCCCTTCCTTCGGATAAATCGCGGGCAAAAACCATATGGTATAAGCCTGCACCGGCGCGCCGTCCGCGTCGAGCTTTGCGGTGTCTTCCATCGTGATAAATGCGGGTATTACGGGAGCTTTGCTCATCGTCGCTATTTTGAACGCGCCGCTTTTCATCGGGCGGGGTTTACGGTAGTTCCACCACATTGCCTGTTCGGGATAAATAAGTATTTTTTCGCCGCGAGCGAGCAAAGTTTTGGTTGAACGCAAAAACTTTACCATAGTTTTCGGGTTGGACGATAGCGGTAAAGTATTGCAATGACGGAAGAAAAAGCCGAACAAGCCCTTAAAATTCGTGTAGTTTCCTTCTCTTATGACCTTATAAAGGTTCTGCCCCTTTTTAAAGTCGCCGCGTATCGCGCGGTATATCGCGTAATTATCCAAAACGCTGAAATGATTGCAGGTTATCACGGCACCGCTTTTCACCGCGCGGTAATTCTCCATTCCCTTAATTTCTTTTATAACAAAATCGCCGTTTTTTATCAGCTTTTCGTAAAAAGAAACGGCGGCGTGATTCGCTATTTTATTCATCACTCTCGAAAAAAATTTTTCCCCGAGATAGTCTACCTTGTCGGGAGAAAGCGGAATGGTTTCGGGATCGTCCTCTACGTCTTTATCCCAAAGTTCTTCCCTTTCATACTCGGCGATCTTATCTAAAATCTTTTTTCTGTTTTCAGATAGCATTGGTTTTTAACCTAAGCCTTAAATTCTTTATATAATTATTTTTGCTGTTGATATAATCGACAGCCATTTTTTTGAGATTTTCAAAAGCGATTGCGTCGCGCGTTTTTTCGTGTTCCGAATAGCCTTCGCGCATCGCTATAAGGTCGTCGTAAAACGGCGTTTCCTTTGCATATTTCCAGAAATATTCCTCGTATCTTACGCCCTTATAATGCCACGGCTTGAAATTAAGCTTATAATGCACGAGCGAAACTTTTTTATCGGGGAAAACTTTGTCGGGGATAGGCGTTTTGTTCCAGCCCACATCCACGAGCTTTACCCTATCTTTCAATATTACGTTAAGATAATCCTGATCGGGCGCAACCTCGAATTTGTGCGCGAGCATAAGTTCTATGAATTTGGTTTCCACCTGCTCTTTTCTGTATTCCGCCGTGTTTATAACAAGCAGTCCCGAGTTGAAATATTCCATTCTCGGCACGCCCAAAAAATCTTCCGCATAGCTCCCGAAACAATCGAACGACGACATAGCCTCCTCGTGTACCGCGGCTACGATATTGTTCCCGAGTTCCACGTTATAAAGTTTTGCGAGGTCGTCTATAAGCACGATGTCGCAATCTATATAAATAACCTTTTCGTATTGCGGGAAAAGAGACGGTATGAATATTCGATAATATATGGCGTTCGTATAATAATCGCGAAGATGCGTTTTATCGTTAAGCGTGTCCATTCTGTCCGCCACGCTGACGTACTCGACGTCCACGTCTTCCGAATTTTCTTCCGCAATCTCTATTATGCGCGACATATTCTTTTCGGAAAGCCCCGTGTTAAGAATATATACTTTAAGAAAATAATTCTCCGATAAGTTATCGAGTATGGATTTCAGCGACACGCACAAAAACGGCGCGTAATTATCGTCTGTCGCATATACGACGGGTATTTCTTTCTTCTTTTTGATATTTGTCATATAAAGTCCTTCAATTTTAATTTAGGATTTTCCTTTCGTCGATTATATTTTATCAAATGCAGTAGAGTTTTACAACCGCATAAACTCTATTGATTTTAATATCAAGGTGAAAAATGCGATACCGTATATCTCATGTTCCGATACCGCAAAATATTTTTCTACTATTGGTAGAATTTACTTCAAAACACTTGCATTAGGCGGTAAAATCGTTTATAATCATAGTATGGAAAACATAAAAGAAAACATCGCAAACAACATCGTAAGGCTACGGACGGAAAGCGGAATGACGCAACCGGAGCTCGCAAAAAAACTAAACTATACCGATAAATCGGTAAGCAAGTGGGAGCACGGCATAGCTACTCCGCCGATTGACGTCCTTAAAGAGATTGCAGATATATTCGGCGTGACGGTTGACGATATGCTGAAAAGCTATTCCGACGAGGACTACGACAAAATATACACAGCAAAAGAGAATAAGCCGAACAAAATTATAATAACGCTTCTTGCAGTCTCTCTCGTGTGGCTTATCGCGATCGTGTTATACGTTTACGGCAAGACTCTCGCAAAGCAAAATTTTTGGCAATTCTTCATTTATGCCGTACCCGCATCTTGCATAGTGATGCTCGTTTTTAACTGTCTTTGGGGGAGACGTATACTGACGTTCGTCATAGTCTCCGCCATCGTGTGGAGCATTCTCGCCTGTATTTATATCGCTTTTTTGGCATACAACCCTTGGGCAGTTTTTATTATAGGCATTCCCCTGCAAATAGCCATTGTTTTATGGTCACAGCTAAAAAGAAATAAAAACGTTAAAAAAAGAGCTAAATAACGCATATTATACGCAAAAACGGAGCTGCCCATAAAGGTCGGCTCCGTTTTTCATTTACTCTATTTATTCACTCTACTTATTAACTTTGGTAGCGGAAAGGACATAGATAGGCGCGCCTAACGAGCGAAATTTCCTTTCGTACTCGCTTTGAACGTTTTCGATTTCTCCCCTGTCTATCACTTCCCCTATATCCTCGGTAGCGAAGCCGAATTTAACGAATTGAGACAGCGAATAATCAAAAAACTCCTTATCGTCCGTCTTTTGCAAAACTTCTCCCCCGACTTTCAAAAAGGACTTATAATCTTTTATAAGTTCGCTCTTCGTAAGCCGCCTGTTTTCGTATCTTTTGCCGTTATACGGCGGAGAAAAATTAAGATACAACCTTTCAATACTCTCTCCACTTATGTATCTCGCAAGGTAATCCGCCCCGCAGGTGAAAAATTTAAGATTCTTAACCCCTGCGGTCGCCGCGCTTTCCGCCGCCATTACTATAATATTATCGAGAAGCTCCACAGCGAAAAAATTTTTATCGGGATTTTGCTTTGCAAGCTCTATTATAAAACCGCCCTTTCCGCACCCTATTTCCATTTCGACGGGATTATCGTTGTTAAATAACGAGCGAAAATCTATATAATCCTTTTTCTCCCTTGCGACGCGGGCATCTAAAATATCGGTATCCGCGCGGAGAAGGTATTCGCTTGCCTCTCCAAGCCTTTCATCGAGATTCTTTTTTCTTCTTATTCTCATAAACCGTTTATTCTTATTTTTTCCGCTATAATTTGCAAATATTTTTTTAAAGTGTTTTATTTATCCCGTTATTTTTGTTGCAAAAACAAAAATATTGTGCTACAATAATATGCGTTGTCGGGGTATGGCGCAGTTGGTAGCGCGCTTGTCTGGGGGGCAAGAGGCCGTGAGTTCAAGTCTCGCTACTCCGACCATTATTTCCGAACGGTTATCCGTTCGGAATTTTTTTATTTATTATTCTGCAAAGTAGCTTTTAACCTCTTTTATCCCGCTATATCTTTTTGCGAAGCATATCTCCGGCGGAAAGACGAACTGACGTATACAGTCTTATTCTTTGCTGAACGAGCTTTGCGTCAAATACGGGTTCGCCTTTTTCGTCGGTCATTTTCAGAACTACGATTTGATTATTGAACGATTCCGACGGCGACAAAACCTCTAAAACGTCGCCCGTCGCGAAACGGTTGCGCATTTCAATAATAGCGTACCCCTCGTTGTCCGTACCTTCCAAAACGCTCGCGATAAACTTATGCGTACCCGTGCTCTGACTGTCCGAAAAATTTTCCGTTCTGTCGTTCTCGCCGAGAAGATACGCGGTGGTAAATTCGCGGTGAGCGGTCTTTTCAAGCTCACTTTTGTAAAGCGGGTTTTTCTTATACTTTGCGCCTTTTTCGTACAGCTCGTCGAGAGCGCGGCGATATGCGTTTATAACGGTCGCAAGATAGTATTCGGACTTCATTCGCCCTTCTATCTTCATCGAACATACGCCCGCATTTATCAACTCGTCCAGAATATCAACGAGGCAAAGGTCTTTGCTGTTAAGAATATACGTTCCTCGCTCGTCCTCGTCCATCTCCATAAAAGCGCCCGCAGAACCCTTTTCGCGAATTTCGTAATTCCAGCGGCACGCCTGCACACACTCGCCGCGGTTAGATTGTCTCCCCGTGCGATAGTCGGACAACAGACATCTGCCGCTATACGAAATACACATCGCGCCGTGGATAAACGTTTCTATTTCAAGCCCCACGTTCCCTTCCGCAATTTCCTTTATCTCTTTAAGAGAAAGCTCTCTCGCGAGAATAACGCGTTTTACGCCCAGCTCCTTCCAAAGGCTTGCAGCTTTATAATTCAACGTATTCGCCTGTGTGGAAACGTTCACGGGGAGTCTCGGCGCGACTTCTCTCGCAAGCGCGATAAGCCCCGCGTCCGATATTATCGCCCCGTCCGCGCCTATTCTCTCCAAAAATTTAAGATATTCCGCCGCTTCTTTTATATCGTCGTTTCTGGCGAAAATATTGACGGTGACGTATAGTTTTTTACCGCGCTCGTGCGCGTACTCTACCGCTTCAGCAAGCTCCTCGTCGGTAAAATTCCCCGCCTGCGCCCTTAAACTGAAACGCTTGCCGCCGACATACGCCGCGTCCGCGCCGAAATAAAACGCCGTTTTAAGCTTGTTCATATCGCCCGCGGGGGCAAGTAATTCCGCCTTTTTCATTTTAGCTTCTCCGTTATGCTTACGCCGTCTTCTATCCTGTAAATTTCGGTTTTAAGGTTTTCGTTTTCCGTTACCGCGCGCAAAAAATTCTCCATTCCGTGCTTCGTCGTGGCAAACCTATGCGGGGTTTTGACCGTACCGTCTACGTAGCCGCGAAAAAGGACGTTGTCCGCAAATAATACGCCGCCGACGTTAAGCACCCTCAATAGGTCGGGTAAATATTCGTAGTAATGCCCTTTCGGTCCGTCGAGAAAGATAAAATCGTATTTGCCCGTCAGTGCGGGTATAACCTCTCCCGCGTCGCCCCAGAATATTTTCGCTCGCTTTTCTACGCCTAAAAGCGCGTAATTTTCCTTTGCTCTCTTTATTTTGTCCTCATCTATTTCTATCCCCGTAAGACGAGAATTTTCCGACACCGACAGCATTGCCGCGCTCGAAAGCCCTTCGTTTGTGCCGATTTCGAGTATGCGGTTCGGGCGTTTTTCCTTGACGATATTCAATAAAAACGCAAAAGACGCCTCCCTCAAAACGGGTTCGCCGCGCAGGGAGGCATTCTTTCTTAATTCTGATATTTTTTCAAGCCGAGCTTTTTCTTCCACCGCTACACCACCATCACGACGGGGAGAATCATCGGGTTCTTCTTGGTTGACTTAAAGACGAAGTTTTTCAGGCTTCTTCGTATCAACATGGAAAGCTCGGTTTCATCCCGTACCTTTTTGAGGTCGGTCTGTTCCAAGAGCTTTATGACGTTTTCTTTTGCTTCAGCTATCATAGCGTCGGTAAGCACCAAGCCCTTGCCCACTATTTCCACCGAAGAGAGAGTTGCCGAAAACTCGTCCACCGCTACTACAGCGACGACAAGCCCGTCCTCCGATAAATGAATTCTGTCGCGCAATACAAAGCTATCCGTCCCGTCAATTCCAACGCCGTCCACAAACTTCGATCCGGCGGGGATTTCCTCGCCGAAACGTATAGTTTTGCCGTCTAAAAGCACCGTGTCGCCTATTTCCGCAATGAGCGTTTGCCCGTCCTTCATTCCGAGACTTTTTGCAAGTTTCTCGTGTTTTTTAAGGTGCCGATACTCGCCGTGCACGGGTATGAAAAATTTGGGGTTTACGAGCGAATGTAATATGCGCAATTCTCCTCGGCATGCGTGACCGGAAACGTGAATCGGTTCTAACGAAGAGTAAATCACGTCCGCACCGAGGCGGTAAAGGTTGTTGATAACTCCGTAAATCATCTTTTCGTTCCCGGGGATTACCGACGCGCTTATTACCACCGTGTCGTTAGCCCCGATCGTAACCTTATTGAACTCTCCGCTTGCCATTCTCGTCAACGCGCTCATAGGCTCGCCCTGCGTTCCCGTTGATACGATAAGCATTTCCTCGTCGCGATAATTTTTATTTTTTTCCACGTCAACGATAAGCCCGTCGGGAATTTTCAGCTCGCCGATTTTAGAAGCGGCTTCGGCGATGTTTATCATACTGCGCCCCGAGAACGCGACTTTCCTCTTATACTTGACCGCTAAATCCAAAATCTGCTGCAATCTATGCACGTTGGAGGCAAAAGTCGCTATGATAATTCTTCTTTTCACATTGTCGCCGAAAACGTGATCCAAAGTGTCCTTAACGACCGACTCGCTCATCGTCGAGCCTTCTATCTCGATATTAGTGGAATCTGCCATCATCAAAAGAACGCCTTTTTTACCTATCTCGGCAATGCGCGTAAGATCGGTCTTTTCGCCGTTTACCGGCGTAAAATCAATCTTAAAATCGCCCGAATGGAAAACTACGCCCACCGGCGTGGTTATACTGAGTCCCACCGCGCCGGCAATAGAGTGGTTGACGTTTATAAATTCCACCGAAAAACATCCGAGCTTTATGACGGAGCCCGCCTTTATACAGTTAAGCTTCGCGTCGGTTATTCTGCGTTCTTTAAGCTTGTTTTCGATAAGCATTAAGGTGAGCTTGGTGCCGTATACGGGGACTTTCAAGTCTTGCAATATATACGGAAGCGCGCCTATATGATCCTCATGTCCGTGCGTTATCACTATGCCCTTTACGCGGTTTGCGTTCTGCATAAGATACGTTACGTCGGGAATAACGAGGTCTACCCCCGGCATACTTTCCCCGGGGAAAGTAAGTCCCGCGTCGATAACGATAATGTCCTTGCCATATTCTAATACGGTCATATTTTTGCCGATTTCGCCGACGCCGCCTAAAAACCTGACCTTAAGGCATTTGTCCGTCTTTTTGCTTCCCGCGGTTTCCGGACGAAGCGTGACTACAGCAGTATCGTCGCTCTTTACGGCTTCTATCTTTTTCACTGCTTTTTGTTTCGTTTTTTTATCGGTCTTTACTTTATCGCCGCTTTTTTTGGGAAGTCTTGAAACCCTTCGATCGTCGTCTTTCTTTCCCTTATTATTTAAAAGTACTTTCTTCGCTTTCTTATCGGACTTAACCTTTTTGCCCGATTTAGCCGTTTTCGCCGAACCGCTCTTTTCCGCCCTCTCTCCGCCGAGCGAATACTCCCCGCTTTTTATAGAACCGAGATACTGCGAAAAATGCGCGGAAGACTTTTTCCCTGTTTTCTCATTTGTGCGTACGCTTTGCGCGCTTTTGTCTTTACTCAAATTTTATCTCCTTAAAACCTTTACGGTCTATTGCTCATAATTTTTCATTGTAATTATACTACTTTTTGCAAGAAAAGTAAAACATATTTCGGTAAAGAGTAAAATTATTAGCTCTACGAGGGGCTAAATTACTTGAAAAAAAAGTCGTTTAATAGTATAATAAAAAAGCGACTCGGTAAAAAGTCATTTATCGCTTTATTACCGCCTATTGACAAGCCGCAAAAATAAAGAAAGTTTTTTACAAGGAGCAATATTATGCGCGTATACAATTTTTCGGCAGGTCCTTCTATGCTACCCCTTTCTGTTCTCGAAGAGGCACAAAGAGACCTTTTAGACTTTAACGGCACGGGCATGAGTATTACCGAAATGAGCCACAGAAGCAAAGCGTTTATGGAAGTAAACGCCGAGGCTAACGCTCTTCTTCGCGAGCTTATGAATATCCCGGACGATTATGCGGTTTTATTCGTTCAGGGCGGAGCGTCCCAGCAGTTTGCGGCAGTCCCCTTAAACCTTCTTAAAAACGGCAAAGCGGACTATATAGTCACCGGAAACTTTGCCAACAAGGCTTATGAAGAGGGACTTAAATACGGCGATATGGCGGTTGCGGCTTCATCAAAAGAAGCGGGCTATACCTATATCCCCGATATGAAAACGGTTAAGTTCAGAGACGATATAGACTACGTTCACACCACCTATAACAACACCATTTTCGGGACGAGATACACCGAGCTTCCCGAAACTAAAGCCACGCTCGTCACCGATATGAGCTCGGCTATTTTGTCCGAGGTCGTGGACGTCGAAAAGTTCGGGCTTATATATGCGGGCGCGCAAAAAAATATCGCTCCCGCCGGCGTTACCATCGTCATCGTAAAGAAGTCGCTTTTAGGCAACGCTTCCGCAATATGTCCCACTATGCTGAATTACGCCATACAGGATAAAAACGACAGTCTGTACAATACTCCGCCGTGCTTTTCAATTTACGTTGCCATGCTCGTCTTCAGATGGCTTAAAAGTCTCGGCGGCGTCCCCGCTATGCAGAAAATTAACGAGGAAAAAGCCGCATACCTTTACGATTTCATTGATAATTCCTCATTCTACACGAACAAAGTGACGCGCAAGGACCGTTCTCTTATGAACGTGCCCTTCGTCACCCCAAGCGCGGAGCTTGACGCAAAATTCGTCTCCGAAGCTACGGCAAACGGTCTCGTTTCCCTCAAAGGTCACAGGCTTGCGGGCGGTATGCGCGCTTCTATTTACAACGCCATGCCGTTTGCGGGAGTTAAAAAGCTCGTAGAATTTATGAAAAAGTTTGAGAAGGAGAATGCGTAAAATGAAAAATATACTTACCTTAAACGCAATAAGTCCGGTTATTAACGACGTTTTCGACGCAAGCTATAACGTCGCGCCCGACGCGGAAAATCCCGTGGGAATTCTTCTGCGTAGCTTTAAAATGCACGACTATCCCCTGTCCGATACGACCGTTGCCGTCGCGCGCGCGGGAGCCGGAGTAAACAATATCCCTGTAGACGAATACGCTAAAAAGGGCGTGGTGGTCTTTAATACCCCCGGAGCTAATGCAAACGCAGTGAAAGAGCTTGTCATCGCCGCGCTGCTTTTGGGTTCGAGGAGAATTTCGGATTCCATCAAGTGGGTGGACGGTCTTAAAGGCAAGGGCGACGAAATATCCAAGCTCGTCGAAAAAGGCAAGAGCGAATTTGCGGGTAGAGAAATTCTCGGAAAAAAGCTCGGCGTTATCGGTCTCGGAGCAATAGGCGCAAACGTTGCAAACGCCGCGCTTTCGCTCGGAATGGAGGTATACGGTTACGATCCTTTCCTCTCCGTAAGCTCCGCGCTCAAGCTTTCGCGCGCGGTAAAAGTTGTAAAGGACGTAGACGAGATATATAAAAACTGCGATTATATCACCATACATATCCCCTATATCCCGTCGGAAAACAAGGGCTTTATCAACGCCGGCGTAATAAGAAGAATGAAAGACGGCGCGGTGCTTATCAACCTCGCGCGCGGCGAGCTTGTCGATAATGCGGACGTAGTTAAGGCGACGGAAAGCGGAAAACTATATCGCTTCGTCACCGACTTCCCCGCCGAAGAGCTTATCGGCGCGAAGAACGTTATTTGCACTCCCCATCTCGGCGCATCCACCGAAGAGGCAGAGGAAAATTGCGCGATTATGGCGGCAAACGAGCTTATCGACTATATAGAAAACGGCAATATCACGAATTCGGTGAACTACCCAAATTGCTCTATGCCGAGGACGGGCGCGTGCAGGCTCGTCGTTTTGCATAAAAACGTCAGCAACCTGCTTGCGCAAATAACCGCGGCGGTATCGAGCGAAAGCGTTAATATAGCGAACCTTACCAACCAGTCGCGCGGTGATTACGCCGTTACGATTATAGACGCGGATAGCCTCGTTTCCGATAAAGCCGTAGAACATATTTCGGCTGTTAAAGACGTAATTAAGGTACGCGTTATTAAGTAAGCGATATAAAGAACGATTTAGCCGCGCCGCAACGCTTTTTCGGCGTGGCTTTTTTATTTCGACGTTGCTTTGTTTGAGCTCGAAAAGACATATTCCGCATTATTTAAGGATATTTTCAATCCGATACTTGCAAGATTTTGCGTACCCTAAAACGAGAAAAAGTATATTATGACTTATTCTTTGAACGGACTTATGGCAATCGTCATAGAATGGTTGAAGTCAGGCTGCAGCGATTCAATAGAAGAGCTTGTTTGCGTTACGACAAAGTGCATTAGCTCTTTTGAGAAAAATATCGAGAGAACTTAAAAAGCGTATTAAATAAAATACTCCTTGGCTTAAAAGAAAGTTAAGATGTTTTTTATGCCGAAACGATTGCCTAAAAATAAAAAGCATGCCTGATAAGGAACAGCTTTCTAAAAATTCCCTTATATAAAAAGGGTTTGCGGCGCGAAAAATGCCACAAACCCTTTTTGGGTATAATCAAATTATCTCTTTTCTACGAGAACCTTTTTGAGTTTTGCAAATCTCGGAAGTCCGTCCTCTTTGGGAGCGTTGGCTTCGCCCTGAATGAGCGGAAGCGCGTATTTCACGAATTCCTCGGAAATGCCCGTGCCGTTATTCGTAATCCATTCCTGCGGAACGGTCTTTTCGGTGTTAGCCGCAAGCTCCAAGGGAAGAAGCTCGTATTCGCAAACGTATTTATCTCCCGCAGCTCTCTTGTAGCAAACCATTTTATCGGTTTCGCCGCTTACCGCCGCTTTAACCGCCTGCTTGCCCGCCTCGAAGGTTTCTTCTACGTCGGTCTTGCTTGCGCAATGCGCCGCGCATCTCTGCATAAGAGAAAGTTCTATAGCGCGGGTTTTAATGCCCGTCTTTTCCTTTATGATGTTCGCAAGATTTGCCGCTACGCCGCCGAGCTGCGCATGACCGAAGCTGTCTCTCGCGCCGGCTTTGCCGAGAACTTCGCCAATGAGCGTGCCGTTCTTGTCGTGGATCCCTTCCGAAACGCAGACGATACACTTATTATTGTTCTTTGCGCAGACTGCTTTTACGTCATCTACAAACTTATCTACGTCGAAATCGGTTTCGGGAAGATAGATAAGATCCGCGCCGTAACCCTTGCTGTTTGCGAGTGCCGCGGAAGCGGTAAGCCAGCCCGCGTTTCTGCCCATAGCTTCTATTATGCAGATCATGCCCGTGTCGTAAACCTTTGCGTCGAGGTTGATTTCCATAATGGTGGTAGCGATGAATTTTGCCGCGCTTGCAAATCCGGGGCAATGGTCGGTGCCGTAAAGGTCGTTGTCTATGGTCTTGGGAACGCCGATAACGTTGATTTCGTAACCGGATTTCGCCATATACTTGCTTATTTTGTTGCAGGTATCCATACTGTCGTTGCCGCCGTTATAGAAGAAGTATCTCACGTTGTATTTCTTGAATACTTCGAGAATTCTCTTATAGTCGGTGTCGTCTACCGAAGCGTCTTTCAGTTTATATCTTACCGAACCCAAAGCGGAAGAAGGGGTGTTCTTCAAAAGTTCAAGCTCCTTCATATCCTCTTTCGAGATGTCGTAAAACTCTTCGTTAAGAATACCCTTGATACCGTGCGCCGCGCCGTATACCGCAGTGATATTCTCCTGATTAAGCCCTTCGATAAAAACGCCCGCCGCGCTCGCGTTGATAACCGAAGTAGGTCCGCCGGATTGCGCGAACATAAGCGCGCCTTTCAATCCTTTCATTGTTTTTCTCCTTTGATTTATATATTTTTTATTTTTGCCTTTATTTATTCGCTTTAAGAAGCCCGTTTACGTCACGCAATATTACAGACTTAAAACATGCGCTATATCGTACAGCTCCTTGTCGAAATGCTTTTCCGCGGTGGCGACTTCCGCAAACGGAACGGTCACAACCTCATTCTTATGAATGCCTATCGCGACGCTTTCGGAATCATTCATCAAAAGCTCAACCGCCTTCGCGCCGAAACGAGCCGCCAGAATTCTGTCCTGCATACTCGGCGAGCCGCCGCGCTGAATATATCCGAAATTGGTGACTTTAACGTTTATGCCGCTCTTTTCCTGTATCTGCCCCGCTATCTCGTCGCGATTGCCCGCGCCCTCTGCCAAAATTATCATATTAGAAGTCTTGCCGCGAAGGTAGCTCTTCTTTATGGACTTCGCTATCTCATCAAGATTGTAAGGAATTTCGGGAACAAGAACATACTCCGCACCGCCCGCGACGCCCGCATAAAGCGCGATGTCGCCGCAATGTCTGCCCATAACTTCCAAAAGGCATACCCTGTCGTGCGAGTGCATTGTATCGCGCAGGTTGCTTATAGCCCACAAAACGGTGTTTACCGCGGTGTCAAAACCGACGGTATAATCGGTATACGCGAGGTCGTTGTCGATGGTCCCCGGGATTCCCATAACTTTTATGCCGAAGTTGTCGCTCAAATCCTTCGCTCCGCGGAAAGTACCGTCGCCGCCGATTACCACGAGTCCGTCTATTCCGTAAGCCGAAAGTGCGTCCGCCGCTTGCTTTTGAACCTCCACGTCCTTAAATTCGGGACACCTTGCCGTCCTCAAAAACGTGCCGCCCCTGTGAATCATATCGGACACCGAACGCGAGCCGAGACGGGATATTTCGCCTTTTATAAGCCCTGCATAACCGCGTTCTACGCCGTATATGTCTATATTATTGTAAAGAGCCGTACGCACTACGGATCTTATACAAGCGTTCATCCCCGGCGCGTCTCCGCCGCTTGTCAGCACAGCAATCCTTTTCATAGCATTATACCTCTTTTATTACGTTTAATTCCATTCCGAAATATTGTACCATATTTCTTTTTAAAACGCTATTTTTTTATAGGACTATTATTGCTTTTTTGTGAAAAAAATTACGTTTTCTTTGCCGAGCTTACCCGTCAGCTCGCTTATAAGCCCCTCGCAACGACGAACAGAGACGTGAGCGTCGTATTTTTTGCCGTTCATCGCTATAATAACCGCTATGTCGCCGACGTACGATTCCGCCACGTCCAAAATGTCGTCAAGCTCTTTTTCTCTGCCCTTCGGGATAATAAGCCCGAGATATTCCTTATCGTGCGTGTCGGAGGATTTTTTTACTTCGTCTTGTATTTCGAGCCGAATTATATTGTCGGCAAGGATAATGGGCCTATCGTCCTTTATCTGCGTTTTGCCCG
This sequence comes from Bifidobacteriaceae bacterium, assembly GCA_963610935.1. Taxonomy (GTDB): domain Bacteria; phylum Bacillota; class Clostridia; order Christensenellales; family Borkfalkiaceae; genus UBA1259. Next base: position 36,081 of record CAVDPT010000004.1, on the reverse strand, counting down.
TGATTTTTACTATCTCTTCGTTGTTAATTACCGTCTTCGTTTTCTCGAAAACTTTGGGAAAAGCGACAACTTCTATACTGCCGTAAACGTCCTCTACGGTAATAAACGCCATAACCTGTCCGCTCTTTGTCGTCAGTCTCTTGTATTCGGAGATAATCCCCCCCATCGAGACCTGTTCGCCCTCTTTAATTTCCGTGTATTCCCTTTCCCCGTTTTCGTCCTCTTCATAATATTCCATAAGCCCTGTGTTAAAAGAGAACTTGGCAAACTGCTCTTTATAGTCCTCTAAAGGATGCCCCGAAAGATACACGCCGACAACGGCTTTTTCGTTTATAAGTTTTTCCCTCGAAGAAAACTCGGGAGCATCGGGATAGTCTATTTTAAGTCCCTCGTCCTCCTCGAACACCGTACCGAAAAAACTTATCTGCATATCGTTTTTCTTCTTATTTGCTTCGGATACCCTATCCATATAATCGGAAGAAACCGCGATGAGAACACTCCTGTTTTTTCCGAAAGAATCAAACGCTCCCGCAAGTATAAGACTTTCAACGAGGCGCTTGTTTATGCCTATCGGTACGCCGCGATTTATAAAGTCCTCGAACGAGGAAAACGCGCCGTTTTCCGTACGCTCTTTTATAAGGTCGTTTATCACCGCAAGTCCGACGTTCTTTATACCGACGAGACCAAAACGAATTCCGCCGTCCTCGCATGAAAAGTATGCTTTACTTTTGTTTATATCGGGCGGTAAAACCTTGAAATCGTTGTTCTTTAAGTAAGTTAAATATTTAGAAAGCTCGTCTATTTTATCTATTCTGTTGTTAAGAAGCGAACAGAAAAATTCCACGGGGTAATACTTTTTGAGGTACGCCGTCTGATAAGCAAGCACCGCGTATGCCGCTGCGTGCGATTTGTTGAACGCGTACCTTGCGAAAGGTTTCATATTATCGTAAACGCGTATCGCGACGTCTTCGGGAACGCCTCTTTTTATCGCGCCGTCAACGGGCAAACCCGTATGGTCGTTGATACCGCCGTAAACGAAAATCTCCTTTTGCTGTTCCATTATTTCGACTTTCTTTTTACCCATCGCCTTACGCACTATGTCCGCGTGTCCCAAAGTAAAACCGCCGAGGCTCTGACAAATCTGCATGACCTGTTCCTGATAAACGAGTATGCCGTAACTGTTTTTTAAGATAGGTTCGAGAAGCGGGTGGTCGTATTTTATCTCTGCGGGGTTATGCTTATTCTTTATATACTGCGGTATGGAATCCATAGGTCCCGGGCGGTACAGCGAAATCCCTGCGATAATATCTTCAAATGTAGAAGGCTTTAAGTCTTTCATAAACCTCTTCATCCCGGGACTTTCAAGCTGGAACACCCCGTCCGTTTCTCCCGAACCGATAAGGTCGTACGTTCCTTTGTCCTCATAACCCAGAACGTGGAAATCGAGGTCCACGCCGAAATCTTCTTTCGCGTACTGACACGCAAGCTGAACGTCGGTAAGAGTGCGAAGTCCCAAAAAGTCCATTTTGAGCATACCGAGCGCTTCTACCTCTATCATATCGAACTGCGTGGTTATATCCTCGCCGTTTCTCTGCAGCGGAACGTTATCCATAATAGGCTTTTCGCATATAACTACGCCTGCCGCGTGCATGCTCGTGTTTCGGGGAAGTCCTTCGCACTTTATTGCCATGTCAATGATTTTATGCAGCTCTTCGTCGCTATTATATACCTCGATAAGATCGGGAACGCCTACGTTAGTGCCGTCTTTAAGAAGCTCCATGCCGAGCGACTGCTTTATGGTGGACTTGCCGTCCATAAGCTTCGTCACCTTATCGACGCTCGCATACGGAACGCGATATACCCTTGCGACGTCTTTTATCGCCGCCTTGCTTGCAAGCGTTCCGAACGTGACTATCTGCGCAACTCTGTCCGACCCGTATTTTTTTCTGACGTATTCCACGACTTCGCCGCGCCGAGCGTCCGATATATCTACGTCGAAGTCTGGCATAGATACCCTTTCCCTGTTTAAGAATCTCTCGAAAATCAGATTGTAACGGAGCGGTTCGACGTCGGTTATCCCTATCGAATAAGCGATTATACTCGAAACGCCCGAGCCTCTGCCCGCGCCGACGGGGATCCCCACGCTTCTCGCGTAGTTAATAAAATCCCACACTATAAGGTAGTAGTCGCAAAAGCCCATCGAGCTTATTACGTCGAATTCGTAGTCGAAACGCTCCCTGATTTCGGGCGTTATTTCGGAATAACGCTTTTTAAGCCCTGTTTCCGCAAGATTAAGGAGGTATTCCTTCGGCGTAGTGCCGTCGTCGGGAACGTACTTCGGTATAAGCGAATTGTCCCTTATCGGCTCTCCCTTTGCAGTCAGCGGAAAAACCTCTTCCGTAACTTTTTCCGCGATTTTGACGGTGTTTTCTATGGCTTCGGGAAGGTATGAAAACAGCTCCTTCATCTCCTCGGGAGTTTTAAAATACGCCTGATCGCTCTCCATTTTAAGGCGCGTCGGATCGTCGAGGGTGGTTTTCATACTGATGCACATAACAACGTCCTGCATCTCGGCGTCGTCGCGGTTAAGATAATGCACGTCGTTGGTCGCGGCAAGCGGAATATTAAGCTCTCGCGAAAGCTTGATGATAAGCGGATTTATGCGCTTTTGATCGGCAAGCCCGTGATCCTGAATTTCGAGGTAGAAGTCGTCTTTGTAAATATCGCGGAGCATTTCCGCGGTAGCCTTTGCGCCCTCGTAGTCGTTTTCCACAAGCTTTCTTTGCACTCTGCCGGCAAGACAGGCGGAAAGGCAAATAAGCCCTTCGCTGTATTTCGCAAGGGTTTTATAATCTATTCTCGGCTTATAATAAAACCCGTCCACGTACGCTATGGAATCGAGCTTTATAAGGTTTTTATATCCTGCTTTATTTTTGCAAAGAAGAATGAGGTGGTCGTAAGACTGCTTTTCGGTTTTGTTCGTATAGTCGTCGCAAACGTACATTTCGCAACCGATTATGTATTTTATACCCGCTTTCTTCGCTTCTTCCGCAAAATACAGCGTGCCGAACATATTGCCGTGGTCGGTTATCGCAACCGCGTCCATACCGCGCTCTTTGCACGCCTTAAAAAGCTTGTCTATGCGCGTCGCGCCGTCGAGCAAGCTGTATTCCGTATGTAAATGTAAGTGTACGAAATCGGACATCTTATTTTCCTTCGTCTTTTTCTTTAATGTTTTTCTTTTTGTTCGGCTTTCGCCTTTTCAGCCGCCGCCGAAATCTTTCGTAATCTGTGATTTAAACAGCTCTTCGTTATGTTCAGCCTTTCCGCAAGCTCCGAAAGGGTATCCTCGGGATATTCCGTTCTCGCTTTCGCGGTCAGCATAAGCTCGGGTTTAAGAGAAGTAAACGCACCGATATTTTCGAGGTAGGCTATATCCTCCGCAAGCTTTAACGACGCCTCCACCTGTCTCGTAACGTTGCCGAGGTCGCAGTTTTTTCTTCTGTTACTGTCGTTTTTCAGCTCCCTTTCTATCATTACGTCGGTAAGCCTTAATGCCGCGACGGGTGCGTGCAGAAAGGCTATAAAGTCCTTTATCTCTTCCGCACTTTTAATGTATACGAGATAGCTTTCCTTTCTTCTCGTTATGCGCGTTTTTATACCGAAGCCCGCAAGCTTTTCGCTCGTTCTGCCCGCGGGACGCGGGTGATAAAAAACAAGCTCCAAATGATAGCCCGTCCCGTTCCCTTCTCCGCTTTCCCCTGCGTTCGGCACGGTACAACCGCCTGACGCAACAAAAAGCCCTCTTATAAAAGAACGAAATTCCTCTTCGCCATCAAAGGCGTTTCCGTAAAAATCGAAGCTCAACGCGTAGCCCTCGGAGCATCTTTCGAATATTCCGAGTTCCGCGAGTATTTCCGCTGCCCTTTCGCCCGACAAGCTCACCGTATAACGGTCTTTTTTATTTAGTCTGTCCTCTTCGACGGCTATTTCGCGGATTTCATAGTTAAAAAGCGAAGAAAAATAATCGGAAACGAGAGCAAGCGTAGTCTCTTCGGACACCGTAAACATAAGTCCCGTTTCGCCGTCCGCCTCGTACAGCGCGCCCGAACCGCGTATAAGCCCCGCGAGAAACGCGCGCTTTAACTGCGGTTCTTTAACGTATTTGCCGAGTATCTCGGTTTTTATCACTTCGCCGAAATTCAACTTCCCGCTCTCTCCTTAAAATTCTTAAACCTGAAATCAGGCGTTCTGCCGTTTATATTGTCTATTCTGTCCTCGGGAATTTCCACTCTCGAAAGGAGTTTTGCGACAAGCGAAATTTCTCCTACCCTTTGCGGAGTGTGCGCGTCCGAGCCGATTATAAACCGCACGCCCGTCCTCGCAACCTTAAATAACTCCTCGTCCGAAAGGTGCGTTTTTTTGGCGTTAAGCTCGATATAAGTACCGTAATCCGCCGCCGCCTTCGCAACTTCCTCCGCATCGGAAAAGCAGCAGTAATTAAGGTGAGTTATCGCGTCCACGGGGTTCTTTTTTATAACGTTTATATAAGCCTTCGTGTTTTCCTTTATAAGTCTTTCGGAAGGCTTCGGGTTCTTTCTCTTCGACAGAAAAAAGTTCGGAATCGCCATGGAAAACAGCGCACGGGGCTTGTACATAACGAATTTATGCACACCCGCAAGGTACACGTCGAAATAATCGTACAGCTTTTCTTTAAGGTCGGTTTCCCCCTCCGTGCCTACGAAATTCGATTCGATACCGAGAAGCGTTCTAACCCCCGTTTCTTCCGTAGCCTCCGCGCAGAGTTTTTTCATATCTTTTAGGCAGCCTTTCGTCAAGCCGAATACGGGGTGCGCGAAGCCGTGGTCGGAAATTCCTATTTCCTTTAAGCCCTTTTCTTTCGCGGCAAGCGCGTTTTCTTCTATCGTACCCTTTCCGTGGGAAAATATCGTGTGCGTATGATAATCGCCGGTTAAAACCATCTAAAACTCCCCGACGTATTCCACCTCTTCGATGAGCCTTACGCCGAATTTTTCGTATACACTTGTTTTTATCACTTCTATAAGCGTTTTAACATCTTTCGCAGTGGCGGAAGAGGAAAGCGTTATAAAATTCGCGTGTTTATAAGATACGCTCGCGCCGCCGACAGTGTAGCCTTTAAGCCCTGCCATTTCTATAATCGCGCCTGCGCCGAGCCCGTTTATCTCTTTGCACTTAACCCTTTTCGGATTCTTAAAGGTCGAGCCGAAGCTCCTCCCCTGTGGCTGTTTTGCTCGTCGCTCGCTTATAAATTCCGCCCTTTTTTGCGCTATGTAAGAGGGCTTCGCGTCATAAGTTCTAAACGTTGCGGCAACGACAGTCTCGTCTTTCTTTAGTCCGCTTTTTCTATACCCGAAGGACAGTTCTTCCGCGCCGAGTTTTTTAATTTTGCCGTTCGATAAAATTTCCGCCGACGCGAGTATATCGGAAATACTTTTCCCGAACGCCCCCGCGTTCATTCTTACTGCGCCGCCGACAGTCCCGGGAATGCCGGAAAGCTCCTCCGTTCCGCCGAGTCCCGAAAGGAGCGCAAACTGCGTAAGCCCTGCAAGAGTTACCCCTGCCCCGACGCGAAGTCCGTCTTTCGTGATAAAAACGTCCTTAAGTTTTACCGTGGATACGATAAGCCCGTCGAAGCCTTTGTCCGACACAAGTAAATTACTGCCCTTGCCTATTACTTTGATTTTTATCGCATTACGTTTTGCTACGCACAGCGCAGCGGAAAGAGAATATAAGCTCCTCGCTTCGGCAAAAAAGCGCGCGTTACCGCCAAGCCCCGCCGTCGTATGGATTCTCATAGGTTCGTCCGTTTTAAGACCGAGGTCCTCTATCGCCGAAAGCTCTTTTAGAATATCCACACCTCTCCTTATACCATTTTACTATATTTTTATTTTTTTTTCAAGGCTACGCAAGATATTTTTTTAATTTTAACAAATCGTTCTTGTCGCCGTACGCGGCGGAAAGAGACAAAGCCTTCAATTCAGCATGGCTTTTTTCGTCCGTATAAAACGGAATTGTAGCTTGTGCGCTCGTTTTTTGCATCTCGATAAGCGCTTCGCTCTCCTGCTCCGTATAAGAAGAAACCGAAAACATACATATTTTGCCGAGCGTTTCTTGCACGCTTTCGCTTATGAGATATTCTATAAAGCGCTCTGCGTAGACGCTCTTTTCAGGCGAAGCGGAAGTCAGCGAAACGTATTGATAAAGGTCGTTATAGGAAGAAAGCGGATAGGCTTTAAAGCTCATTCCGCGACGGGTGAGCCGCACCACGTCTCTTTGCGTTCCCAAAAAATAACGGGTTTTGCCCTCGGTAAACCTGATATACGCCTCCATCGGCGTAAGTATTTCACAAGACCTTATCTTTAGTCCCGAAAGCGCGACGGCGCAGAGCGGCGCGGTATACTCTCCATCGGATACGAGAATATTTTCTTCCGATAAATCGGGTAGCTTGTTTTCGCCTTTTCTTTGCCCCGATTGATTTCCTTTTAACATCGGATTTTCTATTAGAACGTAGCCGCCCCTGCACCAAGGAACGGCGTAAACGTCGCCGTCGATAGTCCCGCCGCAAAAAGAGTTTTCTGTCGAAAGCTTCTTTACGCCTCTTAAAGGAAAGCCTATTCCGTAAGAAACGGCGTCAGGCGTTTCGCCTTTCTCAAGAGCCTCCGTCGCGCTCTCGACGGTATGCGAAACTACCATAACGAGAACGCCCGTCTCCCTCCTTTCGTAACCGCGCGCCGCCGACAAAAGAAAGTTTTTTCTCGAACCCGTTCCGCCCTCGAAGGTATCTATCTGCCAGACGGTTATAACCCCCTTATACTCTTTTTCTTCGGCAAAACTCTTGTTTTCGGATATTTTATCCGCGCCGAAAAAAAAGGTACAAAGAATCGCCGCGACAAGCGAAACGCCCGATATAATTCTCGTAAACCCCATATAATAATCATATTCGCAAAAGATTAAAAAAAGACTTCAAGACGAACGGCGTATTTATTGATAAATTCAGAAAAATATGATACAATCGAATGAAAGGCGAACATCTCGCGACTTGTCAGCAAAAGGAGAGTCTGATGAAAGGAATAATACTTGTAAATCCTTATAAGGTTCCAAAGCAAAGCTTATTTCAGGCGGAAAGGCTTCAAACGGAGCTTAATAATCTCGGCGTGGATACGGAGATTATAAGCGACGGATACGCCCACGCCTCTGCGGAAAGCGGCGGATTGCGACTTGACGAGCGTTTCTCCAATGCGAATTTTTTCGTTTACTTCGACAAAGACAAGTATCTATCCGCAATTTTAGAAGCGTGCGGAAAACGAGTGTTCGATACGCATAGCGCGATACGTGTTTGCGACGACAAGGGCGACACCTGCCTCGCGCTTGCCTGCGGCGGTTTTCCCGTGCCGAAGACTATCTTCACGCCGCCGTGCTATACCTCCTCTATGAAAACCCCCGACGAGTTTTTCGTTCGCGCAGAAGCGGAGTTGTCCTATCCTATGATAATCAAGAAAAGCTACGGCTCTATGGGAAAAGGCGTTTATATGGCGAAAAATCGCGAGGAGCTATCTCTCCTAATCGACGAAATCAAGACCGATCCGCATATTCTGCAGGAGTACGTAGGCTATAAGCGCGGGACGGACGTGCGCGTAATAGTCGTTGGAGGAACGGCTGCGGCGGCAATGCTGCGCGTAAACGAGAAGGATTTCCGCTCCAATATCGCGCTCGGAGGCAAGGGGACAAAAATCGACGTAAACGATAAAACAAGCTGCTATGCGGAGTTTATCGATCTTGCCGAGCGAGCGGCGCAATATCTCGGCGCAGACTATTGCGGCGTTGATTTGTTGTTCGGTAAAAAAAGCGAGCCTATAATTTGCGAGGTAAACTCCAACGCCTTTTTTGAAGAAATTGAACGCGTTACGGAAATAAACGTCGCTATGCTTTATGCACGGCATATAAAAAATTCTATCGAAAACAATTAAATCAGAGACGCAAAAACAAGCAGTACGCAAAAAAGAAGCAACGCACAAAAAGCGCACTGCTTCTTTTCTTTTGGAGCTGGTGAGCGGACTTGAACCGCTGACCTGCTGATTACGAATCAGCTGCTCTACCGACTGAGCCACACCAGCAATATATAAATAAAGCGTTTATCGAAAACGACTTAATTATATTACCACATCTAAAAAAAAATATCAACGGTTTTGAGGGGCTTATCGGAAATTTTTTTATCCCCGCGCCCCAAAACCTGTCTTCGCAATGTTTTAACCTATCGTTTTCACGGTAAACCCGTGTGCGACGAGCCATTTGTTGCAAATTTTTACCCAATGACTAACCGCTTTGTTAGGATACTGCGTTTCCTCCGTCGCAAGCGAAAGCCCGTGCGGACCGTCCTCGAAGACGTGCAGCTCGAACGGCACGCCCGCTTTTTTATAAGCCGCCGCAATTAAAAGGCTGTTTTCGGACGGAACGCAGTTATCGTTAGCAGTAGTCCAAATAAAGGCGGGCGAGGAATTACCGTCAACTCTCGTCTCGAGCGAAAGTCTTTCGATAAGCTTTTTATCGCCGCCGGTGAGGTTTTCAAAGCTGCCGAAATGCTTTTTTTCACCTCCGCTTACGACCGGATAGCTCAAAATTACGGCGTTCGGTCTCGCGCATTTCGCCCTCTCTCCGAGAACGGCAACCGCCTCCTTTTCGTCGGGGATAATCCCGAGCATTCCCGCAAGGTGTCCGCCTGCGGAAAACCCTACCGTCGCGACGTGGTCTTTGTCCACCGCGAATTTCTCCGCGTTTTCACGGATATACAGAATAGCCATATCCGCTTCTATAAGTTGCGCGGGATACTGTACGGGCGCGACGGAATAGCGAAGCGCGAAAGCCGCGAAACTCTGTGCAAGAAAAGAAAACGCGACGCACTCTCTTTCCCTATCGGAAATCATAGCGTAGCCGCCCCCTGCGAGAACGAGCATAGCGGGACGAAGCCTCGGCGCTACTTCCTTGCTTATTTCGGGAATATAGCAATCGAGATAGCCCTGCGCCCCTTTCTCGCGCTTAACGCCGAAATATTCGTATAAATCAATCGTCGCAAAAACCATAGAACGCTCCTAAAGTCTTTTATATATTTTATCACACCGCAAAAAAGTTTGCAAGAATATTCGCAACTTAATGCGCGTCGCAGTTGAAATTTATTATGAAGTGTGATAAAATAACTATATGAGTAGTTATCATATAGACACGGGACTTATAAAAGAAAAATTCGCGGGCGATAGCGAATGTCCGCTTTGCGAGATACAGTCGGTCGTGGAGGAGCAGTTTTTGCACGAATTCTTAAACGACGCCGTAATGGAGGACGCTACGCGTATAAAAGTCGGCGAAAAGGGCTTTTGCGCAAGGCATTTCGATATGCTTTTTAATAGGCAGAACAAGCTCTCTGTCGCTCTTCAAATCGGTACGCGGGCAGAAAAAATCGCGCCGCTTTTAGGCGCAATAAAAAGTGCGAGCGCGGCAAAAAAGCAAGCGACGAAAATTGAGACCGCGCTTTCGGGGTGTGCGGTTTGCGAGCTTGTGAACGAAAGCATGATAAAATATTATAAAACTATCGCACAAATGTTCGTACGGGAAAAGGACTTTCTTAAAACGTTTCTTTCGTCGAACGGCTTTTGCCTACCGCATTACGCCGAACTATTAAAATACTCTTCCTCTGCGGGTTTTGCGGCGAAAGAATATTTATCCGCATTGAGCTCGGTCGAAAACCGAAATTTCGAGAGAATTCAAGGGGATTTAAACAAGTTTTGCGTTAAACACGACTATCGCAACGCACACGAACCTTTGGGAGCGGCGGAGACGGCTCTCCCACGCACGCGGATTAAACTTTACGGCATTAAAAACAAGTGATAAAGTAACGAACGAGGGAAAAAGACAATAAAAACGGCACTCTCTGCGTGCCGTTCTTTTTTGTCAATTATACCTACGCGTATAACGCTTACGTTTTATCATATTTTATTTTTTTTCACGTTTTCGGGGCTTAATATACTCCATCTAAAAATCGTTTACGCGTTCACTTCGGCTTTATAATCGTCCGCCTCTTTTATAAGAGTTTTTGCGAGAGAAACCGCCGCTTCGTTTTGCGCCGTACCCCCTACGAGCCTAACTATCTCGGTTACTTTATCGACAAAAGACAGCTTCTTTACGCGAGTAAAGGTATTCCCGCCCTCCTCTGTTTTATATATAAGGAGAGAATTATCCGCAAAAGAGGCAATCTGCGGAAGGTGCGAAATGGCTATCACCTGAACTGATTGCGATATTCTGCAAAGCTTTTGCGCAACTACTTTCGCTACCGCGCCGCTGATTCCTGCGTCGATTTCATCGAAAATAAAGGTGGAAACGTCGTTGTATTTAGCGGTTTGAGCCTTTATGGACAGCATAAATCTACTCATTTCGCCGCCGCTTATAACCGAGCCGAGCGGCTTTAACGGTTCGCCGAGGTTAGCAGAAAACTCGAATTCAATGTCGTCGACGCCGTTTGCCGTGTCGAATCTACACTCCTCTTTTTTCGGCAAAGTACCAAAGCCTACCGTAAACCTCGCTTTGTCCATTTTCAGCTCTTTTAATTCGCTTAAAACGTTATCTGCGAAAATAACGGCGTATTTTTTCCTTGCGTTGCTTAACTGTACATAAAGCGCGTACAGCTTGGTTTTGAGTTCGTCCGATTCTTTTATTAGTTTTTGCGCATTTTCGTTAAAATTCTCTAATTTTTCTTTTTCGGCAATCGCATTTTTTAAGAAATTTGATATTTCCTCAAAATTTGCTCCGTACTTTTTCTTGATTTTTTTAATTTTTTCTAATCTTTCCTCAATCTCGTCGGCATTTAATCCGTCGTCATCAAGCGTTTCGAGCATATCCTCTGCCGTGGAATTGACGTCCTCAAGTTCGGAATACGCATTATTGAGCCTTTCATAAAGCTCGGCATATTCATCGCCGAATTTTGCAATCGAAGAGAGCATCTTGACCGAATTACCGAGAGAATCGCTAACTCCGTACTCGCCGCAAAACGAATCCATAACGCTCGCAAGGGCGGAGGTTATTCGTTCCTTATTCATAACGCGTTCTCGGTCTGCGACAAGCTTCTCCTCTTCCCCCTCTTTTATCGCGCACTCTTCGATTTCGTTTATCTGAAAATTTAAAACGTCAAGCCGTATCAGCCTGCCGTGTTCGTCCCCTCCGAGCTCGTCAAGCTCCGCAATCGTCCTCTTATAGTCGGAATAAACCTGCTTTAAGCTATCCTTTATTTCGGATATTTCCGCCCCTCCGAATTTGTCCAGCAATTTAAGTTGGTTTACCGTGGACAAAAGCTCGAAATGCTCGCTCTGTCCGTGGACGTCTACGAGTTTTGCCGTAAATTTTTTAAGCATACCCACAGTAGCGGAAACGCCGTTTATCTTAATCGAGGCTTTGCCGGACGCTACAAAGCGGCGTGACACTATAAGCACGTCTTCCTCGTCTATTTCAAATTCCTTAAAAACTTCTTTTATGGCGCGATTGTTTTCAACGCCGAATTCGGCGGACACGAAACATTCTTCCGTGCCGCTACGAATAATCGAACGATCGGGCTTTGCTCCCAAAACGAAATTGAGCGCTTCTATTATAACCGACTTTCCGGAGCCCGTTTCGCCCGACATTACATTCAATCCCTCGGTGAACGATATTTCTGCCTCGTCAATTAAGGCGAAATTTTTTATCACAAGCTTTTCAAGCATCAAAGCGCCCTCAACGTTTTTACTATCCTTTCTGCATCCGCAGTCGTCCTTGCGACGACGAGAAGCGTATCGTCTCCGGCTATAGTGCCGAGTACGCCCTCCATGTTCATCTGGTCTATAACGCTGCCTGCAGAAGCACCGTTACCCGTTATAGTTTTTATTACGACGAGATTACCCGCCGAATCAATGGATTTCGTGACGTGCGTAAAAATAGCTATGATTTTGGCGGATATTTCGCCGTTGCCTGCCGTAGGACGAACGTACTTCGAGCGCTTCTCCCGCCCCTCGCCTTTAACGAGATTAAGCTCCTTTATATCGCGCGAAACTGTCGCTTGCGACACGTCGTGCCCCATTGAAACGAGAAGTCTCGTAAGCTCCTCCTGCGTGCCGATTTCGTTGTTTTCTACAAGCTCTGCAATAAGCTTCAGTCTTTCTTTTTTCGTCATAGTCTTTCGTCCGGTCTATCCTTTAATTTGTCGCTCAAACGGTCGAAGAAGTTGAAGGTTTTTCTTCTTAAAAATATCGTAGGCTCGTCCGCCTTTGTTATTTCCACGCGTTCACCCTTATTTATGGTATCAACCATTTTTCCGTCGATAACGAGCGCGGCGCTATCGCCCGCAAGAAGCGAAACGACGCTCTTAGAAGACGAAGAGTAAACGACGGGTCTACGCGAAAAAGAATGCGCCGCGATAGGCGTCATTAAAAAGGCGTTTATCCCAGGGGCAAGGATAGCACCGCCCGCAGAAAGCGAATACGCGGTAGAACCCGTAGGCGTCGCGACTATTATACCGTCGCCGCAAACGGTATCGACTTTTACGTCGTCGATTTCAAAACCCGCCGTAAGCACCGCGCCGTGTAAATCGTTGTAAAGCCTTTGAACGACTGCGTCGTTTAGCGCGTAATATTTTTTACCTCTAAATTTTACGAGAAGAGTAACTCTTAAATCTTCGATTAGGCTTCCGTTTAAAAACATCTCCACCGCCTCGGGGATTTCCGCGCGCTCGAACTCGCTCAAAAAACCGAGCTTTCCCGCGTTTATCCCGATTATCGGCACGCCTTTTACGTTTGCATACTCCGTCCTTCTTAAAATCGTCCCGTCGCCGCCGATAACGAAAACGCCGTCGTAACGAACCTTCGGCAGCTCCTCGTCAAGCCCGATTAAGTCGAAATCCGCCCCGTGCACTTCAAGCTCCTTTTTTAAAAATTCGAGACAAAGCCCCCCCGGATCTTTCTCGGGATTACAATAAATTAAAACCTTCATAACTCCTCGTTTGCGCAAAAATCGCAAAATTACTCAAATATATCGACTCGTAGTAAACGCTTTTTTGATAAACTCGTCAAAAGCCGGTATTTCTCCGCGTCCTTTTTCTAATAAAATTAAAAATTCAGAGTTTTTCTCCCTGCTTATCGGCGCACTCGTAATATCAAGCGGCACAAAGCCGCATTCCACTGCAGAGGTAAAAACCTTTTCGCAAGCGGAAACGACGATTTGTCGGTCTTTAATTACGCCGTTTTTGAATTTAGTCTTTTTGTCGTTTTCAAATTGAGGCTTAATAAGCAGGACGACGCGTGCGTCGCGATGTAACAGCCTATAAAAAACGGGTAAAACGAGCGTAGCCGATATAAAACTCAAGTCGGCGGTCAAAATATCTATTTGCTCGTCGAAATCCGACGATAGCAAGTCTTTGGCGTTTTTTATAACGGGTACAACTCTCTTATCCGATTTAAGCGTCGAATGTAAAAGCTCGTCGTTTAAGTCTACGGCATATACCCGCCTTGCGCCGTTTTTTAATAAGCAATCGGTAAAACCGCCCGTACTTGCTCCGATATCAGCCGCACATAGACCTTGTGCGCTCAACCCGAAGTCCTTAAAAGCTTTGGACAGCTTAAACCCGCCGAGCGACACGAAATCCTCTTCGCACACCCTTTCGATTGCAACAACTTTTTCTTCCTTCGTTTCTTCGGAAGGCTTTTCAGCGAGTATACCGTTTACGAACACCTCGCCCCTTTCGATAGCCTGTTTCGCCTTCGTCCGCGTATCGAAGTAACCCTTTTCCACAAGATAAACGTCTAACCTCATCAAAAAGTTCTCTTATATAATTTATCTAAAAAGGCGGATAAAAATTCGGAATTAGGCACTGTATCTATCGCCTTTTTTGCGAGCTCGTAACGTCTTTTAGCAAGCGCTTCCGCGCCCTCTCTCCCGAAAACCCTGATTGCGGTCAACTTGTTTTCCCTCTCGTCTTTCTTCGGTGTTTTTCCTATATGCGCGAAGTCCCCGTCCGCGTCCATAAAATCGTCGGTAATTTGGAACACTATACCGAGATTACGCCCGTACTCTTCAAATTCTTTCCTATATGCGCCGCCGCATAACTCCGAAACGGCGACAAGAGGCGCAGTCAAAAGCTTGGACGTTTTATTTTCATATATCGCGAAAAGCGTCTTTTCGTCAGCGGTTTCGAGTTTTTCGCTCTCCAAATCCAAAACCTGCCCCGCAATCATTCCCGAATATCCCGCGTATTTTGCAATCGCGTATAAAGCGCGTGCGTGAGCCGCGTCGAAATTTTCCGACTTTAAACAAATCTCGTACGCAATATTTAAGAGTGCGTCTCCTGCCAAAATTCCGAGAGCTTCGCCGAATTGCTTGTGAGTGGCAAGCTTCCCCCTACGATAGTCGTCGTTGTCCATTGCCGGCAAATCATCGTGAACGAGCGAATAAGAGTGTATAAACTCTACGGCAAGCGCAAGTTCTTTAACATTCTCTCTGCTTACGCCGAGCGCGTCGCCTGCCGCATAGCACAAGACGGGACGAACCCTCTTTCCGCCGTCCGCAACGGCATACTTCATCGCGGCTCTTATAACGTCGGGGGTTTCATCGTCAAGCCCGCTAAAAGCCTCCTGCAACGTCGTCTCAAAGTACGAAATATATTCGGAATATTTATTTTCAATATTCACCGTTCGCTCTCCCGAATGCGCAAATATATGCGTTCTTCATAAGACACGCTATGGTCATCGGACCGACTCCCCCGGGGACGGGCGATATATAAGCCGCCTTTTTCTCCACGGACTTGAAATCTACGTCGCCCTTAATGCCGTCCTCTGTCCTGTTAATTCCAACATCGATAACTATTGCGCCTTCTTTTATAAAGTCCTCCGTCACAAACTCGGCTCTACCGACTGCGGCTACGAGAATATCTGCACGTCTGCAAATTTCTTTTAGATTTTCCGTTTTGCTGTGGCAAACGGTAACCGTACAGTTTTCGTTGAGAAGTAGAAGCGCGGTCGGTTTACCGACTATGTTGCTTCTACCTATTACCACGGCGTTTTTACCGGACAATCTCTCTCCCGTACTCTTTATCATTTCGATAATTCCGCTCGGAGTGCACGCCGTTATGCAGTTTTTACCGAGCATCAGACCCCCGACGTTGCGCTCCGAAAACCCGTCCACGTCTTTTTCCTTCGGGATAAGACCGAGAATTTTTTCTTCGTCTAAACCCTTCGGCAACGGAAGCTGAACGAGTATCCCGTCTACGCCGTCGTCCTCGGCGAGAGCGACGACAAGCTCTTCTACCTCCTTTTGAGACGAGTTTTCGGGAAGAGAAAACGACAGCGACTCTATGCCTACGAATTCGCATGCCTTAATCTTGTTTTTGACGTATATCGCCGAAGCCGAATTATTCCCCGCCATAACCACGGCAAGCTTAACGGCTCTACCGTACTTTTTCTTAAACTCTTCGACCTTGCCCTTAACTTCTTCTTTAATAACGAGAGCAAGCGCTTTGCCGTCTATAATTTTAGCCATTCCTCTTTTCCTCGGCGTAGCTTGCAAGAATACCGTTTACGAAATCGGTACTTTTTTCTGTGGAATACTTTGCGGCGAGCTTAACCGCCTCGTCTACCACGATGGGAATATCGGTATCGGGAAATGCGTCGAGTTCCGCCATTCCGAGAAGCATAGCGCATTTATCCGCCGCGAGAATTCTGTCCGCGCGGTAGTTTTTCGATAGTTCCGTTATTTTCTCTTCGTATGCGTCAAAGTCTTTGTCTATCGTATCGAGAAGCTCCTTTGCAAAAAGCTTATCCTTTTCCGACAAAGCTTCGGTTAAAACAACAAAAAGCCCTTCATCGTTCGGATTGAAGAGCCGTGAAAATATATACCTAAAAACGCATTCTCTCGCAAGACTTCTCATGTGCTTTACTTTTGCTCCCCGTCCGTATCGCCCGTCATAGTCGATTCTTCGGCTTTATCTATCGAATCCGAACACTCGCCGTTCAATTTCTTATCTTCATCGGAGGAAAGCTCGTCATCAGCAAAATTTTTGTCCGCGGCGTCTGCTTCCTTGCGTTCGGGAACGGAAACGTCCCCGAACAGCACGCCTTTAACGATAACGTTTACTCCCGCAACATGATATTCCGTCATAGATTCCACGTTATGCCGAACGGTTTCCTGAATCTTGAACGCCATATCGGACACGCATTGCGTGAAATGTATTTTCACCTTCACGTCGATGTGGACACCGTCCTTATCGAAAAACACCTTGACGGACTTATTATGTCCCGACTTATGAGTCTTAAAAGAATACAGCTCCGCGTAAGGTACCTCTTCGAGTGCGATAAGTACGATACCGTCTACTATTCCGTCCCCGTAAACGATTTTTTCTTCGTTCTTCTTTTGTGGTATTTTTTTGAAATGCGCCATAAATATCCTTCTGAAAAATAATTTACGGTATTATTGTAACACAAAATATTTATTTTGCATAGCGTTTTTTCGATTTACCTTTAAGAAATAGGTATTATTTTTACGTTTTCGGGCGAAACAGCTATTTCCTCGGATATAATCGTGTAAATTTTTATCGCGTCGTCGGTCGTTAAATTTTCTGATTTCGTCATTACGTTGACGTTGTCCGAGTCGAGACCGATAACCACGACGGCGTCCTCGAAGCCGTAAGCCTTTATAAGCGTTTCGAGAAGCATTTCTCTTTCGGTGTTTACGGTAAGCTCGGTTTTAAGCTTTAAGGCTTCCGCCTTTTCAGAGCCCTCCGCCGTCGACGCCGCTATAACCGAATCGAGCTGTAAAATTTCCTCGTTACGTGTCGTGGCGCGTTCAGTTCTGTACTGCGTAAAATAGTTGGCGGCGCTGCCGGAAACCTGCTCTGCGTTTGTCACGCTGTTAGACGTCAGCACGAAGTTGAAGACCGCAGTTACCGCAAGTAACGCGATCATACAGGATAAAACGATAATTTTCTTCTTTTTTGACATATTTTTCTCCTTTTTATTTCATTGTCAAAATTTCCACTTTATTAAGCTCTACACCGAGGAACGATACCGTAGCTTGCTGGATTTTGCGAAGAGTCAACAAATTCCCCGCACCCTCCGCAACGATAAGCACTCCGGAAATCTTCGGATATAACTCCGTCAATACGACGGGCTTCCCGTTTACGAGTATGGGCGTCTCCAAGGTTTCGGTGCCGTTTGCCGTTTCGGTTACGGTTGTTTTCATCGCAAGCACCGATTCCGCGCCGGATTCCACCTTAATTGCCACGGAAGCTTTACCTACCCCGTCTACTTCGCAAAGAATTTTCGTCAGCCTCTCTTCGAGCCCCGCGACGTAAACGCTTACCGAGTCTGATGTCTCGCATTGCTCGGCTGTCTTATTAAAAACGTTCCCGACAAGTACGAGCAGTATAAGCAACGCCGAGACAATACACATAACTGCGTATTGCGTTTTTTTATTGTTTTTAAGCCTTCCGAGAAAAGATTTGCTCGTGCTTTCGACGTTTTCGTCACTGCTAACGCTCATAAATTATTACCTTATTCGCCGTTATGCCGAGCGTTTCCGAAACCACGCTTATTACCTCTTCTTTAATATCTATATGCTCGTTTTCGTTAATGATAACCGCGTTTTTCAAATTGATTTCCACCCCCTTTGCCAAAAAGCCGTTCTCGGACGAGCCCTCCGATATTATAATTATATTCTCGTCGCAAAGCGTTATGCCGATTTTTTCTAAATTCTTTACGATTTGTTTTTTATATGCGTTCCCCCTTAAAAGGTTGGCGTACTCTATATATTCTTCCTGAATGCTTATTTCGCCGCTATAAAAACTTTTCACTGACAGAAGCTCCGAAACGTCAGTGCCTGCAAACGGCTGAATAACGACTAAAACGGACACTAAAGATATGATAGTCTTTATCGCAACGGAAATCTTGCCTTCAGGCAAAATCAAAAAAATAAGTCCGCAAATCAATGCGGTGACGGCGACGGATAAAACCCACTCTTTCATAACTAAATAAAGGCGTTTGCCGAAAAAATCATAAGTAGAACAGTCACAAAAAACGCAAAACCCGAGCAAAGAACAGCCGCGGCGATATACGTAACTCCCTTATTAAGCTCGCCGCACAGCGTAAAAGTTTTGGTATCCGACGACACGGCGCCCACGACGCCCGACGTCAATTTAAGGAGAAAGGAAACGCTCGCAATGCGAACGAGCGGCGATAAAATTATGAAAAATAATACGAAAACCCCCGTTATTCCTACGGCGTTTTTTATAAGAACACTCCCCGCTACTACGAGATCGAACCCGTCCTTAATATATCCGCCGACTATAGGAACGGAATTCGAGACGGCGTATTTGGCGGCTTTTAAGGAAACGCCGTCAAAGGTCGCGCTCGTTATTCCCTGCACCGATAAAAACAAGCCGTACACCGTGAAAGACAGACCGATGATCCATTTAATTGCGCTCGCAATCGTTTCCGAAAGTTTGTTTAATTTTATAGTTTTCGAAAACGCGCCGACGACGGCAAAAAGAGTCATAACCCCGATAAGAGGAAAGATTATGTTCGTTATTATTCCGATTATGCCGCCGGACAAAAAAAGAACGGAGGGTTTATATACCGAAGCGGAGACCGTGCCACCCGACGCGATCATTAACGTCAGTATTATGGGTGACATAATCTCACATAAAATCGCTATATTTTTAATGGCTTTTTGCGATGTTTGCCAAATGGCAATGATTTCCGTTGACAATAGTAAAACGGTACACAAGGAGCAAACGAAAAAAATTATTTCGGCTATCCCCTCGTCAAAGAAGGAACCCTTCACGCTATATAACAGCGCGCATAAAACGCTTATGGCGATCACGCTCAAAAATGTAGGCAGACTGTCTCTAACTTGACCGAGAATCACCTTAAGGACATACTCGAGCAAATTTTCGTAATCGAACTCGTACCTTCCTTCGAGAAGGTTTTTTATTGCGTCGGCAAAATTCACCTCACCCGTCTCAACGTTTTCGTTATAAAACCTCTCCAATTCGCTCAAATCGAGATTGTCCAGCTCGCTTTCGATACCGTCCGACAGCTCGTCCGCATACGCTTTCTCTACCCTCGTAAAGCTAAATCCCAAAAACAAAACGACAGACGTCGCCAATAGAATAAATAACCTCTTCTTTTTCATTGTAAAAGCCCCGTTAAAAGATTAAAAACCGCGTAAATTATCGGCAAAGAAACGCTTAAAATTACTGCTTTTCCGATTAAAACTACCTTACTCGATAAACTATTCAGTCCCGCGTCGGCAAGCGTTCCTGCGGCAAACTCCGTGAGATACCCTATCGCCACACACTTAAAAATGATTTCAAAATACTCGCTTTTAACGCCCGTTTTAAGAATGACCGTCGAGAAAAAGTCTATCGTCGTTATAAAGTATTCTACGGCGGAATAAACAAGCACGATGCCGGAACCGATAAGCGCAAGAAGAAAAAGCTCCGAATTTACGTTTTTAAGGTAAATAACGATAACGCCGAGAGCAAGGGCGAGCGCGGCAAGCTTTACCATTTCAATACAAATTAAAGATGGTTTTAATCGTTTCGAAAAGCTCGCTTATCATGTTTATAACGAGCGTCAAAACTATAATGAGCCCCGCAAGCGAAACGAGAGTCGCTATATCGTCGCGGTCGCTCTTTTTTAGCACTTGCGTAATGACGGTTATGAGTATGCCGATTGCGGCGATTTTAAAAATTACGTCTACGTTCACTTTACTCACCTATAAAAGAATAATTAGCACTACGAGACCAAACAAAAAACCGAGTTTTAAGCAAAGAGGTCTATACTTTTTATCCTCGTCCTCGGCGACCGAAAGATAGCCGCTAATCTTTGCTTCGGCGGCTTTAAGGTACTCCGTTTGCGATTTTTTATCTCCTTGCCCTAACCTACGGACGTATTCTATAAAAAAGCTTTTTTCATCCTTTTTTAATATTTTAAGCTTCTCCTCGTTTTCTCTTTTAAGAAGAAAAAAATCTCGGATATACCCTGTCAGTACGTCGTCGCATTCTGCGTTTTTCACAAGCACGACGAGCGAGTTTTTCGCAAATACCACCTCTGTTTCGACAAGTAAATTGAACGCGTTGAGTCGCTCGAACGCTTTTCTTCTCTCTATATACCTTCTCGAATAAAAATATCCTAAAAAGGTGCTTATCGCAAGCAGTAATATCCCCGCAATCAATCGCATAAAAGGTTAAACCCCTCGTCGTAAATCAAATCCTTCGGGATAAATAAGTCTCGCCCTTTAATAACCGCATACCTTTGAAAAACGCCCTTTATAAAAAAGCTTTTACTCAAGACGTCGTTTATACTCTCTCCGTGAATACTCGCTATAATCTTAACTCCGCTATCGGCGGCGGCTTTGGCACAGGCAAAATCGCGCTCTCCGCACAGCTCGTCGGTTACCGCTATTTCGGGCGACATAGACCTTAAACCGTAGTTAAACGCGAACGACTTGTCCGAATAGACCGTTTTATCTATATTTTCGCCGTCAATCGTGGCAAACTCGCCACGCTCGTCCATTATAAAAATAGAGTAGCCGTACAGCGCGTCGAGCTTTCTCACAATATCCTTTAAAACCGTCGTTTTGCCCCTCGACGGCGGTGCGATAATAAGAGTGTTTTTAATCCCGTCCGAAAATATCTTGTTAAAAATATCGTCGGAACAACCGCTGATTTCTCGCGGAATCCTTATATTTAAAGAGGAAAAGTTTTTGATCGTGACAATTTGCCCCTCTTCAAAAACGCACTCACCGCAAACTCCTACTCGCACTCCGTTTTTTGCAGTCACATATCCCTGACGTATCTCTTCGTTATAGGCATATAAGGAGCGTTCAGTAATCGCGCCGATAACGAAATCAATATCATCCTCGTTGCAAACAATCGCCCTTTCCCTTAAAATAGTTTTTCCGCCCGCTCCGAGATAGCTTCTCCCCTTTATGCCGTTTAGAACAACGGGAAAACCTTTTCGCAATCTTATTTCGTATATGTCCGAAACGTCAACGTTTTTTAAGCTTTGCGACAGTTGCGGCGGTAAAAAATAAAAATCCATTTACCATAATTTATTTGCGCTTTGGACGGTTTAGAACGAAAACCACAAAAAAACAATATAAAAAGCACGCCCTATAAAAGCGTGCTTCCTACGTTATCATTAAGTTATCATTAAGTTAAAATCAGTTTTTCGGTTCTAAACTCTCCGCTTCTGCGGCAAGCTCGTCTTCTTCAAGGACTCTACAAAACTCCTCAAACACCTCGTCCAAAAGCTTTTCGTCCTCGATGGGCAGAAGGTCCGCAGTCTCCTCGTCATCGCCCGCGAGCTCGAATATAACGAGGTCGTCGTCCTCTATGCCGTCGATACTCTCCGCCGGTTCAAACGCGGAATAGTTCTTGCCCTTATATTCGATAGTGCCTACGACGTAAAATTTAAGCTTCTTCCCGTCGTCGGTGGTAAGCTCGACTATTTCGTCCTCGCAACCGCAATCGCAGCAATCATCGTCACAACAATCGCACTCTTCGTGTGCGTGAGTGTGTTCGTGTTCTTCACCGCAGCAGTCGCACTGATTTTTCTTTTCTTCTTTCATAATAAAAGCTCCTTTATTTGCTATTTCTTTTTCAGATCGTTAAGATACCCCTGCAATATCTCCGCCGCGGCGAGACTGTCAACGAATTTTTTGACCTCGCTTCTCGATTTACCCTGTGCGTAGAGCGTTTCTTCCGCCGCAACGCTGGTGCATCGCTCGTCCACGGTTATCACCTTTATCCCCTTTTCACGTAACTTCTCGATAAAAAACTCCGCCTTTTTGGTCTGTAACGACGGAGTGCCGTCAAAATTCACGGGAAGTCCGCACACAACCAAAGTCGCGCCCTTTTCGGCAATATAACGCGCCACGGCTTCGAGGTCTGCCGTCAGGTTTTTGCGATTATAAGTCGTTACGGGTAAGGAATAAGAATTAAAGGGATCGGAAACGGCAATGCCTATCCGCTTATCGCCGAGATCCAAGCATAAGTATCTTTCCACGAAATTATATTAACACATTTTCGATATATTGGCAAGGATTTTTATAAAAACGTTTGTGATTTGTCAATCGTTTTTCAGTAATTTTTAGAAATTTTTTGAAAATTTTTTTGAAAGTTGTAAAACACCACGAAAAATCATAAGAAAAACGCCCCTATTGATTGATATTATAACTCTTTTCGATAAAGAAGTCAAACACATCTATTTCTTCGACTCGACTACAACCTAACTCTTTAAGAAGTTTCCTCATCATCGACGGAATTGGAAGACACTTATAATTCTCGAACTTGCTCATCATCGGCTCGTCCGTGCCGATTTTTTCGGCAAGTTCTTTTTGCTGCCTACCCTTCGCCTTGCGAATCTCTCTTAATCGCATTAACCTTTACCTCCTTCTTCGATTTTTAAGCCGAGTGTTTCGGCTATTTGCTTGCCTTTCTTTTCAAGACTTCGTAATTGATAGAGCCTTTGCCGTAACATATCATTCTCCGCTTTCTTTGCGAGTTTGACATACGGACTACTTTTCAGCCTCTCAATTTCGGCTTGAATTTGCTCCGATGTTTTAATCTGCTTGTCCATAACTACTCCTTATTTCTTTTTTTTGCGACATACTCTTTAAGAGCGATTCTCGTTATGTCGCTTAAAGTCAACTCTTCTTGCTCCGCGATTTCAACGAGATTTTCATAAGTCTCTTTACCGACCCAAACGCCGATATTGACTTTACCGAAACGCTCGATTTTTTTATTCGCCTTTGCTTTTGCCATATCGTATACCTCCTTTTTAGAATAAAAAAATAGACCCACCAATCAAGGTGAGTCTACTATTGCCTATCGGCATTAAAAAAGGCTCATCAATGACTGATGAACCTATTGTATAATATCATTTTATAAAAACGTTTGTAAATTCTCACAAAACGGCGAATACAAAAAATCGGGTTGCGCCTCTCAACACAACCCGATTTATTAGTTGGATTCTGCAGGTTTCTTTTTACTTTGCTTTTTAAGCTCGCACATCTTGTCTATGACCTGCTCCTGTCCGCTCTTAACGGCTTGACGCGCCTTAACCGAATTGGTGACAAGCACCGCTCCGCCGAGCATACCGAGAACTACGCCGACTAAAAATTTATCGTCCATAATCTCCTCCCTCCCTTTCGAAGTTATTATGCGTAGCCATACAAGTTTTATACTTTAAGAACGAAAAAGAGTAATACAAGAAACGCCGACCGAATAATTACCTATGCTCATCGAGAAGGGTTATATTCTCTTTATCTCTGCTACACTTGTTAGCGCCGTGCCATATCTTATCGTAAATAACCGAAACGGCTTGAGGCGCGCCGCCGTGAGAGATGACAATAGAGTTCACCTTGCCGTATATGGTCTTTTGATCGGGTTCGAGGAAACACAGATACCACTTATCGTAATTGTTCGTTACGCTATATGAATATGCGTGAGTCCATACCGAACAGTCGGCATACACTTGCGAAATATCCGTAAATCCCGGAGAGTGATTGGCAAATTCGTTATACGCGCACATAAGCGTAACGTAATAACTGCGCCCGCTCGTCCTGAAACACGCCATAGTCATATAGAAGCCTGCGGTTTTAAGGAAATTTTCCTTTTCGCTTTCTCTGCAAGTAAATCCGACGGTCGCTAAATAGTCCTTTATCGTAAACGAGCTGTAATCGTACTCTTTATATCCTAAACACAAACAATAATTTTCGTATTCTTCAAAAATCGTCGCGTATATCGCGGATTGATCCAAGCAATCTAAATTGTAAATATAATCGTCGTATTGCGTAGAGGTGCTCGATTCTCTGCGCCCTTCATCGTGGTCGAAACAAGTATAATTATAGCTGCTGTTTCCCGTGGTGACTGGGAGCAATCTCGTAGAAAGCGTCACGCCGTCGGTAATAACGATATTGCCGACTGAATCCTGCGAGCGATCTCTATGCGTGATAGTATGATCCTCGTCGTGTTTCTTCTTAATCGCTTCGAGCTCTTCGATCTTTGTCTTAAACTTTTCGTTTAAGGTATTCACCGCGTCAGCCATTTTTTCTACTCCGTCTTTGATTGTCGTTTCCATAGAAGGCGTTGCGTCCTCAAGCTTATAAGCGGCGGCGAGTTTCGACAGCTCCGCCATGCTGTTTACCAAAAAGGCAAGGTAGCAGATAAACTCGGTACGGGGTTCTACAGTCATGTAGTCCCAAGTTTCGAGCGAGCCGTACGTCTCTTCATACAAAACCCATAAATCTACAGAGCCGTCTGCCTTATAGGGGGTCGCGATTCTTTGTGCAAAAATTCTACATGAGTCCCACAAGGTATTTTGCGACAGTACGCTGAATTGAAGCTCGCTGCAGTTTTTTGCAAAGTCAGTTTTTTCAGAGGACAACTGCTCTTTATCCGCCTCGGTATATTCGTCGGGATTTTCTTCGATAGCCAGCTCTCTTGCGGAAAGATCGCTAAGCCCCTTAATGTAAGACGTAATCTCGTCTACCTGCTGTAAAAGCTCCAAAAGATCGTTCATAATGTTTTGATTACGAATCTTTATTTGATTTCTTTTTACCGTTTCAAAACCCTGTTCGACTGTCTTTTGCAATTCGGTCAACTGTGCGGATATTTGGTCGAGCTGTTTCTGCTCTACAGACCGCATATCGTAGCCCATTTCGCTCAAAAAACCGTTCAACACGGAAGTCGCCAACGAACTGATTTCAGCGCTTATCATGCTTTTACCGGACATCTTTATCGCGTCCAGCAAATAGTCGAACACCCCGGGCCATAGCGACAGCGCTTTGCTTTTATCGTCGTAAAATCTTTGATTGAGCGCGTAAATGTTCTCGTCTGTCGCGACTTGTTCGCTTTGGTTTTCGCTTCCGCACCCCGCAAGCGAAGCGGGTATTGCAAGAAAGAGAAGGACGAGCGACAAAAAGAGGCATAAAAGTCTTTTTCTTTTCATAGTTTTACCTTCCTTCACAGTATTTTCTATTTTATCTTAAAGCGACTTTGCTTTAAAACCGCAAAAATCACTCCGAAGATTTCTTGAAACAGTATATCATAAGTTTTTTATTTTTTCAAGCCCTATGCAACGATAAACATAATTGCCATCATAAATATTCTTTATACCTGCCATATAGAGGCGAACGAAAAATTACATAATTTTACGCAAAACAATATAAAAACGCCGTCATATCAAAAAAACCACTCGTTATACGCAAGTGGTTTTTAGTGATTCAAGCTATATTAGTTATTACCGAGAAGCTCTGCAATGGAAGCGCCGGAATCGTCCGCGTCCTTCCATTCGTGCAGCTCGCTCTCTCCGTCGCCTTCCGCTTTCTTTGCGCCGCGCTTTTTACCCTTTCCGTCTTCCTCGCTTTTTTCGGGCTTTTGAACCTCGGGTAAAAGAGCCTTGATGGAAAGATTCATTTTTTCTTTCTCAACGTCTATTCCGAGAATTTTTGCGTCAACCTCCTGCCCGACTTGAAGCGCGGTCACGGGGTTTTCTAACCATTCGTTGGAGATTTGAGAAACGTGTACGAGACCGTCTATTCCCTTTTCGACCTGAACGAATGCGCCGAAACTGACTATTCTCACGACCTTACCCTTGATAACGTCGCCGACGTGATATCTTTCGAGAACGGTATCCCAAGGCTTGGGTTGTAGCTGTTTATAACCGACGGAAACTCTTCTTCCTTCCTTGTCGATTTTAAGAATCTTAAACTCGTAGGTCTTGCCGATTTCGAGAACGTCCGAGCACTGCTCGCAACCCGTCCACGACAGGTCGGAGATATGAGCGAGACAATCAAAACCGTTTACGTCAACGAACGCGCCGAAAGAAGCGAACCTTACGGGAGTACCGAGAACGATGTCTCCGTCCTGTATATTATCGAAAAACTCCTGTTCTTTAGCCGCGCGGATAGCGTCGCGTTCTTCCTTTTCGGCAAGAAGAATAACTCTCTGCGAGCCGACGATTTGCTTGCGCGCACCGCGGGATTCTACCTTTTCGGCTTTAAGTCTCAAAGTCTTGCCGACGTATTTTTCGAGGTCCTTTACGAAACCTATTTTAATCTGCGAGGAAGGCACGAAAACCTGATAGCTGCCGTACTGACCGGTAAGCCCGCCTTTGTTTGTAGCGGTTATCTGCGCCTCGAAGATTTTGCCGTTTCTGATTTCCTCTATTTCGGCTTCTTCCTTAAGAACCTTTTCCATAGCCTTTTCGGAAAATTTGATGGGATTTTTCGCAACAACCATAACGCGCATCTCTTCGCCTATCTTGTCCTTAAAATCGTCTTTATTATATTCGCCGAGCATTTCTTCCTTGGGAAGCTCGAAATCTTTTTTCGCGTTCTTCATAGAAAGCGTAAGCCCGTCGTCCTTTGCAGAAGAGATCTTTGCGGTAATGACCTGCCCGATTTTGAAATCTCTATTCGGTTTGATATTATCAAACGCTGCTTCCATCTCGGACTTTGCGGAAACGTTCTCCGTCTCTACCTCTTCGGTCTTCACCTCCTCAGTAGTCGATTCCTCCGCGACGGCTGTATTTTCAGACGTTTCCGCTACCTCCGTAACGGGAGCGACTACAGCCGCTTCTTCTGCGGGCGTTTCGGCTATTTCCGAATTAACGGTTTCCGTAGTTACGATTTCTTCTGTGACCTTCTCCATAAACGAGACAACCTCCTGAAATTGTTCTATAGGCGTTGACGCACCTAAAACAATCCCTACTTTATAAAAATTTTTAATTTTTGCATAATCGAAGTTTTTGCGATCGGCTATACGAAAAACGTTTTTACAAAACCTCTTGCATATAGCAAATAACTCAGCCGTATTGTTGCTGTTTGCGCCGCCAATCACTAAAACGGCGTCCGAGTCGCGTGCTATAAGCTCCGCTTCCCTTTGACGCTTGGTAGTAGTATAGCAAATAGTTTTGAAAATATCAACTGTTTTACCGTCGTTTGAAGTAATTTTTTTTATAATTCCGTCAAATTTTTCTTCCGAAAAGGTAGTTTGCACGACTACGCACGCTTTTTCGCCCTCTTTTAGCGTCGGCACTTCCCCGTTTTCCGTAATATACGCATCGCCGCCGCACCAGCCGTTTATCCCTTTTATTTCAGGGTGTTCGGGATTGCCGACGATGATTATTTTATAGCCCTCCGAACGTTTTTTCTCGACTATTTTTTGTATCTCTTTTACGAACGGACAGGTACAGTCTACTATTTTAAGTCCGAGTTCGGCGGCTTTCTCAAAGGTGGATTTCGGCTCTCCGTGCGTGCGAATAAGAAGGGTGCCGCCTCGCTTTAATCTCGAATCCGAAATATCGTCTATCTTGACGATCCCCGAGCGAGCGAGTTTTTCGTTGACCTCTTCGTTATGTATAATTTCCCCGAGGACGAAGCACCCGCTCCCCGCAAGCTCTTCCGCTTTATCCACGGCGCGTTTCACTCCGAAGCAAAAACCGCAGTGCTTACCCTTTAATACTATCATTTTTTATCCGTTTACCCGATTTATTCGACTTGTTATGCATTTTTTTATTCGATACCGGCTTTTCAAGCTCCGTCCTTAACTCTACGAGCTTTTCGACTACCGTCTCCGCCATTGCGGAAATATCCTCGTCCGATAGTTTTTTGTTGTAAAATTCGCAAAACTCAAACGGTTTACCTATAATAATCGGCGTTTTCCTGAAAATTTTAGCCTTTTTAAAGATAACTATAGGCACGACGGGTTTCTTACTTTTAGCCGCAAGCACAAACGAGCCGCCCTTAAAAGGCAGGAGCCACGTTTCCCCCTTCCTGTTTCGCGTACCCTCGGGAAAAATCACGAGCTTGTCGTTATGTCTCAAAACATTGACGGCGGTAAGCAGAGTTTTCATATCGGGATTTTCCCTGTCAACCGAAATCGCGCCGTAAGAAGCAAGCAACCTTCCGACTAATTTATTCTTAAACAACTCTTTTTTCGCGAGAATAAATACGCCGTCGCCCTTAAAAAGCCTCCTAATAAAAACGCTGTCTAAATCGCTCAAATGGTTGCTCACGAGAAGTGCGCCGCCCTCGGGGAGGTTTTCTTTCCCGTAGACGACGGTAGGATATACGAATTTAGATAGCGATAATAACATCTTTTGAAAGCATTTCATTGACTAATTCCTACAAAACAACAAGGTTTTAAAAACGGCTGTGTGACGGGCGTTATTTAACGTATGACAATATTTTACCGACGACCTGACTTATCGTCATAAACGAGGTGTCGATAAGGATTGCGTCATCCGCCTGAACGAGGGGCGCGAAATCTCTGTTCCTGTCGTTGTAATCGCGCTGTTCTATTTCCGCTTTAAGTTCGTCGAAATCAACCTTATGCCCTTTAAGAGCAAGCTCTTTATATCTTCTGTCCGCCCTTACGTCCACGCTTGCCGTGACGAAAAATTTGTAATCGGCATTCGGCAAAACAAACGAGCCTATGTCTCGTCCGTCAAGAACACACGAAGAATTTGCCGCAATTTTTCTCTGCATATCTACCATTTTAAGCCTTACGCATTTAAGGCTCGAAACGTTTGAAGCCGCCATAGAAACCTGCGGCTCGCGAATTTTTTCCGAAACGTCCTCGCCGTCTAAAAAGGTGTGCTGCGTCCCGTTCATATATTTTATTTCAAGGTCGATATTATCTATAAATTCGGAAACTCCCGCCTCGTCGAAAGTATCTATCCCGCGTTTTAACGCTTCGAGAGCGACGGCTCTATACATCGCCCCCGTATCGAGATAGAGTATATCGAGTTCCTGCGAAATCCTTTTTGCAACGGTGCTTTTACCGCTCCCCGAAGGTCCGTCGAGCGCTATCGTTATCTTTCTATCCATAATTTATACCCCTGTTTTATTTTTTGTAAACCGTTGAAACGGTAGATTTATAAACTCTTGTATAAAATACTCCTTATGGCGACGGCGCCGAGCCCGTACGTCCTATAAGCGAGGATAAACCTCGTTCTTTATCTTCCGAGAAGATATTTTAACATAAAAAAGCGCGTAATACAACGGAAAAATATAAACGAACATTAAAAAAAGATATTTTTATCTTTTTACGCGTTTTTCCCCGCGACGAACCCCGTTGAAAAAGCCGTTTGCAAATTAAAACCGCCCGTAAGACAATCTACGTCAAGAACCTCGCCGGCAAAAAATAAGCCCGAAACTTTCTTGCTCTCCATGGTTTTCGGATTTATTTCAGTGACGCTCACGCCGCCGGAGGTCACTATTGCTTCATCAAGCGGTCTTAGCGATTTTATGTTCAAGGTGAAATTTTTCAGCGTTGCGATTAGGCGTTTGCGCTCTTCTTTGGTTATTTCGGAACATGTCTTTCGGGCGGATATATGAGAACGCGTAACGATAAGCTCCACGAGCGTGGACGGAACGAGAGTACGGACAACGGCGGCAATCGTTTTAGTGCGGTTTTCCCCGAACTCACGCAAAAGCCTGTTGTCTAAAGTCTCTTCCGTTAGAGCCGGCTTTAGATCGATGGACGCGGTAAGCCCGTCTACCTCAAGCCTGTTGATATACGAGGAACAAGTCAAGACGATAGGACCGGAAATTCCAAAATGCGTAAAGAGCATCTCACCGAAATCGCCGAATACTTTTCTGTCGTCCTTAAAAACCGTCAACCGCACGTTTTTAAGAGAAAGTCCCTGAAGCGAACGAAAATCTTTGCCCTTAAGCTCTATCCCGACGAGCGCGGGCTTCGGCGCGACCACAGAATGACCGCACGCTTTGGCGAATTTATACCCGTCCCCCGTACTGCCCGTCAAAGGGTACGACGCGCCGCCCGTACATATAATGACCGAATCGGCTTCAATAAGCTCGTCGCAAACGGTAAACGCCCCTTTCACCGCGCCGTTACTTGCCGCAATAGAGCCTATCTCGGTATCGAGCAATATTTTTACACCGACGGAACGCAACGCCTTTTCAAGCGTTTTCGTCACGTCGCTCGCCTTATCGCTTGCGGGGAAAACCCTGTTTCCACGTTCGGTCTTAAGCTTAAGCCCGCGTTTTTCAAAAAAAACGCACGCGTCCTCGGGAGAAAACGAACGAACGCTCCCGTATAAAAATTTAGGATTATTCACGACGCTGCCAAAAAAATCCGAGACGGGTACGTCGCAAGTCAAATTGCAACGCCCCTTGCCCGTTATGTAAATTTTCTTGCCGAGCTTTTCGTTTTTTTCTACAAGAACGACCTCGTTCCCGTTTTCTGCCGCATAATACGCCGCCATCATACCCGCCGCGCCACCGCCGACGACCAAAATTTTTTTCATCGTTCTATACTTAAATTTACGTTTTTTTCAATCGAAAAAGCGAGCTTGTCGTAGTCTGTAGCGTCCGTTTTTAACGGCGTTATCGTAACGTACCCCTCGTTTATCAACGCAACGTCAGACGTTTTGTCGCTCAAATCGGGTATCGCGTCGGAGCTTTTTAAAACATACCCGTAACCCTCTTTTACATATTTATCGTCATAAACGTACTTACCGAGTTTACAAAACCTGATCCCCTTAATTCGTAAGCTTTCGGGAGGAAAGTTGACGTTCCACACTTGCGCTCCGCGCGATAAAGGAACAAGAAACGCAATAACGCTTTCGGCAATTTCCGCATACCTCGCAAAATCTATCTCCGCATTAAAAAAAGAAGAAAAAGCGAAAGCGGGAACGCCGAAATACGAGCCCTCCAAAGCAATCGCCACGGTACCGGAATACAAAACATCCGTGCCGAGATTATGCGATTTGTTTATTCCCGCTACAACTACGTCCGGAACGAATCCTTTGATAAAATGAAACCCTACCTTAACGCAATCTACGGGATACCCCGAAATAACGTACGTCCTATATCTTGCGCCTTTTCTTTCGGTGATTTTAATGGGGGCGTTGATGGTAACCGTATGCGAACAGCAAGACCTGTTGCCGTCAGGAGCAACGACTACGACCTCATTTTTCTCTGCGAGCTTTTCCGCAAGCGTTTTAATTCCGCCGCTCTCGATACCGTCATCGTTACATATAAGTATCCTCATTCGTAAACCTCTAAAGTCAATTATGTCACACATAATCTATCTATATATAATTAGTAAATTACTTGTGTTTTTCACTTTTCCTCTTTCTGAAAAAGAACGCCTCAATTTTATCGCCCTTTTTATAAATCAATACGGTAAGAACAACAGTTATCGCAAGGAATAATAACCAAAGAAGTATTCCCCACCAAGTGTCATACGGAATAATGCTGTTATTCATCGAATAACAGGTCGCAAAAACGGATATTATACGAGTGAAAAATATCATTATCAGAAAAAAAACGGGACTCATTGTCGTAATTCCCGCAACGAAACATAAGACGTCGTCGGGAAAAAACGGAAAAAGAAACATAAAGGTTAAAATTATCTTATCCTTTCCCTTTATCGTCTTTAGTCCTTTATCGAGACTATCCTTCCCCACGAGCCATTTAGCCACGCGATAGCCGAATATTCTACCTATAAAAAACGCCGCTATCGAGCCGAGTATAATGCCGATACAGCTTAACACCGCGCCCTTAAAAGCCCCGAAAAGCACCACGCCGGCGGCAACCGTAATAAACGCGGGTATAGGCAAGACAACCACCTGCAAGAATTGTAAGACCGTAAAGATGAGCGCGGCGTTTCCTCCGAACGAGGCGACGTATTTACGCAAATCGTCCACACTGTCGATTTTATCGAGAAAGCCCGTTGTTTTTAACAGGAAAAGCGCGCACGCAATAGCCGTCACCGTTATTACAACAATCAAGAAAAGTTTATAGAGAAAACCTTCCGAACGCCTGCGGAAGGCAATGGTGAGCATCGTCAGCGCGGTAATCAAAGAAACGGAAACGGTCAAGACAACGTCAAAATATTCCGCTATAAACCCGCTCTCGAAGGTTTCAAGATATAAAACGGAAAAAAAGACTCCCGCCAAACCGCTCAAAGCAATGAAAACAACGCTCAACACGTCTTTTAGTACGCAGACACCTTTCTTTACCATACTTATATTATATTACGGAGAGTTAAACTTATCCGCAATATAATGCGAAATCTCAAGGAAACGACTGATAAATCATACTATAACTTCTTGAGCTTTTTATACTCCGAAACCGCAATCTGATCGCAACGATTATTATATGCGTTATCGGCATGCCCTTTAACCTTGATGAAATTTACGTTATGAATTTCCGTTAAACCCAAAAGTTTTTGCCAAAGGTCGGGATTTTTTACCTCTTTTTTAGAAGTGGTCTTCCAGCCGTTTTTTTGCCAGCCGTAAATCCACCCCTCGGAGAACGCCGACACAACGTATTGAGAGTCGCTATATAAATCGACTTCGCACGGCTCCTTCAACACTTCAAGCCCCCTTATAACGCCCAACAGCTCCATTCTATTGTTCGTGGTAAGTTCCTCGCTGCCGCTAACGACCTTTTCCGCGCCGTTATAAATCAGAATTGCGCAGTAACCGCCGCTACCGGGATTTCCGCTGCATGCGCCGTCGGTATATATCGTGACCTTTTTCATTAAAGCCTCTCCAGCTCTTCGGCGCGCTTTACGCACGCTTCGATCGCCTTGTCCGTAATCGCCGTAAGCCCCGCTTCCTCGTAAACTTTTATCGCCTCTATAGTAGTACCGCCTTTACTACATACCGCGGTTATTAGCTCTTCGAGCGATTTTTCGGAATTGTTTTTTACCATCATGCCGCTTCCGATCATAGTGTTAACCGCAAGCTTTTTAGCGTCGCTTTCGGACAAACCGCGCTTTACGCCGGCGTCAATGATACCTTTTAAGAATAAATAAAAATATGCGGGCGAACTTCCGCTTATCCCCGTAACGACGTTGAGAGCCTCCTCACGCGCCGAAACGGTTTCCGCAAAGGACGAGAACAATCCCTTCACAAAATTCGCGTCAGAGGCTGTTTTTAAGCCCGTAACGTCAATCCCTACCGCACCGTAACCGACGGAACAGGGAGTGTTCGGCATACACCTTGCGACAACGGCTCGCGGAAAAACCGATTTTATTTTGTCTATCTTAACGCCCGCCATAATGGAAATTATTTTATATTCTTCATCCTTGGATATGGTCGCTACAGCAGAAGCAAAACTTTGGGGCTTTACCGCGAACAAGACGAATTCCGACTCCTCGAATACTCGCTCATTATCGACCGTCACGCATATTCCCTTTTCCGACATCTTACTAAGAGCTAAGTCGTTCGGATCGCTGACGATAATTTCAGTATTTTGCAGATATTCGGCGCGAATTGCGCCGTTCACGATAGCAGAAGACATAAAGCCCGCGCCGATAACGCCCAATTTAAATTTCTTTTTCATTTTATACCTCAATTCGTTTGACTAAATACGATAATTATTATATAATTTTACTGTTCTTTTTAGGGGAGTGGCTCAATTGGTAGAGCAGCGGTCTCCAAAACCGCCGGTTGCGTGTTCAAGTCGCGTCTCCCCTGCCAAGTGCCGAAAATCGCTGTTTTTTAGGTGTTTTTGCTTAAAAAATGGCGATTTTTGCTATATTGCCAACCTTTAAAATGTCCAATAAATAGCGTAGTGTCCAATAATTTTGTCCGATATTTTTGCCTCTAAAATTATCTTACTTCATTTCAAAAAAAAAGTCAAATAAAAAAGGCTCTCCTCAAAAAAAGAGAGCCTCTTTTATGGAAAAAGAGAAATAAAAGGGTGAGCAAAATTATTCACCGTCGCGCTTCATTAGGTCGTTCCGGAATTTCTCCGCAAAAGTACCTAACTCCTCTAAACGGGTTTCAAGCATAAGAA